>JAOAJX010000009.1 GCA_026413945.1 Candidatus Iainarchaeum sp. | reverse complement strand
CTTACATTGAAGAGGATCTTCCAGAGATAAAGGTAGAGTGGATGGACAGCGGCTCTTTTAAGTGCAAGTGCCTTGATGACGAGTTTTACAAGGACAAGATGTGCTGCTTAATTGCTTTGAAGTATCCAATTTAAAAGCCAAATATTTTTCAAAATCTTTTCCTGAAAAAACAGGCCCCTTCACACAAACAAGTCCGTTTGCAGTAGCGCAAGAGCCGCAGACTCCCACAGCGCATTTCATTTTTCGCTCAAGCGAAAATTGTGCTCTTATATGGGCCTTTTTGCAAAATTCGCTTATTTCAGCCATAAATGGCTCAGGTCCACAGCAATAGACACAATCATATTTTTTTTCTTTCGCTAGATTAGTCAATGCAGCAATTGTTTTATCGCATTTCTCTTCCTCTATTGCAATAACCCTGGCATTTCTTTTAAGCCTATCAAGAAAAACCATGTTTTCGCATTTCTTTGCGGAATAAATGATATCTATATGAGCTCCTGCCGCTTTCAGCGATTCTGTAAGATTAACAAGGGCCGCTATGCCTATTCCACCACCAACGACACAAGCTTTTTTCACTCCATTGAGGCTAAAGCCATTTCCATAAGGGCCGCGCACCCCAACATAAGATCCTATTTCTAAATCAAAAATTTTTTTTGTGAATTGGCCTCTTTTTTTAACAGCTACTTCAATATCTTTGCCGCATCGAGTTGGGCTAAAAGGCCTTTCCCCAAAATCTGGAATCCAAAGCATTACGAATTGCCCCGGTTTCATCATCAACTTCTCCCCAAGCGTAATCTCAAAAACAGCAATGTCCTCGCAAATCATTGTTTTCTTTACCAAGTGTCCCTCAACATGCCTATTTCTTTCAAATTCTTTCATGTGCAACCCCAACGAGTTCAGAAACATTTTTGTAATGATGCTCCTTCATCCAACTAACAACCTCGCCAGAGCATTTTCTAAAAACCGAAGGCCCTCTCTGTAATACACCAGTAGCTATTCCAACAGCACTTGCACCAGCCATTAAATACTCAATTGCATGCTCTCCTCGTGATATGCCACCTACGCCAATTATTGGAACCTTTAATTCTTTGTAAAGCTCGTAAACAGCCTTCACAACCATTGGCCTTATAGCAGGCCCCGAAACACCGCCTTTTTTGAATGAAAGGACCGGACTTTTAGCATTAATATCTATAATCATGCCAGGCAACGTATTAGAACAAACTATAGCATCGGCTCCTGCTTTTTGTGCACGTATTGCAACCTCAACATAGTTTGGCAGGCCGGCGCTTATTTTCAGAAAAATTGGCTTTTTAGTTTTTTTTCTACATCTGCGCATAACACTTTCAACAAATTTTGCTTCGTTCTGTCCAGATAACAATCCATAACCAGGTGTGTGCGGACAAGAAACCGGAAGCTCTATTGCTTTGAAGTCAAGCTTATCTAGCCATTTTACAATATTTGCAAACTCATTTGGATTTCCAGCAGTACAACTTCCAAATACAGGAATCTTGAAGCAACTTAAGTCTGAGAATTCCTCAACAGCCATCTTAAGGCCACAGTTATTGTAACCAAAAGCATTCAGCATACCCACCTCAAAAAAAGCTACATTTGGCGTTTCATGTCCTTCTCTTGGCTCAAGAGTTATGCTTTTAATTGTAAGAGCGCCAGCTCCACCTTTTTGTGCAATAAGAAGAGTTTCCTTGTTTAGGCCAAGAACCCCTGAAGCTAAAATAAAAGGGTTTTTGAGCTCTATCCCACAAATTTTATTCTCCAGAATTTCGCCCAAGGTTTCACCCGAAGCCAATTTCTTTATTCATTTCCTTAAGCGCTTTTACTGCCGCACCAGCAAAGTCATCTGTGCCATATTTTTCGTAAGCGTAGTTAAGCGAAGCAGAAGCATTAATGCGAACTAATCGCAAATCGTATTTTACTTCCTTGAGAGTGGCCGTAACCTCTGATGCTGAGCCACCTTGAGCGCCAACACCTGGTATCAATAGAGGAACTTCATAGCTATTCTTGTAAATCGAAACAATGTTCCTTAACTCATTTAAAGATGTCGCTCCAACGATGGCACCTAAATTTTTTGAAGAACTTTTGCTCCATTCCAATATTTTTTCTGCTGTTTTTATGTAAAATGGTACTCCATTGCAGATAAGATTTTGAAATTCCTTTGCGCTTTCATTTGAGCTTCTATTCAATGCGTAAACACCATAACCTTTTTTGCAATATTCTAAAAAAGGCTGCACTGAATCTATGCCAAAGTACGGCAGTATTGTGCATGCATCAGCTTCGAAAAACTCAAATATTTCTTTAGCATAAGCCATGCTCGTCTTTCCTATGTCTGCTCGCTTTACGTCAAGTATCACAGGCACATTAGTTTTTTTGCAAGCCAAAATCACTTTTTTAAGTGCACGAAGGCCTTCAAAGCCATACTGCGCATAAAAGGCATAGTTTGGCTTGAAGGCAGCAGGCAAACACCCCTTGTATTTGCATGCTTCTATAATTTCCGAATAGAATTCTACTATTCTGTATTCAATGCTTTTTCCTTTTACTGGAATTTTCTCTATAACTGGGTCAAAACCCATACATACTATGCTTTTCTTCTCCTCTGCAGATTTTTTCAAAAAGTCAATAAAGTTTTTTTGTGCCATTAGCTCACCTCTAACCCAAATCTTTTAGCCCAGTTTTCAGGATCATTGTTCCATTCTTTCGCGATGCTTAGCTCTGTATCACTTATGTAGCCCTTTTCTTTTGCAACCCTTATTAGTGTGCTAAACGTGGTGAGCGCATGCAGTGTTACACCAGCGTTTGCAAAAGCTTCTGAGGCTTTTTTCATCTCATATGTGAATATTGCAACACAATCCTTAGCAACGAAGCCAGCGTTCCTCAGCGTTTCTATGGTAGATATTGCACTGCCACCTGTGCTTATTAAATCCTCAACATTTAAGGCAACAGCACCCTGTTTTATAAGGCCTTCAACCTGATTTTCTTTGCCATGATCTTTTCTATCACTTCGCACATAAACCATTGGCTTTTTCATTAAGTCTGCAAGCCATGCAGCATGTGGTATTGCCGCAGTAGCCGTACCCGAAATAAACTCACAAGATATTTTCTTATCTTCAATAAGCTCTTTCATTGCTTTTACTATGCTCTTTCTTTCTTTTGGATAGCCCATTAGCAAGCGATTGTCAGTGTATATGGGTGAGAGTATTCCAGATGAATACCTAAATGGTTTTTTTGGCCTTAGGCTTACAGCACCAATCTTAAGCAATATTTCTGCAATTTTTTCACTTTTCATTTAATCACCCCCAAAAACGTCTAAACCTTTTTTCGAGTCAACAATTGACCCGCTATCGTAACACAAAACTCCTCGCAATATTGTCTTTTCAACACAACCAGTTAGTTTCCAACCTTCAAAGGCGCTCCAACCACATTTGCTAAAAAGACCCTCGCTTTTGATCTCTTGCTTTCTTTTCAGGTTAACTATGCAGAAATCGGCATCTTTGCCAAAATCTATGCTGCCCTTGTTTTTAATGCCAAATATCTTTGCTGGATTTTGGCAACAACATTCAAATATTCTTTTTAGGGATATAAAACCTTTATTGTAAGCGTTTAGCATCAATGGGAGCAATGTTTCAACTCCTGGAAGTCCAGAAGGTGCAATTTCATAATCAGCATTTTTTTCTTCCAATGTGTGTGGTGCATGATCTGACTCAATCACTTTTATATAACTTGCTTTTAATGCAGCCCATAATGCGCTGCGGTCTTTTTTTGTTTTAATCGAAGGATTTACCTTTGCTTTGTTGCCTATCTTTGCAACATCTTTTTCAGTTAGGAATAAGTGATGAGGTGTAACGCCGCATGACACTTTTCCAGATTTCAAAAAAGGCTTGATTTTCTCTAAGCTCATTTTGCTCGAAATGTGGCAAACATGAAGAAAAGCACTTGTGCTTTTTGCTGAGCTAAGCACTTTCTCGATAGCTATTGCTTCACAGGTATCATCTCTGATTTTGTGGTGGATTGAGATGCCCTTATCTTTGAATTTCTTTTCATTGTCTCTAATGCGATCTTCATCTTCAGCATGTACTGCAACAACTTTTCTCATACGAAAAGCTCTTTCAAAAGCCATCTTTTGTATCTTCCCAGTAGCAAGAAGCTCTCCAGAAGCTGAAGACATGTAAAGCTTTATGCCGGCAATTTGCTTACTTAGGCCTTCACCCAAACTATTAATCTTGGCTGAAGCCCCCAAATATAAGCCATAATCAACACAAGCATCTTTTTCAACAATTTTCTTCTTCTCCAGGAGACTTTTTTCATCTAAAATCTGTGGGTTATTGTTAGGCATGTCAAGAACACAAGTTATGCCGCCATGCAATGCAGCACGGCTTCCATGCTTCCAATCTTCTTTATGCTCTGCGCCAGGAACCCTGAAATGCACATGCACATCTATAAGCCCAGGAAAGACAAGGAGGCCTTTGCAATTAATAACCTCCGTGCCAGAAATTCTCTTCCCAATCCCGATAATTTTTCCGTAATCAGAAGCAATGTCAACACATCTGATTTTTCCTCTGTAAAAGGTTTTGCAATTTTTCAAAACGAGCGCCATATCATAACCTAAGCCGTGCTGTGTAATCATCCTTGCTCATTATTTTTTCGCAATAATGGCATCTTGCTAGCGCATTATTTTCTATGTAAAAAATTGTTTCCACAGATTCCATGTTTGTTATGCATTTCGGGTTTATGCAAGTTATCAGACCAACAACTTTCTTTGGCATTTCAAGTCGGCTTTTAAGTATTACTTCATTTTTCTCTATTATGTTCAGCGTTGCTCCAGGGGCAATTAATGCAATCTGTGCTATCTGTTCATTGCTCAGCGTCTTGTTCTCAACAAAAACAAGATCCTTTTTTCCTAATTTCCTGCTCGGAACCCCAATTGCGACAGTTATTGCGCTATCTGTTTTTCCGATTATGTTTAGAACATGCAATGCAGTGCCTACTGGCAAGTGATCTATTGTAGTGCCTTTTTCTATTGGCTTTATATAAAGGCCATCTTTTGTTTTCTTCACCATTTTTTCACATCCTTGAGCAAATTTAGCAGAGCTTCTCTTACAATAACGCCGTTCTTTGCTTGCTCAAAGTAGAGTGCATGCTTTGTTTGGTCAATATCTGTGCTAAGCTCATCAACCCTTGGTAGAGGATGCATTACTTTAAGATTTTCTTTTGCTTTTTCAAGAGATTTTTTGTTTAAGCCATACTTTCCTTTAACCTTTTCGTATTCGACAGGATCAGCAAACCTTTCCTTTTGTATTCTTGTTACGTAAAGCACATCAAGCTCTTTAATAAATTCACTGAGTTCTTGTGCTTCTATATATTTTATTCTGCCTTCGATTTGTTTCTTTACATAATCAGGCAATGCAAGTGTTTCAGGTGATATCAAGACCAGGCCTACATCATTGAAAAGAGCCAAAGCCTGTGCTAAACTATGCACAGTCCTGCCATATCTCAAGTCGCCAAAAAGGCCTATTGTAAGGCCATCAATCTTTCCAAAGGCCTTTTCTACTGTGTAAAGATCAAGCAGCGTCTGAGTTGGATGCTGGTTTGAGCCATCACCAGCATTTATAATTGGTTTTTTGCTGACTTCTGAAGCAAGCCTTGCGGCCCCTTCTATGTAGTGTCTCATAACAATTATGTCAGCATAATCAGAAACAACCCTTATTGTGTCGCTGAGCGATTCGCCTTTTTTTGCACTAGAAACATTTGCGTCTGCAAATCCAATAACGCCCGCCCCAAGATTTTGCGCGGCTGTTTCAAAACTTAGCTTTGTTCTGGTACTGGGCTCAAAAAAAAGCGTTGCAACAGTTTTGCCAAAAAGAAGTTGCTTCTTTGCCTGTAAAGGCATCTTTTCTAACTTTTTTGCTTCCGATAGGATTATTTCTATATCATTCCTCGAAAAATCGGAGATACTAACAATATCAGAAAAAGAAAGTTGCCCCCCGAGGCCTTTTTTGGGTCTTTTTTTCCTTGCCAAAAAACCCGCTATACTTAAAACTCCAAAAATTATTTAAAACCTTATGTTAAGATGGCTTAATTTTGTTTTTTTTTCAAGAGAGTTGGCATACGAGCAACAATAGCTTTATAAACTTCCTCAAAGAAAAAATATTTACAATAAAAATCACCATAAAATCCTCTTTTGAGCGTTTTGGGTTGATTCATCTCATTTGTGTTCTTTGGTTGATGGTATGGAAGTCCTTAAAAAAATAAAGCAAGTTGAATCAGAAAGTCTTGCTCTCGTGGCAAATGCTGAGAAGCGATGTGAGAGCAGAATAAAGCAAGCGAGGGCAGAGGCAGAAGAAATTTTGATAAAAGCCAGGGTTGATGCTGAAAAGATGCACGCAAGCATTGTTGAAAACGGTAGGAGAAAAGGCAAAGAAGAAGCTGAGAAAATCAATGCAAAAGCTGCTTTAGAAATGAAATCGCTTGAGAAGAAAATTGAGGAAAAAAAAGAGTTTTTGAAGAAGATAGCATTCAAGGTGTTGCTCAATGCTTAAGCCCGCAAGGATGAAAAAGTTTAATGTATTGCTGCTCTCTTCAGATATTCAATCAATGTTGGATTCTTTCAAAGATGAACCGCTTCTTGAGTTTAGAAAAGTAGACACTACTTTAAAAGGCATCTCGTCCTTTGATGCCTCTGAAAGGGAGAAGTTTGTATCCTATCATCTTATCCGCGCAAGGAAAGTAGTTTCTTTTTTGCGAGCATATTCAAAAGAACCCACTTTAGGGGAAAAGATAAAGTCGTTCTTTTTTGTGGACGGAGAGCCAAAATTTGAACATATCAGCCAAAGCGAGCTTAAACGGCAGATAAATTCATTTCTAGAGCCCTTGTTCAATAGGGTTGAGGTGATGGAGCAAAGGCTTAAAGATATTAGCGAAAAAAAATCTGCTTTGGCAAAAGAAAAAGAAATATTAAATGCAATAGCTAGGCTTGAGGTAGAACCGAACTTAATATCAAGGTATGGGCCCTTTGAAATTATTGTTGGCCAAATTGCACCAGAGTTTGAGGATGAGTTTGTTGAAATTTTGAATAGTACTGAATACGCAAGATTGTTAAAAATAGTTGGATCTGAAGAAAAAACTGTTCTTTTTTTAATTGATGTCGATGCTTATAACCTTATTTTTCCCAAGCTGAGGAAAATTGGCTTTGAGCGCCTTGTCTTTTCGAAAGCAGATTTGCGACCAAGTGATGCCATAAGGGGAATTGAAAAAGAGATAAGCTGTCTTGAAAAGGAGAAAGAAAAAATAATAAAAGAGTGTCGCTTACTTGAAAAGAAATTTTTGGGAAAAGTTCTTGTGCTACAGGAAATGCTTGAGATTGAAAAAGCAAAGGAAAAAGCTTTGCAGCTTTTTGGGCGCACTGAAAATACAACTTTATTTGAAGCATTTGTTCCTGCCGAGTTAGAAAGTCGCTTCATGCAAAAGTTGAATAAGGCAACAAAAGGCCGCTTCTATGTTGAAAAAGCCAGTTTTTCAGAAGAAGAAGCCCCTGTTATGCTCAAGCACAATAGTTATTTTAAGAACTATGAGTTTCTGCTTAAACTTTATGGATTGCCAGAATATAATTCAATTGATCCAACTGTATTCATAGGCATTCTTTACCCAATACTTTTTGGGCTTGCTTTTTCCGACGTAGGCTATGGCATTGTTTTTTTAGCAGCCATGTTGATAATTCGCTTCACTTATGCAAAGCGTAGCTTTTCTATGCAGTGTCTTTCCAATGTGCTAATACATGGAGCAGTAACAACTATACTGTTTGGCTTCATATTTGGTGGCTTTTTTGGTGACCTTGGCGGCGAAAGCATGAAGAAACTTGCAATTATAGATCTTTTTTCAAAAGCGCCTTCAGGCCAAAGCTATGCCTTGCTTTTCATTGGCTCGATGTGGGCAGTTGGTTTATTGCACTTAAACTTTGCAATACTTCTTGGGCTTATCGAAGATATTAGGAAGAAGAATTATAAGATGGCCCTTGCCGATAAGATGGTTTATTTTGTGCTTGAAACAGGCCTTGCTTTTTATGCAGCAAGCTTTTTGTTCCCAAGCATTCAAGCTTTACAGCTTGGAGGCATATTTTTGATAATAACGGCATTAGCTTTGCTTTTTGCATCTTCAGGCCCACTTGGCTTAATGAAGATCACTGGCTTTTTGGGCAATGTGCTTTCTTACTCCAGGATAATGGTTTTGAGCATTTCGACATTTGCAATAGCAATGTCAATAAACATTCTTGCACAGCTATTATTTGCAGTTCCAATTTTTGGCCTTGCTTTAGGAATAATATTTCTTGTTTTTGGACACTTCGCAAACCTTCTTTTCAATGTGCTCTCTTCTTTTATACATCCTTTAAGACTTCACTTCGTTGAGTTCTTTTCGTTTTTCTACTCAGGCAATGGGAAGGAATTTAAGCCATTTTACTTCCCAAGAAAAATTACTGAAAAAAAGGAGGTGTAATTGTGGCGGATCCAGCAACGATGAATGCATTAGGCCTTATGATGGTTGGAGCAGGCCTAGCTGTTGGAATAGCTGCTGCCGGCTCGGGTCTTGGACAAGGAATAACAGCTGCTGCAGCAGTTGGTGGAGTAGCTGAAAAAGATTACAGCTTCGGAAAGATGCTGGTGCTTACGGCAATATCGGAGACACAAGCAATCTACGGCTTTGTAATAGCAATCCTGATAATCTTCGTTGTGGCTTCTGGCGCAGGGGCTTTTTAGAGTAACTGAAAAAAAGCAAGCGTGGTGAAATGCAGCCAATAATAGAAAAAATAAGGGCCGACGCGCAAAGAAAAGCGAAGGCATTAGAGCAAGCGTGCGAAAAAGAAGCGGGAACAATAAAAGACCAGGCCTTAAAAGAGGCAAAGCGGCTTGCAGCTGAAATCATTTCTCTCGCTGAAAAAGAAGCTGCGATTGAAGAAAAGCGTTCAGTTTCAAGGGCTTTGCTTTCCACGAAAAAAGAGCGTATGGCTCTTCTCGATAAAAAACTTAGTGAAATAATAAACGATGTTAGAGATAATCTTGCAGAGTTGAGGAAGGAAAAGACATACGAGCAAAAGCTCAGCAAAATGCTTCTCGAAGCCATTGACCAAATGCCTGATGAAGAGATTACAGTAGAGTGCCAACCAGAAGATTTTGATATGGTGAGCAAAGCACTAATGGATAAGCAGGTTAAGATTGTAAAAACAAAATCTCTCGGTCCAGGGGCTATAGTCAAAAACAAAACTGGAAGCATTATAATTGACTGCACCTTTTCAGCACTTCTAGATGAAAAAATTCATGAAATTAAAAAGGCTATGGTAAAAGAGCTCGGTGAGTAGATTGGTGCTGTTCTTTGTTGTTTTGCTGCTGGTTGAAAACCCTCTTCTCTGGGTTTTTTTCATAGCTGCTGCTACACTCTTTTTCCTAATTAGGCGTGCTATGCAAATAGCTGACTATGCTTATGTTTCATCAAGGGTAAGAGTTATGCATGGCAAGATGCTCGGTCCTGAAAAAATAAGCGAACTTTATGATGCCAATAACATTAATGAAGTGATAAGCTCCTTTGAAGGCACTTCTTACGAGCAGTATGTAGCTGGCAAAACAGACCTTTTAAAGATAGAAAAGGCGCTTTCCTTGAACTTGGCTAACGACTATCGCACGATAGTAAGGAGCTGCCCAAAAAAGGCAGAGCCGTTTTTCAAGCTTCTCTGTGCCAGGTATGATCTTGAAAATATAAGGATTATTATTGCATCTAAAGAAACTAGGTCAGCTGCCATTGAATTTTATCCAGGGCTTCTCTCAGAGGCCTTTCTTCAAAAGGTGAATGAAGCCGAATCAATAACCGAGATTATTGAACTCCTGAAGGCGACATCCTATAGGGAATTTGCAGAATCTTTGCCGTTAGATACATCTGCAATCAGTTTACAGAAAGAAATTGATAGATATATTTTTGAAAAGGCGATTGGCAGAAAAAGAATTCTTGAAGCAGCACGGAAAGCAGGTATTATGCAGGACTTCCAGTATTTGGATAAAATTTATGGAACGCAGGCTGACTTAACGAATTTAAAGATTGTTTTAAGATGCCTTAGAGATGGAATTAAAGGTGATAAACTCAGGCCTCTTGTTATCAAAAATGGCTATTATATTGTTGGTGCCCGTCTTGAAGCCATAATAGAAGCACAAGATATTAATGCAGTGCTAAGTGCTATTGATGGAACCCCATATCACAATATCTTAGCAGAAAAATTGCGCAATTTTGATGCAAAAAACTCTCTGAGCCAAATAGAAAAGTCACTTGATGATTTTTGGATACAATTAATAAAATCTTATTATCTTAGGCAACCTTTTGGTTTAACGCCAATTGCATGTTATCTTGCCCTCAAAGAAACAGAAATACTTAATATCAGAGCAATACTAAATAGTATTCGCCTTGGGTTGCCAAAAGATAAGATATGTGAAGTTGCTTTAGGTGTGTGATATGGCTCAATTGCAAGATTTTGGACACAATTTTAAAGTCGCTGTTTTGGGCGACGAAAAGACAGTGATTGGTTTCAAGCTTGCTGGTTTAAAAAAAACATTTGTTGCAGATGAAAATGAAATTGGGCTTTTGAAACAATTCCATTCAATTGTTTCAGAGCAAGACACAGGCCTTGTCATAATTGATAGTTCTTGCAATAAAATACTAAAAGAGATCCTTTTATTTATCGAGCAAAATAGGAAGCCAGTTATAATTCAAATTCCTTCATGGAAGCACGAACAAGGCTCTCAAATATTTGACTTGGTTGTAAGGTGGGCATCTGGTATCAAAAAGAGGTGAAGTTATGGAAATGCCAATAATAACTAAAATTTCTGGACCTGTTGTTGAAGCAAAAAACATCATTGGTGCAAAAGTAAACGAAGTCGTGAAGGTTGGAAACGAAAAACTTTTCGGAGAAATAATACGCTTAGAAAAGGACCTGGCAACAATACAAGTTTATGAGGAGACAGCCGGCTTAATGCCAGGTGAGCCAGTAGAATGCACTGGGAAGCCCCTTAGCATTGAGCTAGGGCCTGGCCTTTTGGGTAGCATCTATGACGGAGTCCAAAGGCCGCTTGAAGTTATAAGAGAAAAAAGCGGTAATTTTATAGCACGCGGCTTGACAGCACCTGCTTTAAGTCGCAATAAAAAATGGCATTTTAAACCTACTATCAAGAACGGCTCTATTGTTCGCGGAGGGCAAGTTATAGGCACAGTTAATGAAACTGAATCAATAGTTCATAAAATTCTAGTTCCTGTTAAACTCAATGGAAAAATTTCTGATATTAGCGAGGGTGATTTCTCTGTAAATGATGTGATATGCAAGGTTGATGGCGTTGAAGTGAAGCTAATGCAAGAATGGCCTGCAAAGCAAAAAAGACCTTATCTCGAGAAGCTGAGCCCTTCTGAGCTTCTTGTAACTGGCCAAAGAGTTGTTGACTTCCTTTTTCCAGTGCCGAAAGGCGGTACCGCAAGCATCCCAGGGCCTTTCGGCTCAGGCAAAACCGTAATGCAGCACCAACTTGCAAAATGGGCTGATGCTGAAATAATAGTTTACGTTGGCTGTGGTGAGCGCGGCAACGAAATGACAGATGTTCTAACTGAATTTCCAAGGCTTAAGGACCCAAGGACAGATAAGCCGCTCATGAATAGAACTGTGCTTATAGCCAACACATCAAACATGCCTGTAGCAGCAAGAGAAGCATCTATTTACACCGGCATAACAATAGCTGAATATTATAGGGATCAAGGTTATAACGTTGCACTTATGGCAGACTCTACTTCACGTTGGGCTGAAGCCTTAAGGGAAGTTTCTTCAAGACTTGAAGAAATGCCAGGTGAAGAAGGCTATCCCGCTTACCTCGGAAGCCGAATTGCTGAATTTTATGAGAGAGCAGGCCTTGTAAGGACATTAAATGGTGACATCGGTTCAATTAGCGCAATAGGTGCAGTTTCTCCACCAGGGGGTGACTTTTCAGAACCGGTAACACAGAACACTTTGCGCATTACAAAAGTTTTTTGGGCATTAGATGCTGCTCTTAGTGAAAGGCGTCATTTTCCTTCTATAAACTGGCTTTCATCTTACTCTTTGTATGTTGACGAAGTTGGTCAGTGGGCCGAGAAAAATGTCTCAAAGGAATGGCCAAGAGCAAGAGCCAAGATAATGGAATTGCTACAGAAAGAATCACAACTTTTAGAGATAGTTCAGATAGTAGGGCCTGATGCTCTGCCTCAAAAGGACCGCATACTTCTTGAAATTGCAAGGATGATCAGAGAGGATTTCCTGCAACAAAATGCATATAATGAGATTGATACCTATTGCTCTTTGCAAAAACAACTTGGCATGGTTAAGGCAATACTTCTTTTTGAAGAAAAGGCAATGTCTATAGATACAATAACTCATGAAGAAATAGGCAGACTTGACTCAATGAAAAGAATTGCAAGACTCAAGTATGTGCCAAATAAAGAATTCGATGCTGAGCTTAATTATACTATGAGCCTCATCACAAAGGAGTTTGAAGAGATTGCAAGAAAAGAAAAAAATCTGAAAAAAGAGGTGGGCTGAATGATTAAGGAATATCGCACTATTGAGAGGGCTTTTGGACCATTGATTTTTGTAAAGAATACAAAAGGCGTTAAGTTTCAGGAAATAGTTCAAATAAAGCTTCCTGATTCTTCAGTAAAAAATGGGCAAGTTTTAGAGGTTACTGAAGACATGGCGGTAGTGCAAGTTTTTGAAGGAACATCTGGTATTGATACTAAAAATTCCAGTGTTAAGTTCCTAGGCAAAACTTTTATGCTTAAAGTTGGTTTAGATATGCTTGGTAGGATTTTCAATGGCATAGGCAAACCCATCGATGGCGGCCCAGAGATATTAGGCGAGAAAGAGCTTGATATAAATGGTTTAGCGATAAATCCAACAAGCAGAGATAACCCTAGTGACTTTATACAAACAGGAATAAGCACTATTGACTGCATGAACACTCTTGTAAGAGGACAAAAGCTCCCCATATTCTCAGGCGCAGGTTTACCACACAATAAATTAGCTGCGCAGATCGTGAGGCAAGCGAAAGTTCTTGGCGAAAATGAAAAGTTTGCAATAGTTTTCGGTGCAATGGGTGTAACCCATGAGGAAGCAAACTTCTTTCGTGAAGAATTTGAGAAGACAAGTGCATTAGAAAGGGTTGTTCTCTTCTTAAACTTTGCAGACGACCCGGCTATAGAGCGCCTTATAACTCCAAGAATTGCTTTGACTACAGCCGAGTTTTTGGCATTTGACAAAGGGATGCATGTTCTTGTTATACTTTCTGATATGTCTAATTATTGTGAGGCATTAAGAGAGATAAGTTCTGCAAGAGAAGAAGTTCCCGGAAGGCGCGGCTATCCTGGGTATATGTACACTGATTTGGCATCTATCTATGAAAGAGCAGGCCGTATAAAAGGATTGCCAGGTTCAATAACACAGCTTCCCATACTTTCTATGCCTGACGATGATAAAACACACCCGATTCCAGACAACACCGGGTATATAACCGAAGGCCAAATTGTTTTAAGTAGGTCGCTGCACAGACAAGGCATTTATCCACCAATAGATCCAAGGCCTTCACTTAGTAGGCTCATGTCGAAAGGCATAGGCCCAGGTAAAACAAGAGAAGATCATGCAGATGTTTCAAACCAGCTTTATGCTGCTTATTCAGAAGGCATGGATAAGAAAGATTTAGTTGCGGTTGTTGGTGAGGATGCCCTAAGCGAACGTGACAAGAAGTTTCTCGAGTTTGCTGGGCAATTTGAAAAATTATTCATAGCACAAGATTTCAACGAAGATCGCCCTATTGAAAAAACCCTTGATATTGCATGGAACCTTTTCAAAATAATACCTGAAAGCGAACTCAAAAGGATTAATCCAAAATATATTGAAAAATACCTGCCTGGTAAAACAAAATCATTTGAAGAAAAAAATCTGGAAAAAGATAGCAAAATATCCAAAAAGCATAAAAGCAAAAAGTGATCCTTGTGCTTTTGAATGTAAAGCCTACAAGAATGGAATTGTTGAAGCTTAGAAAGAGGATTGAGCTTGCAAGAAAAGGCCACAAGCTTCTTAAGGAAAAAAGGGATGCTCTTTTTAGCGAATTCTACAAGGAAATGAAATTTGCAAAGCAGCTTCGCTCTGAAACAGAAAGCTTGCTGGGTACTGCTTTTGAATCGCTTGCAATATCTCAAGCAAGACTTGGTCTTTTGAACCTTGAGACCTTTGCCGAAAGTGCATCAATGTCATCACAAGCAGAGCTTAATATTTTAGAGAAAAATATAATGGGTGCAAAGGTGCCTGTGCTCAGGGCTTCTGGCATAAAGAGAAACCTTCTTGAGCGAGGTTATTCTCTTATTAGCTCAAACTCAGTGTTGGATGAATCAGCGGAGAAGTTTGAATCAGCACTTGAGAAAATTGTCTCATTGGCTGAAAAAGAATCCGCTGTTGCAAGACTTTCCTTTGAGATTGCAAGCACAAAAAGAAAAGTCAATTCTCTTGAAAAAGTTATAATCCCAAATCTTGAGATGATTAAAAAATATATTGAGCAAAGGCTGGAGGAAAGAGAAAGAGAAGCTTTTTATTCCATGAAAAAGGTTAAAGCAAAAAAAGAGTTAAGGCAATGCGCATTTTGAAAATTTAGCAAAACTTTTTTAGAAGCTTGCAAATAATCTTATAAAAATTTACATAAAATAATCTCAATATGGCTAGCCAAAATTATTTTGCAGTAAAGGAATTCATTGATAGAAACTTCAGGCATTTCAATGCTTATGCCCTGAAAGCTGCTTCTCAAGCTTATGTTAGCCATATAAAGCGCGGCGGCAAGATGCTCATTGCAATAGCCGGTGCAATGAGCACTGCAGAGCTCGGAATAACACTTGCCGAGATGATCCGCAGAAACAAAGTTCATGCAATCTCTTGTACTGGTGCCAATTTAGAAGAAGATATATTCAATCTCGTAGCACACAATTTTTACGAACATGTGCCTAACTATAGGCAGCTTTCCACTGCTGATGAAGAGCGCCTTTACAAAAAGCACCTAAACCGTGTTACTGATACTTGTATACCTGAAGAAGAAGCAATACGCAGAATAGAGAAAGCGATAGTTTCTGAATGGAGAGACGCTGAGCGCAAAAACATGCGGCTTTTGCCACACGAATTCTTTTACAGAATTTTTGAAAAAGGTACATTGAAGAAATATTATCAAATAGACCCAAAAGATAGTTGGGTTTTGGCAGCATATGAGAAGAGAATCCCGCTTTTCGTACCTGGCTGGGAAGATTCCACAATTGGCAACATATTTGCTGCTCATTGTATTGCTGGCGATATAAAGAATCCGAATATAGTAAGAAGCGGTATAGAATATATGATTGAGTTAGCTAAATGGTACTTAGAAACGAGTGCAAGAAACTCAATTGGGTTCTTTCAAATAGGTGGCGGCATAGCCGGCGACTTTCCAATATGTGTTGTGCCAATGATTGAGCAGGATCTGGGCAAAAAGGTTAAAAAGTGGGGCTATTTTTGCCAAATAAGCGACTCTACAACTAGCTATGGCTCATATTCCGGTGCAGTGCCAAATGAAAAAATAACCTGGGGCAAGTTGGCTGTTGATACTCCAAAATTTATAATAGAAAGCGACGCAACAATTGTAGCACCATTAATATTTTCTTATGTTCTTGCAAATAGGTAGCTGATTCTAATGCCAATAATAGCAACTCTTTGTATGATATGCAAGAATGGAAAAATACTTCTGCAAAAAAAAGCAAAAGGAAAATTTGGCGAAGGAAAGTGGAACATGCCTGGTGGCAAGGTTAGGAATGGTGAAACTTGCATTGAAGCTGCGAAGCGAGAAGTCCTAGAGGAAACCGGGCTTAAGGTAAAAAAGCTTTGTGAGGTTGGAAAAATAAATTTCTTTTTTGAGAATTCAAATGAACCAGCATGGGTTGTGCATGTGTTCTCAGCTAAGAGTTTCTCAGGTTTAGAGAGGCCAAATGAAGAAGGCGAGCTGAAGTGGTTTGATACCAAAGAATTGCCATTTAATGAAATGTGGCCCGATGATAAGCATTGGTATCCGCTGCTTTTAGCAGGAAAGAATTTTGAAGGCAACTTTTTCTTCACTCATGGCTTTGAAAAACTTTTGAATTACAGGATTGAAGAAAAAGCTTAATTAACATTTGCTTGCTTCGTTGTAATCAAATGAATTCTGTGCCAATTCTCTCGCTGAGCTCTCCGCGAAGATTTTTTTGCATAAGCTCTTTAGCTTTTTCTGTGCCAAAATTGCCAAGCAACCATGATAATTTTATATATGCTGTTTCTGTAGTCATATCCTCAAGGAAAAGCACTCCAGCTTCCTTTAGGCGTCTGCCAGTGCTATAAACGTTTGGGTTTGTCCTACCAAATATGCATTGCGTTGTCATACACACTATGCAGCCAGATCCGATTAATGATTTTATGGCTTCAAAATTTTCTGTGTTTTTGCCTTCTGATATTGCGATATGCCCCATACCGGTGCCTTCTATTATAAGGCCTTTGTATGCTTTTTCTTCAAAAAATTTTATTTCCTCAGATCTTAATCCAGGCCTTGCCTTTATAATTGCAACCTTTTCCTCAAAATTGTCATTAACGTTAAGTTGGCCGCCTTCATATCTCTCATAATTTTGCAGGTACTCTATTCCATTATCACTAACTTTTGCTATTGGTTTGCTATTAATAGCACGAAATGCGTCCCTTCTAGTGCTATGCATTTTCCTGCTTTTTGTGGCTGGCAATATGTAACATGAATCATCGCTAAGGCCAGCATGCATGCAGATTGCTACACCAGCAAAATCGGTCTTTGTAATGAATCTTACTGCATTGATCAGATTTAGCTTTGCATCAGTACTTGGTCTGTCGCTGCTTCTTTGCGATCCAACAAAAATTATTGGTATTGGTAGATTCTCAAAGATAAAAGATAAAGCGCTTGCAGAATAATGCATTGTATCAGTCCCATGTGTTACCACGATGCCCTTTGGCTTTTCCTGAATTGCACTTTTTACTGCTCTAGCAAACTCTTTATAATGTTGGAAACTAATCTCTTCTGAAAGAACATTTGTAACAAAAACTGATTTTATGTTGACCATTCTGCTGATTTCAGGTATTGCTGAAATAATTTCTTCAGAATCAATGCTTGGCGAAACACCACCATTGCTATAATCTACTTTGCTTGCTATGGTGCCGCCAGTATGAAGTATGGTAACTAAAGGAAGAAAGGCATTTACTGATATTTTATCTGAGTTCTTCTTTGCTTTAATTTTGGGCTTTTCAATAACTTTTAAGTTCTTTACTGATTCTGGCATAAAGCCGACATTATAACCATTTGCAAGCTTAATCTCCAAAAAGTTGGAAGAAGGCAGCAATGTTCCAGAATAGTCACCTTTAGTTGTTTCAACCCTTACCTTATCCCCCGTTTTTGCACCACTTTTCTCTAATAAATTCCAATACTTCATCAATTTGAATATTGCCGTAAATGTTTTTAATTAGTTCCTAAATGTCTATTTTTTAGTTTTTTCTCTCACATCAGCAAAGAACCTAAATTCCGTCCTAAGAATCCATATAAATAACATTGAGATTGCTGTTGTGAATGATAGCACAAAAATAAGCTCAACCCACCTTTCTGTCATGAAAAAATATTTTATGAAATCACCACCCCATATTCTGAAGCGCACTAGCACATATACAGCTATAATGAAGCTTGCAAAGTAAATTATTATTCTTTCCAAAAGTGGAAGATCTTTAACTCCCATCTTTCTCAACCTCATCACTCTTGTCAGTGCTTTTATCTGTAACAATTTCCTTCTGCATTCGGAACATTTTGAAAACTTCTTCTGTTGTTGTTGCATCTTCAGGTTTCTTATCAGGCCTTTGCCTTAAAATCCTTGGGAACCTCAGTGCTAAACCATCTCCAGCTAAATCCTTTGCGCAACTGTGAACGGGGCTTTTAGTTATCTCGTCAGCTATAACTTCCACTACATATTTAGGCTCTACCCAATGATCTGGCTCTAAGTCACAGATAACATTAAATGGTTTTTTTTCAACCTTTGTCTTTCTAAGCATTTTTTCAAATTCAGTCAGCTGTTCTTCTGTTAGTCCCGAGCCAACCTTTGCTATTGATTCAAAAACTGAGTTTTTGCTGTTATAAACAGCACCTAGCAAAGCACCAACACCAAACTTTGCTCTCGCCCCTCTGCCTTTATAGTAGCCGATTATCACAAGGTCAATTGTGTCACTTAGTTCACCTTTGTAAGAGCGCTTAAGCTTTATCCATGCAAACTTCCTAGCCCCGGCAATATATTTTTCATTTAGGTCTTTTGCGATTACACCTTCAAGACCGCGCTCTATACAGTAGATAAAATATTTTTCGATTTCATTAGCATCAGAAACAATTTTTAGCTCGGTTAGGCTAACTATGCTTCCTTCTTTTACTATTGCTTCAAGGACTTTTCTCCTTTCAATAAAAGGCCTATCCATCATGCTTTTGCCATTGACATACATTACATCAAATAGAAAAAGCTTAAGCGGATATTTTTCCGCGAAGTGTTGCACATCATATTTTCTTTTTCTTTGCATTGTTACTTGGAATGGGAAAAACTGCCCTGTGTTTTCATCATAAGCTATAGCTTCACCCTCAACAATAACTACTTTTTCCTTTATCTGCTTTACAATACCATCCACAATCTCAGGGAACATAAATGTCATGTTCTCCTGCCTTCTCGAGAAAATAGTTACTTTATCTCCATTTTTATGTATCTGCATTCTGAAGCCATCGAGTTTGCCTTCTACAGCGCATCTTCCAAGTTTTTTAATTATTTCTTCTGCAGTTGGAAGGCGTTCTGCAAGTGTTGGCCTTATTGGTGTGCCTGGTTCTATTGAGATTTCCTCAAGTGCTTTTAATCCCCCTTCCTTAAGTTTTTTTGCTATAAAACCAAGATCTGAGTGAATGTTGTATTTATCTTCTATATTTTCCCTAAGCCGTGCCCTTATCTGCCTATGCAGTTCTTCGCCTTCGTAGCTTTTGTTTAGCTCAAACACCATATCATTGTTGTATTTAACAAACTCATCCATGTTTATTTCTGCTAATGCATCGAGTATTGTAGGGTCACCTATGCCTAAGCGCAAAGTATTCAGCGGTATGCGAACAATGAATTTTGCTTCAATTGGCTTTGCTGAATTTATAAGCTCAGCCAGAAGCTTTATCTTTAACTCTTGAGAGCCAGGTCCGGAAGCAGAGCTTATCTTGTAAAAGTTTGAGAAAACCTTTTCAAGTGTTAGCTCTTCAGTGAATAGTGAGCGCTGTTTTTTTTCATTCACTAGCTTTTGTGCCACTAGCCCAAGATCACCCAACTCTTTGTAATATCTTTTAACATCATCTTCACTGTAGCCAGTTGTCTTGGAAATAGCATCTACTACAAAGTTTTCGCCAAGGCCTACTTCGAGCCCTTTGTGTGCTGGTGCAACCCTTCCTTGGATTAAGTATATGATCTTGTCAATCTCATCCGCTTGCGCTTTTCTTAACAAGTCTGCTAGCTTGTCAGTCATCTCTATTCTAGAGCTTAGTTTTTCAATCTCTTCCATTGCTTTTGCAATTTGCAAAAATTTCATAAAGATACCGAGGTGGGCCCGACGGGAATCGAACCCGCGACACCCAGATTAAGAGTCTGGTGCTCTACCAATTGAGCTACGGGCCCTTAAACTCGCATGAATATTAAATAGGCAGGAAAACTAATTAAAGCTTTATTTTGTCTATGCCAAAAGTGTATTTTTGCAAAGGCTTTGGTATTTGGATTGCTTTTTCTTTTGGGTTGTAATGATTTTCAACTATTGCGCATATTGCTCTTTGATTTGCAATTGCTGTTGCATATACATTTTTAGTTAACAATCGCTCATGGCTTCGTGTCGTGTAGCGCATTTTTATTTTTTCTGAAACCCAAGTCCCCATTGTGGCTATCGAATGTGTTTCTCTGTATTGGTTTTGTCCAGGCATCCATGTTTCTATGTCAACTTGTTTTAATGCTCTCATATCTGTGTCTGCTGCGTGCACAATAACACTCCTATTTGGAAGGCCCAAAGAAAACATAAATTCTTGCACATCTCTCCTTATTCTCTCAACTTCTTCCAAATCATTGCTTTGTGGCATTATTGAATGTATTTCAAGCTTGTGAAATTGCTTTGCTCTGAATATGCCTTTTGTATCCTTGCCATGTGCTCCAGCTTCTTTCCTAAAGCAAGGGGACCAAGCCATTATCCTCAAAGGAAGCTCTTTTTCCTCAAAGATTTTGTCAGAATAAAAGGCAATAATGGTGTGTTCTGATGATGGTATGAGCACCAGGCCTTCTTTTTCAAGCTCAAAAATTGTGTCAGCAAAACTAGTAAAGTATGTTATCTTCTCCTCTACGCTTTTTTTCATAAGGTATGGTGTTATCATGAGGCGATCTGAGTATCCTTTTTTCCTAAAAAACTCAAGAGCGTACATTGTTAAAGCAAAATCGAGTATTACAAGTTCATCTAATTCGCAGTAAAACCTTGAGCCAGCAATCTCACCAGCAATATCTTGGTCTATTAGCTTCCCTACCAGCTCATAATGATGAAACACACTTTCGGTTTGTACATATTGCACATCAGGATAGACTTTCTCAAACTCCAATGTGCAACTTTTTTCTACTTTTGGGACTCCAAAGTATTCAATGGGTTTTGAAGCTATGTTCTCTTCTTTAGGTACGTCTTCAGCAAGCCAGTTTGGCAGCATGAGTTCAATTTTCCTTAGATTTTCCTCACAATCTTTCTGTTTTTTTTCTATAGTTTCTATTTCTTTCTTTATCCACTCTGCTTTCTTTAGTAAAGAGCTTTCCTTCTTTTTACCATACTCTTTGCTAAGCCTGTTTCTTTCAGTGCGCAGTTCTTGTATTTTTTTGCTATTTTTGTCCCATTCTTCGTAAATTTCAATGCCTTGCTCAAAGCTTTCAATAATATTCTGAGGGGTTTTTCTTATAGCTAATACTTGACAATACTGCTCTTTGTTTTCTATAAGGTTTTTTACCAATGGCATAGCAAACATCTATTCTTGTTTTTTCTTCGGCATAAAAAGAGGGAATAAAGAAGATTTCCTTTCCTTTTCTTCTTTTGGCAATTCAGGCTCGCTTTCTTTTTTCTGCTGCATCTTAAGCTCACTTTCTGGGGCCTTTTTTACCTCAACAATTTCTGCTACTTCTTTTTTTTGTATAGGGACTTCATATTTTGGCTTCGGCTTTTCAATCACAAACTCCTCTATTCTTTTCTCTTGGCGCGGTACCAACGCTTCATCTTTTTTTTGTTGAGTAGCAGTTTCACCCTTTCTTATTGGTGGTAAAACTATTTTGAACAAGTTCGTCTTTTCATGGGTTTTTGTTGATTCGGTCTCTTTTTGCTCCTGCTTTATCTCTTCAGTAGTTTTTTTGGTGTTGCTTTCTCTCATTTGGCGTATGAGCCTTCTTATCATAAACACTGAAAAAACGGATATTGCTAATAATAAAAATAAAGGTAGCACTATGTTTGGGTTTGTCTTAACTGAAGCGCTGCCGCGGTAATTTCCGATCAGCGCGAGTTTTATATCATGGCTGCCTTCGGGAATTGCCTCAGGAAGAACTGCAGTGTAAAACTCCCCGTCTTTTATAAACTCGACCTTTTTTTCCATGCCATTATCAACAATAACATTTGCAAAAACGCGTTCTTTGTCAAATGGCATTGTATTGTAATATCTGAGCCTTGCTTTAATCTCTTTGATTTCTCCCGTTCCAAAGATGCTTCCAGATGGCTCCACAATGTCAACCATCAGCTCATTTGTGAGCTTTATATTAAGCCATCTTTTTACGCTTATTTCCTTGTCTATGTATGCCTTTAGCTCAAATTGTACAAGTATCTTTTCATAATATTTGTTGTCAGGCAGTGTTGTCCTGAGCAGATATGAATTATGCGACAGTTTTGTGAAATATTTTTCAGTTGCGGTTTCCGCAATGGTCATCTTCATAGTTATGTTCTGAGCTTCAACAAGTTTCGGTCCGCTGAGTTCAGCACGGATTTCAATGGGCTGCCCATAATTAAGGGTTATCTCTTTGCTTTGCAGGATGTTTGGCTCAAGAGTAAACTCGATAAGCTGGGCATTGGCTATGCCTAAGAGTGATGTGGCCAAAAAACATAAAAGCACAAGGTGCCATGATATCCAACTTCTTGCCATAGCATTAAAATTTATATTAAACTTGTTTATTAACCTTTTGCCTGGACTAAAAACAGCCTATGCAAACTAAGACTTGTTTAAAGCGTTCTGAGATTCAATCTTTCCCAAACAAAGCAGGGATAACAGCAGGGTTGCGGAGTATGGGATCATTGAAATCAGGTCAAACACTGTGAAAAAATATGGCTCAAGAACCAAAACCAAGGCGTTACGCACAATAATCGCAAATGAAGCAAAGATCAGCATGTACAATGCTCGTTTTTTCATCTTCAAAAATAGATAAACAGCCCCAAAGACAAAAAGAAATGCAAGAAGAAAGCCAAGTAGCTCTTTGATTAAATGAAGCCAGCCAGCGCTGCTAAACAAATATCCAATATAGTTCGCCCCTATCCCGCTATTCCCAAAATAAATAGCAGTGGCGCCTCTTATCAAAAAACCAAAAAAAGTTATAAGCGCAGAAAATAAGCCCGATACAATGGTGAGTTTTACAAGCAAAGGCCTTTTTTGCATATATGCTGCTTATAACGAAACATTTTTATTTTGCGCTTTTATATTTTTAGCATGCCATTCCCAAAAAGCCCAGAAGAAACCAAAAAGATGGCCTCGGTCTTGTTTGCAGGCTTTGCCTTTGGCTGCCTGCTTTTTTTTGTTGAGCTTAAAGTGATTGAAAACGAAATGAAACTTTTTGAGAAAATTTCTGCTGATGCTTATGAGCTGGCCTATATCAAAAACAATATTGAGAGAAGTAAAGTTGAAGCACAATTATTTGAGTTAAAAAATATTCTTAAAAATAAAGATGCTAATGCTGAGATTGAATGTAACTTGCAATTAATGCAAATGTTTTATGAATGCGCTGTTGAGTTAGATAAACAAATAATGCATTTTTATAGCGACTTTAATAGTAAGATTAAGTCATCAAGATCAAACAGCGAAAAAGTAAAAAACAGTCTAAATAATTTTACAGAATCACTGATTGGCCTAATGGGTACTTTAATTGGCTCAGCCTCTATGGGATATCCGTTTAGCTGTACTCAGGACGATCTAACAATACCAAAGCCAACGGATGAGAACTTCCTTGAAATAATAAAAGTTGCAGATGAAGAGCTTAAAAAACCAGAAAATTACTATCTTAATGATTGTCTGCTCACGAAAAAGGAAGAATTACGAAAAATTATGCTCCCACACACTTATAACCCCAAAAAACCGCTTTTTGATCTATATGATGAAAATTGCGATGCTTATATTTCCTATTGGCTTGATTTAAGGAAAAGATATGCTGATGAGAAAGATATTGGCTGGAAAAAGGTCGTGCTTGCTTCGCTTCTTTACGGAAATAAAGAGCTTTTTGAGCAGACTAAGATGAAAAGGGAGGAAAATAAAAGTGTAAAGTAAATAGGCAGCGGAGAGTAAGCCGCCTTCTGTTACGCCTTTGCAAAGCAAAGGCTTGCTGGCATTCGTCTAAGCGCCTTAAAGGCTTGCACCCTCCTGAAGCGCGTTTCATCCACAAGCAATGCGCTCAGTTTTGAT
>JAOAJX010000008.1 GCA_026413945.1 Candidatus Iainarchaeum sp. | reverse complement strand
TTATAACTGCCAATTAAACCACTTCTTTACTTTGCCTTTTTGCCTTCAGGATAGATTTTCTCGAGTTTGTCGAGTATTTTCATTTGATATGAGATAATCAAAAAAACAGCACCAGCTATATAAGATGGAAGCGGAACAAGATAGTAGCAGTTAGGTCTTCCGGTAAGGAATATCGACATCAAAAGCGCACATAATAAAAAAGTAGCCAGACAATTTCAAATATTTTCCATGTTTCCATTAAAATCACCAATATTATTAATTTTCTTGTGTTTTTAAAGCTTGCCTGAACATGCATTGTTGCGTCATTGGTACTAATTTAAAGAAAAAAAATCAAGTCTTCTTCGGTTCGCCCAATCTAATCAAGCCAAGCCATTTATTCGTGTTTAAAGTCAATTTGGGCTGTAATTTGTGGAACAGATTCTTAAAAATTGGTTTGGGCGAAGAACAATATATTAAACCAGGTGCTTCAAACAACCAAACCATAGCGCCCCTTTTTAGTGGATTGTTTTTTAGGGACAGAAGAGCGCTCACAGCAGCACAAAAAAAGGTCTTTGAAAGCATGACTCCACAAGAGTGGGATGCTGTAAGGGAAAAAATCTACCATCAGGAGAAAAGAACCAGGGATATGCTTAAACGATACCAAATTAGCGAGGGTGATGAAAATAGATTGAGAATAGCTGCAGCACTCAGGGCTCCGCCGCCATACAAAGAAATGAGGAAACTACTGGGCTTAGGATAAAGTCTTTTTATGATGGCTTATTTAAATAAAGCATTTCAGTTTTCCCTGTTTTTCAACAGTTAAGCATAAATAATTAATTAGTGTGTATTTAAATAAACCAGAAGTGTTTTGCTTGGTTCGCGGGCTTAAACGCACGATGAACAAAAAGATTTTTAGGTTGCGCTCTTTTTCTTTCGATTCGGGCCTTTGCGAATTAAATAAAATTGTTGAAGGCCTTTTAAGAAAAAAAAGCATCGTAATAATAGGGATAAGCGGCGGCAGCGGCGCAGGCAAAACGCACTTGTCAAAAAAGATTGGTGGAAAAATCCTGCCAATGGACGATTATTACAAAGGGCTTGCAATAAGCGGCCCAAATTTTGACTGCCCTGATGCCTTGGACTTAAAATTGTTGAAAGAGCACCTGTGTCAGTTGAAAAAGGGGCACACTATTAAGAAGCCTGTTTATGATTTTAAAACCCATTCTAGAGCAGGTTATGAGGATTTCACGCCTGACAAAATAATTATTGTTGACGGGCTTTTTGCAATTTCCAAAGAATTAGCCAGTGAACTGGATTTGAAGGTTTTTGTGGACTCTCCAAAGAAAAAACGCTTGGCAAGAAGAATTGAAAGAGACGTTAAGGAAAGAGGCAGAACCAGAGAATCGGTAATAAAACAATTTACCGAAACTGTTGAGCCAATGCACAAAAAATATGTTGAGCCATGCAAGAGAATTGCTGACATAATAATTAAGAATTAATTAGAACTTTGAGATTTTTATGATATTGCTTGCCATGCTTTTTGCCTGAACTCAGCAACTTGCGCTTCTTTGGCTCCTGCTCTTCTCATTGCTTCAGCGACTTTTTCTATAAAAATTGCCCTAAGGTTTCCATTGAATACTGCACCATTTGCTATTTCTTCTCTTACTTTCCTCTCAAGCTCTGGTATGGCAGTACGTACTACTTCAACACAGCCCACAATACCTGCTTTTCTGAACACTTCAGGAATAAGCATAAGGTTTGCCTCGAAGCCCTTTATTCTCTGCAGAACTACTGGCCTTGGCTTCATGTTGCCCCTATTTTGCTTATTACCCTGCTTCTTGTCTTTTGGACTTACCCTATTTTTTGGCACTATTGGTCTTCTAGGCATGTTATCACCACAAAAATAACATCATTCAAGTATTTATTTTTTTGTAGAAAATGCTGCAAATTTATGGAACCAAGATTACTTTTCCAGCTTTGCCTTCTTTCAACAGCTCAAAGCCCTTTTCAAAGTCCTTGAGCTTGAATGAATGCGTGATCACAGGCCTTGGATCAACATTTTTGCTGTTTATCAGTTCGCTTGTTTTTTTCCATGTATCAAATATCAAGCGCCCATTTATGCCAAAGATTCGAACATACTTGAAAACTATTGAATCAGTAACATCAATCTGAACCTTGCTGTCGAAAACGCCCAAAATAGAAGCAGTGCCGCCAACCCTAAGCGCAGAGAGGCCATCATTAAGCGCTTGTGGGCTACCTGACATTTCAAGAAAAAGATCAATGCCTCTGCCAGCAGTTTCCTTTTTTGCGACTTCAACAACATTCTGGCTGCGCACATTAACAAGGACATCTGCACCCATTTTTTCAGCCAAGCCCAACCTGTAATCATTTACATCCGAAATTATAATTTTCTTTGCCCCTTCTGCCTTTGCAATGCCCGCAGCAAAACAACCAATTGGCCCAGCCCCAGCAATAAGTATGCTTGCATCTTGAATTCTCGTATTTGGAGCAAAAATAGTATGGACTGCATTTCCAAATGGTTCTTGTATTGAAGCAATTTCTGGCTTCATTCCTTTAGGATTTTTCCATGCGTTCTGTGCTGGCACTACAGCGTATTCAGCAAACACCCCATCAATGTCAACCCCAAAAATCTTCATTTTTTCGCAGACATGCCTATTGCCAATTCTGCATTGGAAGCAGGTATTGCAGTAAATATGGGTTTCAGCAGATACCAAGTCTCCTTTTTCAAACCCGCGAACATTTTTGCCGCACTCAATTACCTCACCAGCGACTTCGTGGCCAACTATGAGAGGTGGTTTTATCCTTGATTGTGCCCAGGGGCCCCAATCGTATATGTGAATATCTGTGCCACAAATAGATGTGGCTCTCACCTTAACAAGAAGCTCATCTTTTTTCGGGCTTGGCTTGTCAACATCAACAAGTTTAAGGCCTTTTTCAGGCCTGCTTTTCATAATCGCCTTTATCTAGACCACCAAACGACTTATACTTTAAAGCTATAAAGCAATAAAAACCTTATCTGAAGTATAGGTATTAAGGTGATGTTTTGGACACTAATGCTTTTTTTAGAAATTCAATGAAAGAGCTTAAGGAAAAAAAGCTTGAATGGGTGCTGCGAAATCTTCAGACGGCATCTGGAGCAAGAGGTAAAGTAGATGGCAAAGAAGTCATTATTTTCTGTTCAAATAATTACCTTGGCCTCAGCAACCACCCTGAGCTAAAAAAAGCAGCCATTGAAGCTATAAAGAAGTATGGTGTCGGCTCTGGCTCTGTGAGAGCCATAGCAGGAACAATGTCATTGCATTTGGAACTTGAAAAAGAAATCGCTAATTTTAAGGAAACTGAAGCAGCAGTATATTACCAAACCGGCTTCGCCGTAAACGCTGGCCTTATTCCTGCAATGATGCTTGAAGGCGACCTTATAATAAGCGATGAACTAAACCATGGCAGCATAATTGACGGAACAAGGCTAAGCAAAGCGGAAAGAATGATTTATCCCCACAAAAATGTTGAGGCACTAAAACAAATTCTTGAAGAGAGCGACAAAAAGAATTATGGAAAAAAGTTGGTTTTGACTGATGGTGTCTTCAGCATGGATGGTGACATTGCACCATTGGACAAAATTGAGAAAATTGCGCATGAGCATAACGCAATGGTCTATGTTGACGATGCTCATGGCGATGGGGTTCTCGGCAGAAAAGGAAAGGGCATAGTTGATCATTTCAAACTTCATGGAAAAATAGAATTTGAGATGGGTACTTTTAGCAAGGCTTTTGGTGTTGTTGGTGGCTACGTCTGCGGAAGCAAAGACATGTGTGAATTTGCTTACAATAAAAGCAGGACATGGCTGCTAAGCGGCTCTGCACCACCAGCAACCGTGGCTGCTTGCACAGCCGCGCTCCAGCTTCTCGAAAAAGATGATTCTCTAGTAAAAAAGCTCTGGAAAAACACGCATTACTTCAAGAAAAAAATGAATTCTTTGGGCTTCAATACTGGTGAAAGTGAAACGCCCATAACCCCAATAATACTCGGCGATAGTGCTGTTGCTGTTGAGTTCAGCCAGCGCCTTTTCAACGAAGGTGTTTTTGCATTGCCAATTGTCTTCCCAATGGTTGCAAGGGACAAAGCTAGGATAAGAACTATGGTTTCGGCTGCGCATTCAAAGGAAGATCTTGATGAAGTCCTTGAGAAATTTGAGAAGATTGGAAAAGAGATGAAAGTAATTTCATAAAGTTTTGTATTACTCTATTTTTATTGTTATGCTTGTAGAATTTATTGCGCCGGCTTCTGCCGTCTCAAAATATTTTTTTCCATAAGCTGTGCGCCATTTTATGCTGTTATCTTCAGAGGGTTTTTCAATCCTAAACTTCAGCTCACAATTGCTTTTTACTGTGTTTTCACTGGCTTTTATCTTTATTGGAATATCTAATGCCCATTGAGAATCAAATTTTGGATAGCTGGGGCCTATCAAAAAATCTTTTTTGGGCAGCTCAAAAGAAATTCCATTACAATCATCAACGAAAAAGGCACTTATTTTTATGCCTTGATACGTTCTTACTCCGAAGCCGGCGTGCAAAAAAATTTTAGTTTTAGAATAATTACCTTTTTTAACCTTTATTTGCTGTGTACCAGGGAAGAAACCAATGCCGGCCACAGCATAATGTTTAGGATCTGGGTTTTGCCAGTAAATTAGGCCCGTATCTGTAAAAGAAGGGTAAAACTCAGGTTGGAGAAAATATCTTTCTGAAAAAAAGTCATAGTTGGTATAAGCGTTGCGGTGCATAAGTGAAACTATAGCATTAAAGTCATGTGGCACTTGAGGAAGGTTCTCGAAAACGCTTAAGGGAATTCCATAGTTAAGGCGCATTTGCCAAATCGGATTTTGGCTTGTAAGGTCTGTATCTGGGGTGACTTTATCAACTGTTTGCTCAGCGGAAGTTTTGTCATTTGCTCTTTCAACTTGATTTGAAACAATAACATTTGCAGTCATTTTTTTATCTGGAACTAAAAACAAAAAAAGGAATATAACAGCCATAGATGCAAATAAAACCACAATAAGCTTTTTTTCATGGCCTCTGAAAGCAAATTTTTTTATCATATCACCACATCAGCTCTCAATGCTTGTGCTTATTGCATTTCTGTCAGTGGTACCAACACCAGCTCCAATAAAGTCCGCAAAAATAAAAATATTGAGATCTTTGGTGCCTGTGCTATATATTGCCTTGCCAATATTCTTCGGTGTGGAATCTATTTCCACACAGTTGGAAGCTGGATCGCCTGAGCAAGTAAGGTACCAGCCATTATAGCTTTGCGACACCTTTAGTTTAAGTGTGCTTGGCAGCGCAGAGTTTAGATGCAGTGTAAAATTCATGTCATTTTCCCCTGTGCTCTGGTTATCATAAACGAAAAAGGGGGTTGATGAATTTTGGCCTTGTGGATCCACTTTGTTTTGGTCTGAAAGACCTGTAAGATCTGTTGGCTCGAAGTAAGCCCTATCGCAGCTGCTGTCTTCATCAATGCTCCCTTTACCATAAGTACAGCCGGTAGCTGGATAAGAAAGTGAGAAAGCATAGTTTGGTGGCAATTTTATTGTAACATTTATGTCACCATTGCTATTATTTGAATAGTTTATGTCTTCGCTCCATATAGAATCTATTTTTGATCTTATAGTGTATTTGCCAGTTTGGGTTCCTTTTATAGTAAATACAAAATAGTTTGTATCTGAGACATCGAGCAGATCATCTCTTCTAAAATAACTGCCGGAAGAGATGTAAAGCGGACTGTTTGGGTCAGTATTCATGTCAAGCCATTGTAAGCAGCCACTGTCAGGATTAATGCAGTACCTTAATGTGACATTAGTATCACCACAAGAATAATTTATGCATGTGCCTCTGACATTCACATCAAAATCCGTATTTATAACCTTTTTAGAATTGTTCTGTGGTGAGACTATTGCTGTATCGAGATTGCCGGCAAGACGGATGCTTGGCGATATTATGTTGCCATCTCTTGTTCCAGCATTATTTCCGCCAAAGCAAACAGTACCTACAATAGTGCTGCCAGCAACAGCATTCACATCGAGTTCAACGTAAAGCTTGTCACCTCTGTTAAAAGTAACAGCACTACCAGTTACTGATACGCTGTCTCTGCGTATTGACGTTGTGAGCTCACTACCGCTGATTCGCCGCTCTGAAACAATGATTGTGCCTGGAGTATCGTTTCTGTTCCATTTCATAAGAATTGTATATGGATAAGCGTTGTCATTAGCTGCGCTTTCATTCATATCTGAAGTAATCCTCCATGTTGTGGCGCTTATTGATTGTGTTACGAGTGGCGGTGACGTAAAGCCAGCTAAAGCAACCGCACCTGAGCCAGTTGGCCCAGGAGATGGATTATTATGGCATTGAGCCGTGGTGCCAGCAACGTCATTCATACCAAAGCCGGCCCATGATGAAGACAACAAATAATGAGGAAGTTGACCTGCATTGGGCATCGGTTCTCTTGGCACCCAATCTGCAGAGCGGCGATAGAAAAATATTGTTGTGGGATTGGCGTCGACTGCTATCATCCATGCTCTGGCTTCTGTAAAAGCACCAGCTTTGTAATCGATTTCGATAGGCCCTATATTGTAAAGCCATGGCTTTCTATCTGGCACTGAATAGTAGTAAGTCAATTTGGCCTCCCCATCGGCATTGAATTCAACGTCTTTCCACTCAATTATTTTTTCTTTGCCTTTGGTTTTGATTGAAAAATTTTTGTTTTTCTCTATTTCAAATTCCGCTGGCACGAATTCCCTGGCAGTTATTTTTTTCTGAGCATCGGAAGCCTTTATAAATATTTCAACCTTATTCGGTTGCACAGCAGGATCAATCTTTGTTGCTGCGCGCCTGATTATTTCAAAGGGAACATTCTGCCTTACTTCAAAGGAGCTATGTATTTCCGCATCGATATTCTGGGCTTTAGCCTGAACCATAATTTTGTAAATGCCTTCGCCACCAACTCTCATTTCGCCGATGTAGACGCCTGCTGATGTTGTTTCAGCTATTGTGCCATCTATTGTAGAAATTGTCTGTGTTTCACCATCGGGAAACAAAACGCCAAGATTTACTTCAGCACCACTTACGCCGTAACTTTCGCGGTCAAGAACAACGATGTGAAAAACTGCTGTTTCGTTTGGTGCGTAGATGCTCTTCTCTGTATTAACTGCAACAAGGCCCCACTCAAAAGAAGATGAATGCTCAGAGACTTCATTACCGTCGAAGATCTTGACCTTTAAGTTATACCTGCCAGCCTTGAAGCTTCTAGGAACAGGAACAATTATATTAAAAAGGCCTTTTGCTTTTTTTTGTATCTTTTTCATTTCAATCTGGGTTTCTGTGCCATCAGGAAAAATGAGGTATGCTTCTATTTCAACATCAGCAGCTTCATTTATATCATTAAGTGCCTGGAATTCAAAAACAGGCATTTCATTTGCCAAGTATTTTTGGCGTGGCTTTGAGAGTAAAAAATGTTTTTTCCCAGATTTTTTTATCTTTGACTCTGGCAAATCTTTCTCGAAATCATCAGCATTGAAGTCCGGCGGAACTATTTCTTCCTCATATTTCTCAGCAAAGACAAAGGCCTTTTGGCCTTGGCTGAAGGGAATGGTTGCTTCAGCACCACTTACCTCTGCAAGAAGAGTAAAGTTAGCCCCGCATTCCTTCTTTTGGAAATCCCAATCTTCGCAGACAAAAATTGCGTCAGAAAAGGGCGGGAGCCTAAAGGTTGCAGAGCCTTCATTAAAAGTAAGCCCAGACATAAAAGCTATTACTTCTTTAAGGTAAAAGTTCTGGTCATTAAAAGTAATGCTATTTACATCAATGTTGCCATCTACTTCAAACAGCATTGCATCAGATTCAATTAAGGCTTGAGCAATCTTTATCTCTGAAACAGTGAACTCGAAAAAAGATACCGAAACATTGTATGTGCCAGCTGGCACATAAACAGTATCAGTGCCCGAAGCAATAGGCTCGTTTTTATCATCATAAAAGACTGCTGCTGAAAATATGTTTGATGGCCTGATCGAATATTTTTTTTCTGGTTCTTGTTCTGATGGCTGGCTAGGTATCTGCGCTTGATTTTCATCAACTGTTGGCGTAGTTGTTGCTTGCTGAGTTGGCTCAGGTGTTTGACTATCTTGATGAACTGTGGGACTTTCTGCGGGAGTTGGCTGGAGTTCTTGGTTATTAATCTCAATTTCTATGGCTTCAAATGAGCAATAATCCCCAATACAAGCATGAACTGAAAAGGTGTACGCACCGTTAACAAATGCGAAAGTATTAAAATCAGATGAAAAATTTTTCTCCTTGTAAAGCTCGCCAAGTTCTTTTCCGTTTATCTCAAACCAAGCTGAAGTTACCTCACTTATTGGCTGTATAACAGCTATGACAACAGCCAAGCCACTCACTGATTCGCTATTGAGTGGGGAAACTATTGAAATCTCTATTTCAGGCACCTTCTTCTCTTTTTCCGCAAGATCTTCTAATGGGGCTTGCACAACCAAATTATCATTTGCAACATCACTAAAGACAGTTAAAAGTGGGGTAAACAGCAGAAGAAACAAAGATACGGCAAAAAAGCTCGATCTTGCCCTTTCATCTAAATGCATTAAACACATTTCAAAAACACCACTACACCACTGGGCTTTTTTTGCTTTGCAAATTGCTTTTGCACCAAAATTGAATAATAAGCGTAAAATATATAAATAAGTTCACACATACTATAGCGGTAAATACCACCCAAGGAGGTCTCCTCATGATGGAAATAAAAGTTAAGCTGATAGGTTACCTATCTGTTGCAGTTGCTCTATTGCTTGCTCTTTCAATGGTTTATGCTGACACGCAGCAGACAACATTGACATGGGTAATTCCAGCAAATGTAACGCACGCATTAACTTACGGTGGGAGCTGTAGCACATCAGCAATGTATTTTGTTGAGTCAAACGCTCTTGAAGGCGCTACTCCAATAAACGGCACAGCAAGCAAAATACCGCCATATAATGCTGCAAGTGGCGGAAGTTCATGCCAAGATGGCACAAACAAAGTAGCAATTACTATACATAATCAGGGTAACGTTCCATTTGACATAAATGCCAGAATAACAACTACATTAGAAACGGGAGTAACACTGAAGGCATGGCTTTCAAACGGCACACATTGTGGAACAAACGGCATGGGTGGCTGGGAAGCGACATGTTCAAAAAGCGGCACAGATGATGATACGGTACCAACTACAACAGCTTGTGTAACAATAGGGAATACCACAAAACAGATAATTGCTGATTTGGCTATAAGCAGTAGTGCTGGCATCTGCCTGGCAGCTGATTTTTCAGGAATGCCATACGGCACAACACAAGACACGCTGGAAACCGAAGCAGTACAAAGCTTTAGTTAATTCTCTCGGGCTTCGGCTCCTTCTTTATTTTTTTATTTTTAAGTTAATCTTAGTGGTTTATAAGTTAGCTTTTTATATTGTTCGCTTTTTTTAACCTACTTATGAAGAAAACATATGTTTTGGCTTTGGCTGTTATAGTTGTATTTGGTGTTTTTTTAGTTTTATATTATGGCGGAAATTTCCGCAATGTTCCTTTTGCAACTTTAAATTCGGACCTTACACCAACACCGTATGAAAAAACAATTGAGCCAGTTGAAACGCCAACACAAAATGAAACCCCAAACAAGAGTGAAATTTCTGAATTTGAGAAGCTCATGCAAGAAGTTAGCAGAGAAAGGGCCTTTGAAGAGATGAGAAGACCGCACAGGGAAAAATATGGCATACCAATGGAGGTATTCGCTGAATTGCCGCCAATACCTGATGATTTTGGAACAATGACATATATGTTTGAAGTAGGGCGATGGAAAGATCTAACATATTTTACTGAAGAATATTATAAGCAGCCTGAATTTTACCCAAACTTTGAGGCTGCGGGGCTGCGCTGGTGGAAAGAGCCGAATCCTTCAAGCTGGGGTGTCATAGGCTGGGGTGCATACCCTGCAGATATATGGGTTAATACATATCCTGGGGCTGAATTTGAGGCGAAGACATTCTGGCACACTGGCTGGGGTATACAAACCTATCAAGGCGTAAAGCTTGCACCAACTTACCCTGCAACATCAGCTGACGCTAATGGCAGAATCTTCAATGTCCAAAACCCTGAAGAAGTAAGCAAATATTTCGATGTTACATTCGATGAGCCTGTCTTTCTGCTTTCACCAACATATCCTAAATTCGGAAAAGATTGGGCAAGAGCGATTAAAGTAAGGGTTAAGGTAAAAGAAAATACACCAAAAGGCGAATATGTCTTAGGAGTAGACCCCGTAATGCCGCCTGAAGAGGTAAGAACAGAGTGGCTTTTGAAATACAAAATGTTATACTTTGATGCAGCGAGCAGTGGCATTTCAATAAACAGGCCACACTTTAGGCTGATCATAAAGGTAAACTAGTTTATTTTATTGGCAATTTGCTGTTTTATTGAAACAAAAAAAATTTAAATGGCAAGACCTTATTATTGACATGCAATTAAGAAAAGTGGCTACAGTTCTGACGCTGCTGCTCATAATATCACTCCTTTTTGATTTTGGGATCTCGGGCACAGCTGAAAGCACTGTTCTGACATGGTATTCTGAAGCGGTAAGCTATTACTCAATATATATTGATGCCAACTTTACTCCAAACCTCGGTGAAACAAAAATTATTAAAATCAAGGCCTTGGCTGCTGGCAATGGCGTTGAGGACCTAGATGTTTTGGGATACATGCTTAAGCCGGATGGCAGCACTCAAACATTGGACTTTTACGAAGTCGGTGATGGCAATTACATTAGAAGTTTTAAATTTGAACAAAACGGGGTATACACTTTATATGTTACTGCAAGCGACGAAAATAAAAATACTGCCATAGCAAGCGAATACTTTTATTGTGGAACCTATGAAATAAGTATTACCACAGTTGGAAACAATGTATTTGCTCCTGGCGAAAACGCAACATTAATGTTCTTTGCAAGTGTATCTTCGCAGCCACTTAAACATGCAGAAGGAAGGATAACTATTTGGCAGCCATCAGGCAATGTTTTTGTAAATAAAGCAACGCTTGTAGAATTATCAACACCTGGTTACTATGCATATACTTTCACAGCCCAAAACATCTTGGGAGAATACCGCTACAATGTAACTTTTTCTTCGGGAAAGAATGCGGCTGATTATAATGGAAAATTCAGGGTAACATCAATTTTGGTTTGCGGCAATGGAATTTGTGAAGCTGGTGAAAACTGCAAAAACTGCCCAAAGGACTGTGGGGAATGTATTCCGGGCGGCGGGGGCGGCAGTGGGGGTGGTGGCGGAGGCGGTGGCGGCCAAATAACTATAACGCCAACACCTACACAACAAACGCCTGAGCCATTTGTTAAGCCAGAAGTAAAAATTTCAGAATTAAAGGTTGAGCCATTGAAAGTTGGTGAGGCTAGCTTTATAAGCGGGATTATAGAAAACCTTTCAGATAAAAAGATTGATATTGTCATCTCTGTAGTAATAAAGCAGGAGGCTGAGATAGAATATATAGACGAGCGCACTTACTTGGGTGTTGAGCCGCTCTCAAAGCAAAGATTTTCAATGCTTTTGCCATGGACACCGGAAGCATCTGGCTTGCATGTAATGTCGGTCAATGTTTACTCAATAGACAAATCAACTAAGTTTGCTACGGAGACCAAGCTTATTGATCTCGGTGGTGAGCTGAGGTATGATTTATCAGCGCTTTGCACAACCCCTGTTGTAACCGCGGGCACTACTGCTTACTTTGATGTTTCTGCTTATAATGTTGGTACTTATTATACTGACATCATGCTTTCATGGTCGATAGAGGACAGCAATGGCAAAGTATACGTTTCATCCTCCACACCAATTGCAATAAAACCGGGTGGAAAAGCTGACAAGCACATAGTAGAAACTATTTCTGAGGCTATGAAGAGCGGCAATTACTTTTTCAGGGCAAAGCTTTCAACAATTAGCGCAGATTCAAATTTCCAGCAGAGGGAAGCAATGTGCGCTTTTTATGTTGCCCAAAAGGAAAAAACAGATTATTCACTAACTATTTTTGAGTTGAAGCAAAGAATACAAAAAGTAAAAAGCAAAATTAGGGCTTTAAAAGCTAAAGAATTTGAAGTTTCTGAAATCGAAGATGAAGCCAAAAAACTGGAAGATGAGCTTATTTCTGCTGAAGCTCAGATTCAAAGAAACGAGTTAGAATCTCCAAGCACTAAACTAGTCCAATTGTCTTTAAAGATAGGTCTTTTAGAAGAAGAGATAGAGTCCTTTAGCGAAAGCGAAAGAGGCGTGGATTTAAGCACAAATTTCATTTTACTTCTGGTAGTTTTGATTACCTTAGCTTTCGTCCCATTGTACTGCGCATTTGTTAGCGCAAGAGATCGCCAGAAAAAACTTATTGCCCTCAAAAGAAGGCAAATATTGTTAGCAAGAAAATTCAAAGCGCATGGTTTTGTAAGCATGCCAAGAAGCAAAAATAGGCATCACGCACACCATGGTTAAACAAGGGGCAGATTTGAAAGTTGAGTTCTTTGTGGAGAGCAGATAAAAGCAAAGCTTTTTTTTCTTTACTTTTAAATAGTTAAAATATGAACTTTCCTGAGTTTTTTGGCATGGCATTGAGCTTAGGCCTTATGCTTTGGGCTGTGAAGGTAAGTGCAAAGTTTGCATACAAGAAGGAAGTCTCATGGGAAGAGGCACTTATGCAAGGAATTGTGCTCATATTTATTATTTTCGTAATATCGCTTTTGCTCAGTGCAATGAGAATAAAATCCCTATTCTAAAAAGAATAGAATTAAGGGAATAAAAAAGAAAAGGTTTTACTTTATTGATTCCCAAAGCACTCTGTCTTGTGGGTTTACAACTATGCCTCTTTCCGTAATTTCAAAAGGATGCGGAATCTTGCTGTGGTCTGTGCCTCGCATTTTCTTTATAAAAATGCTTCTGTGTGGTGGAGTAAAATAAAGTGCTATTACGCCATCAGTAACGAACTCTTCAACACCATATGCTGAAAACTCGCGCCTTCCGCCTCGCGTCTCTGTTGTAAGCATAGTTGTGCAGCCCATATTTTTGAGCTTGTCAACAAATTCAAATAGAATTGCCCTTATAAGGCCTGGGCTGTCAAACCAAACGCCAAAAGAGGCAATTGAGTCAACAACAAGGCGCTTTGCATTTATCTCTTTCACTAGCTGCGAAATTGTGTTTAGCTCCTCGTCAACACGCTGAATTACCTCTTCGCGGGTTTTTGCATAGCTTATGTTTAGGCGGTAAATCTTCATCAAGTTACTCTCTTGCAAGCTTCTTATATCCCAGTTAAAACTCTCCATGTTCCAAATAATGTTTTTCAGATTTGTCTCTAAGCTCACATATATTCCTGGCTCATTGTAAAGAGATGCGCCATTATAAACAAATTGCATGCTTGCAATTGTTTTTCCTGTTCCTGCGCCGCCTGAGATGAGGACAGCAGAACCTTCGGGTATGCCACCCTGCAAAAGCTCATCCAAACCATCAATTCCTGTTTTTACACGCTCCATCTTACCACCACAATTTTTTTCTTATATATTTTATCATTACCCTTTAATAAACTTTTGCATTGGTCTTTTTTATATAAAGAAGTATTTTTTGCTTATTTTGAAGAGGGCGGTTTTATGAAAATTAAAGCCATTGCTTTTGGCGTTATTTTAGCCATTGTAATTGTTTTTATATTTGCCATTATGAGAAATCAGATGATAGGTTATGCTACCATTGGGTTTGCAAAAAATGGAAAAACAGGACAGGCATATGAGCCAACTCCAGCCCAAAAAACCCAAAATCCTGAAGAAAAAGCCATAGAAACTAAAGATGAAAATAAAGTTGAAAACGAAGTTATTCTTTATTTCTTTTATGGTGAAGGTTGTCCGCATTGCGCAAAGCAAAAACCATTCCTTGAGAAAATGGAACAAAAATACCCAACGCTTGTTGTAAAAGCATACGAAGTATGGCACAACCAAGAAAATAAAGCCCTATTTTACAATTTTGCAAAGGCCTTTGGAGTTAACGCAAGCGGCGTTCCAACTACTTTCATAGGTGAATTCAACCCAATAGTTGGCTTTGGCAGTGAAGAAACTACAGGCAGACTCATTGAGGAAAGGATCTCGTATTGTGTCGAGCGCGGCTGCATAGATGCAATGGCAAAGGTAAAATAAATTTGTTATAAAATATTATCAAAGCAAAAAACCTTTGCTTACTAGCGGGTGAGTTTCTTGCCAAAAAAGGATTACTATGAAGTTCTCGGTGTGAGCAAAAACGCAACTGAGGATGAAATAAAGAGAGCTTTCAGGCAGCTCGCAAGAAAATATCATCCTGATGTAAATCCTGGGAACAAGGAGGCTGAAGAAAAGTTTAAAGAAATAAACGAAGCGTATCAAGTTTTGAGTGATCCCCAGAAAAGAGCACAATATGATCAGTTCGGCGAAGCTGCATTTAGGCCAGAAGACTTTGCAAACTACAGATGGCCTGACTTTGATGACCTCTTTAAGGATTTTGGTTTTGGAGACATATTTGATTCATTTTCAGATTTTGCCGATTTTGGCTTTGGAAGCTTTGCAAGGAAGGCAAGACAAAAAAGGCCACAGCGCGGAAGCGACCTTTTGTATGAAACTGAAATAACTCTTGAAGATGCTTTTAAAGGTACAGAGAAGATAATAGAAATACCAAAAATGCACAGGTGTGATTCTTGCAATGGTACAGGTGCTGAAAAAGGTCTTTTGAGGAAATGTGATGCATGCAACGGGGCAGGAGAGATTAGGCAATACAAAAGGCAGGGCTTTATGCAATTTACAAGCATAAGCACGTGCAGGAAATGCCAAGGCAGTGGAGAAATTTACGAGAAAAAATGTAAAAAATGCAATGGTTCTGGATTTATGAAAAAGATTAGCAAAATAAAGGTAAAAATACCAAAAGGGATAAGAAGCGGACAACATTTGAGAATCGCTGGTGAGGGTGAACCTGGCCTGAATAATGGCCCAAATGGAGATCTCTATGTAAGAGTTAAGATACTTGAACATAGTGTTTTTCGCAGAGAGGGCAATGATCTGCATTGCAACCTTGAAATCGACCTATTAACTGCAATATTTGGTGGCAAAGTAAAATTAGAAACCATAAAAGGGGAGGCAGTTATAAACATACCTGCAGGTACACAAAACAATACAAAAATGCGCCTTAAAGGCTTGGGAATGCCTGAGCTAAACTCAGAGAGATATGGGGATCTTTTTGTAAACATAATAGTGAAGATACCAACAAATCTATCAATTAATCAAAAGAATCTTCTAAGAGAAGCGCTAGGTGGAAAAAGTAACGGGAAAGATAATAAAGAAAGAAAGGGTTTTTTTGGGAAGTTAAAGGACAGCTTTAGCTAAGTTTATTCGTCTTGTACTTTAAATTCAGCATCGATGGTATCGTCATCTTGGTCATCTGACTTACGCCTTTTACTCTTCTTTTCATTTTCAGTATCGCTGCTTTCACCAAACTCGCTTTTTTGCCTTTCTTTTTCTTCAGAATATCTCTTTGCAGCTTCCTCATATATTGCCTTGCCAGCTTCCTGCAAAACCTTTTGCAGGGCGTCAACCTTCTCTTTTAGAATCTCTACAGCACCACCCTGAAGGGCATCTTTTGCTTCTCCAAGTGCCTTCTCAATCTTTTCTTTTTGTTTTGCTGTTAGCTTATCCCCAAGGTCAGCGAGTGTTTTTTCAGTTGTATAAATTAATGCATCTGCATTGTTTCTAAGCTCTGCTTCTTCCCTCTTTTTGCGGTCTTCTTCCTCAAACTCTTTTGCCTTTTTTACCATTTCCTCAACTTCTCTCTCCGAGAGCTTTGTTGGAGCGCTTATTGTCATTTTTTGTTCTTTGCCTGTTGCGAGATCTTTAGCAGAAACATGCAGTATGCCAGAAGCGTCGATGTCAAATGTAACTTCTATTTGCGGAACTCCGCGAGGAGCTGGTGGAATGCCAACTAAGTTGAACTGCCCTAAACTTATGTTGTCTTTTGCCATTGGCCTTTCGCCTTGAAGAATGTGGATTGTAACAGCGTTTTGGAAGTCGGATGCTGTTGTGAATATTTGGCTTTTTTTGGTTGGAATTGTTGTGTTTCTTGGTATAAGGGGGGTCATTATATTACCTAAAGTTTCTATGCCTAAAGTTAGTGGAGTTACGTCCAATAGCACAAGGTCTTTTATCTCACCTGCGAGTATGGCGCCTTGTATTGCTGCGCCAATAGCTACGCATTCCATTGGATCAACGCCTCGCTCGAGTTTCTTTCCAACGTGTTTTTCAAGAAATTCTTTTATTATAGGCATCCTTGTTGGCCCACCAACAAGAACTATTTTATCTATATCGTCTTTTTTGAGTTTTGCATCTTTTAATGCTTGTTCAATGGGTGCAAGACATCTGTTTACTATTGGCTCAATAAGCTTCTCAAGCCTTGCCCTTGTAAGCTTAAGGTTAAGGTGCTTTGGGCCTTTGTCATCAGATGTTATATATGGGAGGTTTATTTCAGTCTCAAGAACAGTGCTAAGCTCGATTTTTGCTTTCTCAGATGCTTCTCTTATGCGTTGCATTGCAACGCTATCATTCCTTAAATCTATGCCTTCCTTCTCCTTGAACTCCTTGATAACCCAATCTATTATTGCATTATCCATATCTGTGCCACCGAGCTGCGTATCTCCTGATGTTGAGATCACATTGTATGTACCCTCAGCAAATTCCATAATCGTGACATCGAGCGTGCCACCTCCAAGGTCAAATACAAGTATCTTGTGTTCGCCGCTTTTGTCAAGACCATAGGCCATTGCTGCTGCTGTTGGCTCGTTAACAAGTCTTACAACTTCTAGCCCAGCAATTCTACCAGCATCTCTAGTTGCAGTACGTTGGTTGTCATTGAAATATGCAGGCACTGTTATAACTGCCTTCTTAACCGGTTCACCTAAAAATGCCTCCGCATCTTTTTTTATCTTCTGTAGTATAAAAGCTGAGATTTCCTGCGGCTTATATGTTTTGCCGTAAATTTTATAGGTATGGTTCGTACCCATTTTTCTTTTTACACCTATAACTGTGCCTTCTGGATTTGAGACAGCTTGTCTTCTTGCTGGCTCACCTACAAGAAGCTGGCCTTCCTTTGTAAATGCTACATAAGAAGGAAACATTTTTCCTGCCACAGTTGGACCTTCAGCAGAAGGTATTATTGTTGGTCTTCCAGCTATAACAACAGCTGCTTGGCTATTCGAAGTTCCAAGATCAATGCCAATTATTTTTTCCTTCGCCAAAAAACCACCTCCTGCTTTAAAATCAACTCTTTACAGCTATTTTTACCTTAGAAGGTCTTATAACCTTTGAGTTAAGCATATATCCGCTTTGAAATTCGCTGATTATTAGGCCATCATCCTTATCACAGACTTCCTTTTGAATCACTTCATGAAGGTTTGGATCAAATTTTTTGTTTAAAGCATCAATCTTTTTTAAGCCATGGGCCTCACACACTTTCAACAGTTTGCTGTATAAAAGCGACAGCCCATGTAAATCACACACTCCTGTTTTTATCGCACTTTCAAAATCATCCAGTAAAGGCAAAAGGTCAAGGATAAGCTTTTCATTTGCAATTTTTGCGTATTCTTGCTTCTCTGCATCTAGTTTTTTAACGTAATTGTCAAAGTCGGCTCTCAGGTATTTAATCTGTGTTAGGCGCTCTTCGGCAAGAGCCTTTTCATGAGATAGCTCATTTTCAAGAGCTTTTATTTTCTCCATAAGCTCCTTTTTGCAAGTTTTTTTGCTTTTTTCTTTAGCCATAAAGTTCACTCTTAAGAATGTATAAAGGAAAACAAAGGCAAAGAAAAGATTTGCGATACAATATATTTATGAAAAGTGTATAATTTTAAACCCTTTTCTTAGAATTGCAGCCCAGCACAACAAAAGCTATTTAAATAAAAACATGTTTTTATATACTGTGGGCTCTAAAAAAGGAAAGTTGCTTATTGTGATGATTATAGTCATCTCTTTGATTGTGGTTACCATTCAGAGCATACCAAAAGAGCCAGACAAAGAGCTTAGCATAATAGAAGCAGACCACTCTTTTGATGTTGACTCAAATTATTTCCCAAACACAGAGAAGATGACGTCAATCTACCTCTATGAAAACAAATTAGTTTTTATGTTAGAAGATCTAAACATAGTGGCTGTTGATTTCTTTGTTGAGTCGCCAACAGAATACTGTGAGGTTTATGCTGGCAGTATGTATTATTATTGCGATTTCGACTGGACCTCAGAAAAGGTTACGCTGACAGACATTTTTGGTGAAGTGTATGGAACATACAAGTTTGACCTTGGCAAGGTGAGTGAAGAAGCCATTGTTTTCCCTTTTGGTATCAAGTATAGGTATTTTGTCTCTAATGACAGAAAAAGGTTTTACCTTTTGCTTGATGCACAAGATTTCACAATTCAATTCCAAAAGAGGATAAAATTCAAGGGATTGGATACTACACTAAATGGTGAAGCTGACACAATTTATTATGTCCCTCTCATTCCTGCAAACAAGGACTTTGAGCTAAAAGAAAATGCAGTGGCTATTTTTGAGGTTGACAGCGATGAAGACGGAAAATCAGACATTAAGTTCTTTGTAAGTCCAAAAACCGGCTTTTTAATAGAGCCAAACAATAAATATAAATGGCCTGTTGCTTTTTGGGCATCACCAAAATGGCGCGGCTTTGGGCTTGAAAAACCAAAGGAAGACTTTAGCATTGTTGCAAAAAAAGCACCTAATGGCACAGCAGTTATAGTTGAAAACTATCGCATGATTATAAGAATGCCTGAAACGGAGAATTAGCGTTTCTATTTCGTATTAATTTCTGAAAGAATTTGCCTCGCAAAATTTTTTGCAATGTTTAATTTCTCCTCGTTGAGCTCAAATATGGACGAAAGTGTAAGTGTCCCTACGATGTTTGCACCCTTTGTGGCAAGTATGCTTGCGAGGCGCTTTATCGTTGTACCTGCAAACCCTACTGGTGTACAGTATAGAGCAAAACTCTTTCCTTTGGTGTTCTTAAGAGATCTAACATATGTTTCCATTAGTGGCGTGGGTGAAAACTTCAGCACAGGAGTGCCTATTACAACTAACGCATAGGACTTTACATCTGTTGTTGCTTTCTTAAATTCAATTCTTTTCTTTTTTCTGAATTCTTTGAGATAATCGTACAGACGCATTTCAATTGTTGGCTCGATGCCTTCAATCTTCACCTCAGCGCCATTCTCCTCAAAAACTTTTTTAATAGTCTCTGCAACTTGGGCATTTGTTTTGTTGTTTCCTTGGTATGCTATTAGAATCTTCATTTTTGCCAACCTCTTAGGAAATTGTAAACAAGAAATCCGAGCCTTTCAAGGTTGTAGCCGCCTTCCAAGACAGCAAAACCCGGTTTATCGGCGCTTGCAATTATCTCTCCTATTCGCTTAAAAGTTTCTTCTTCCCTAATGCTGAGGGCACTGCCAACATAGTAATAATCTTGATAATAAGCATCAAAGCCGGCCGAGCATGCAATGAGGTCTGGCTTAAAATCAGAAACGGCTTGCTTAAAGCATTTTTCAAATATTCTGAGATAATCTGAGTCTCCAATGCCGGGGTTCAGTGCAAAAAGGCATATGTTTTTTTCTCTAACAACCGGCTCGTGCCACGGGTAAATGGTTTCTGCATTCTGGTGAAAGGAAAGGTAGAAAACAGCATCGCTGCCTGCAAATATGTCAAGTGTGCCTTGACCTAGATGGACATCAAAATCAACAATCATAGCTCTGCCATATTTCTTGAGAACACTTGAGACTCCGATGGCAATGTTATTCAGATAGCAAAAACCACTAAAGAAGTTCCTGCCCGCATGATGTCCTGGTGGTCTAGCAAGCGAAAAACATTTGCTTTCAGAATGTTTTGCTGCTTCAATAGCTGCACCTGCGCTTAACTTTGCTATTTCAAAAGTGCTGGAAACAAATGGATTGTCGGAATCGCCGAGGTGTTTTTTGGAACGCATTTTAAGATCCTCTATAAGCTCTTGAGTGTGAACCTTAATAAGATCATTTTCAGTTGCTGGTTTTGGAACAATGTACCGAATTCCCTTTTTCTTATCGAGTAAGCTTTTTATTGAGGAGAGTCTTCCTGGACTTTCAGGGTGGTTGATGAAGGAATGCTTCAAAAAATCATCAGAGTAAACCAAAAGCATAATAGCAATATGCTGAAAGAGTTTTTTATTTCTTAGCTGTGGCTATAAAAAAGAAGCTATGCTTATTTACATACACTTTTTTTAATTGTTAAAACCACAAAAACCATAAGCAAAGCAGCAACTGCAACTATTGGCTCTTCTGATGCTGTCGTAACAGCACTTCTCTTTACAATGAACTCTTTCTCCGCGTTGCATTTGGTGCATTTGTTTGCAGGTACGCTTAAGTCATATCTTACAAGGTATACACCTATTTCTGTCAACGGACCAACAGAAACAGAACCTGAGTTACATTTGTAGTTTGACTCATAAACCTTTGTTTTCGAGCCAAGCGGATCAAAGTACACTTTGAGTGTACCTTCCAGGTCTTTTGTGCATGTAACACTTATCTGAGCGCTTTCGCCTGCAGATATATCTTGCACCAAAATCTCATTTATGGAAGCCACATCGTAAGGCGTTATTTTTTTCTGAGTGCTATTCTTTGCTCCGCCATTATCTTTAACTGTTAGGGTAACGTTAAAAGGGCCATTGCTCGTGTAGGTATGCGCTGGGTTCTGATCTGTACTATAAGTGCCATCACCAAAGTCCCATTGCCATGACACAATATTGCCATCTTTATCGTAAGATCGATCATAGAAATGAACTGTCAGGTTTGAAACACCCTTTCCTGTTGTTGAATCAAAGTCAGCGATTGGCGGACTGTTTATTGCGCCGCTACAAAAGCCAAAGCATTGGCCATTATAGTTTGCAGCCTCAGATATTCTTCTTATTGCTCCTTCCTTTGCGTTCTTGCCAGTATTTGGCATTGCAGTGAAGTCATTATTTGCCATGCAGATAAGCATAGTCTTTGAGTTCTTCAGATAATCATCCACTTCTTGCCTCGTAAACATCGGTCCAGAACGCCTATTTGTTGGATCATAGTTGTAGATGCCATCCTCTGATGCACCATAATATGGCGCATACCATATATCAGCACCCACATACTTTATCGCCCATTTGCGATTATTCTCAAAGCGGTTGTCATATACAGAGATTGGGCCATCCGACGGATAAGCATATGGGAAATACGGCGTAGCACCAGCTGTGCCACTTATTGCGCCAATTCCAACATCGTTATTAGCAAAAATGTTGCTATAAACTAGCATTGTTCCATAGCTACTGATATATTTGATGCCATATTTGTTGTCTTCGAATGTATTGTTCTTTATTATGGCAGTTTGCCCATCTGCCGCAGCCAATGTCTCAAGCCCACTGTTAAAGCCCCTAAAAGAATTGTTTGAAATCTCGAAAACACCTTTCGCCCAGATGTCAAAGAATGGATAATAGCCGTAGTAATAGCGGTAGTAGTACCAGTAGTAATAGTAGTAGTATCGATAGTAATACCAGTAATACCAGCGGTAGTAATAGCCATAGTAGTACCAGTAGTAATAGTAGTACCAGTAGTAATAGTAGTGGTAATAGTACCAGTAAATATAGTAGTAATAGTAGTAATACCAATAGCTATATGGGTAGTATCGAGCGTAGTAATACCAGTAATAGTAGTAATACCAATACCAGTAATAGTAGTAATACCAATAGTAATAATAGTGATAGTAATAATAGTAATAGTAATAGTAATACCAACCACAATAGCCCCAATAATAACACATCCACCAGTAATCATAAGGACCCCCATAGTATGGGCCTCCATATGGGTCAAGCATAAGAGTTATCGCTGATCCATCATAATTGAGATCTCCAAAAAACTCATTATTTGAGATAATTGTGTTGTTTCTCGGCGGAATAGTTAGTTGGCTTAGGCCAACCCAATATATTCCTCTCATGTTTTTATAATAGCTGCTACATTCTTTTTCGTTCAAATTTGGTGGACAATAAAATCCTTTGAAAACGTTATCACTTATTGTCAAGTTTGAGTATGAGGAAGGCCAGTAACCGAGTAAATCTAGCTTACTTTTCTCAAGTTTATTACCGATAAAGTTAATTTCACCAATGCTTGGGTCAATTGTTATTCCATAATAATACCAGTAATACCATGCATAATACCACTGGTAATACCACCAATTCCAATAATACCAATACCAGTAATTCCAGTAACCAAGGTTAATATTAGATCTATTTACATCATTATAGGAGAAGTCAATTTTGCCATTTTGTATATATCTGTAATCTGCAAAATCTATTTTTGTGCCATAAAGCTTGTTTTTTGTGAAAATCAAAATTTTGTTTAAGTCATTAAACCAACTATTTGGGTAAAGGTATAGCAGTACATTAGCCATATTAAAATCGTTTTCTGAAAATTCCAACAAGGATGATTGCATTTGTCTGATTGTTTTCCTGAATGCCGGATATCTGTAGCTGTAATTATAAGCATAAAGAGAAGAAGTATTGAAAAAATTCCTTTTAACTTCAAGATAGAGATTGACATCTTTAAGAGATTGACCATAATTGTAATATATTAAATATACTTGAGATAACTCAAAATTGTTGTCAACAATCGAGATGTTGTTGTAAATATCACTCTGCGATGAGCTATAATAGTGATATGTCACCACCCCCAAATAAGAGCTTACAAAATTGTTCTTATTAATGTTGGCAAAAATTCTTGGTCCAGTTGATTGATTGTAATAGTTATAAAAACTTATGTATAATAAGGAACCGTTCAATTTGTTGTTTGTTAAATTTAGCTTAAATTCTTGCTGTTGTGTATAATAGTCATACAAATACAGTTGGAAGTATGAGTTCGACAGATTATTATCAACCAAGTTAAGGTCGATATCAATCTTTCCCGAGTACCAGTACTTTCTTACAATGTTATAATAAGTATTCTCAAATGTGTTATTCATATACTCTAAGCCAAAACTTTTTTCTACCAGGAATTGGTGGTAGTTATAACTAGAATATCCGCGAAGAGGTACAAACTTGCAGTTTTTTATAGAAATTTTACGTCCGTCTTTTGGGTAATACCAAACCCTATAAGCTTCTAATTTTGCACCTTTACAATCAATTGTTGTGTCCTGGTTTTGAGCATAAATAACTACATTCACACACGAAATATTTCCCTGAAATTCATAATTGTTGTCCTTTAAAGTAAGAGTATTTCCTCTACAATCTGCAGCACTTACTGGCACTGCTTTAGCATTTGGAAAGCTAACAAAAAAGATTAAAAGCAATGCAAGAATAAATGCTTTTTTCATTGCTCCCCCTTCTGCCTTTTTAAAGCCAATAAATTCCAAAGCTTATCAACCTTGTCTTTTTCCTTCTTTCTCAGATAAACAAAGAATATCAGATAAATTGCAAATACTGCAGAAACAATAAGCAGCAGGATGCAGCAAATTCCAAGCTGTATGCCTGTTACAGTTACTCCGCTCACAAAATCAACATCAGCACAATTGGATAGTTCTTCAAGTTTGGCAACTGGCACATATGCCTTGAAGGTTTTTATGGTTGGGTCAACCTTATCGGGAATCTCTTCGACGACAGTTGTTTCAACACATGGCCTCGCATTATTTTTTGTCAAAATGTAAGCAAGCACTGATCCGTTTTTATATTCAAGGGAATTTTCTTTGGCAATGTGACCAACATCACAATTTCCCTTGAATTGCTTTATGCAAGCTACTATTGCGAGAAGGTCCGGTGACAATTTAATTGAGATTATATCATGTATTACCTCACCGGGACTTCTTGCAGCCATAATATAATTCACGCTTTTCTCTTCGCTCATTTTTTCTATATTGTCAACAGCAACATAGCCAGTATAAAAAGACATCTGGCCTCTTTCCTCTTTGTTTAGGTCAGTCATGCCCCATTTTTGAGGATTAAAATGGCTATCAGCAATTACAGAAACCAATACCGAGTTCTTGCTCACTTTTATTCCCAGATTCCTTGCTGAAACTACAAGAGATTTTCCTGCTTTATAATCAGATAGTAAAGTTTGCAGAGCAAAATCAATTTTCATATTTGGCAGTGAAATTCCGCCTGGAATTCCTGGCAGACCACCGGGGAGATTAAAATCACCGCCTGGCAAGCCTGGCAGACCACCGGGGAGATTAAAATCACCGCC
>JAOAJX010000007.1 GCA_026413945.1 Candidatus Iainarchaeum sp. | reverse complement strand
CTGGCATAGTTGGAGGCAACTCAGGAGGCAGTTCAGGAATAGTAACTGAAAATAAAGGTTTGCTAGTTTCAAGTGAAAGGTTCAATGTTCTCACTTTCTTTGATTTCAAACCTTCATTATCATAAGCCAATGCGGAAACACTATAATAACCTGGAGCAAAGCTATATGTAACCTCTTCATTTGGCTTTGCAACATACTGCTTTCCATTGCCGAAGTCCCAGGTTATGCTCTCTACTCTGCCATCAGAATCACTTGCTTTTGGCTTAAATGACACAAGCACTTCTTCACCAGTAATGGCAACCAACTGATACTCAAAACTTATCTCAGGCGGCGTTCCTGAGGCAAGCTGCAATGGAACTTGGAATATCAGCTTTGGATTCTCTAGAGGTAGTTCTGAGATGCTGCCATTATAATATGCTTTTACGATCTCCTTAGGCAGAGGCTTGTATAACCTTATAAGCCAGTCAGCCTGCACTGATTCCATAGTATCAGGGAAGAAAATCTTGTCAACATATGCAAAATAAGCGCTGCCAACATCATAGCATCCAATGTAAGGCTCTGCTCTTTGCACATTTTTGCATTTTTCTGCTGCTTGGTCAAGATCAAGATAAAATCTTTCTTTGCCATCTACTACTTTTCTATAAAAAGGTATCTCGTAGACATTAATTTTATTTGAATCTATATTCTCGTCTAATCTACCATTGCAGGAAATAAAACACCTTATTGAAGCATCAACAGCCCTAAAAAGCTGAACACCCCCATATGCCTGTGTTTTTAGGCCATCTAACGGAATTACATAAGCTTCATAACCATTTCTTGCCGTATAAATATTTGGTATGGTGCTTATCTTTTCAACCTCTGTTTCAAATTTATTGTAATCTTCTTTTGCACACTTGTTTATATTAAAATAAGATATATAACCTTTATTATCTATTTTTTTGCAGTATTTATCAGAAATAATTCTTGAACCCTTACTCATATCATACAATCGAACTCTTATTAAAGGTAATGGATAATACCGTGCAAAGTATACAGAATGCCAGTATCTTTTCTGACCTTTATCACAAAGCTTTGAAATAAACTCCTTAGAAACATTTATCATTGGTGGAGAATCAGCTTCGCCCCCCTCATTTATCCATTCATTTTTCCTGGGCTGTGGCTCCTTTCCAGGCTGCGGCTGATCTTCACCTGTCGGTGGCTCAATTGCAATACCATAATCTAAAGTCAATGGGTTTGGTGCTTTCTCAGTAGAAACATCATTTTTGATGAAGTTTATTCTATAGCCAGAGTCAGCACCCCCCAAAGCAACTTCCATACCTACTACTACCCTGGCTGCATTCAAAAAATCGTTATCATCAAAATACATGCTCTCTATATAAACTTTTTTTTGTGAGGGAAAGCGAAAGTAGTCTAAGATTTTGCTTTCGTACTCTTTTACAACAGGTGAGAACTCTTCTCTAGTCTGGCTACATTGAGCGCGACATTTAATAGTTGAGCCAATTTTTTGGACACACATCTTATAGCAATTTTGATCAAGGACACAATAGGAAGAAATAAAAACAAGGCTTAATTCAGTGTAACCTTTTACAGAGTCAGATATTGACTGTGAACTGATAGGGCCACAAAAAATTGATAACATAATGGCCATAAATAAAAAAATATAAATTTTTCTATAACCTATATTTTCCATTTCTAACCACCCTCAATCTTCAACTTTTATTGTTCTTACCTTTTTCACTTTGAGGCCATCATTGTCATAAACTGTTAGCGAAACTGTGTAATAACCAGGCTTAAAGCCGTAAGTCACAGGGATCGGCTCCTGTTTCATCACATGTTTTTGCCCATCGCCGAAGTTCCATGTCAGAGATTTTACTGTGCCGTCTGAATCTGAAACTGTTGGTGTAAATTTTAGCAAAGTCTCTTCTCCAGTTGCACTGTCAACCTCATAGGCAAAGTCAGCAACAGGTGGATTTCCCGCAGCAGCAACAAGTGGGAGTTGGAATAGAAGCTTTGGCTGATTGGAACCAGCTTGATTTGATGGATACATTCTTATAAGCCAGTTTGCCTCTGCAGATTCCATTGTGTCAGGGAAAAATATCTTATCAACATAAAGGAAATGTGCGCCAGGATTGCTGTAACAGCCAACATAAATGTCGGCTCCTCCAGCACACTTTTGGGCTGCTTCATCAAGGTCAATATAGTAGGAATCTTTTTGCTTATCTTCTTTATGCAAAGTTAAGTTATACACTTTAGCGTCTGCTTTCTTTGGCTCAAGCGGACCATTGCAGGAAACCTTGCAGTCCAAAGCAATCTCAATAGCCCTTAATAGCTGTGTTCCACCGAGAGCGACTGTATTAAGTCCGCCAAAAGGAATAACGTATGTATCATAACCATTACTCGCAACGTAAGTGCTTGGAATACTTGAAACTTTCTCAACCTTAGTTTTGAAGGAATTAGGTGTGCTGTAATCGCCACTCGTTTTTGTACATAGCTTATTGTTACCATAGTTTGAGCAATTATATTTCTTTTGTCCTTCATCGCATAGCTTAGTTATGAAAGAGGTTGATACATTTATTATTGGTGGACTATCTTGGGAAGCACCTTCGTTTATCCATTCATTTTTTCTAAACTTGTTTTCATCTTGGCCCGGCTGTGGCTGATCTTCACCTGTCGGTGGCTCAATTGCAATACCATACGCAAGCGTTAAGCTGCTTGGTATCTGTTGTGTAGGCACATCATTTTGGAAAAATGTTATTTTAAAGCCGGTTTCGGCATCGCTGAAGGCCATTTCACCGCCAACACAGATCCTCTGGAAAGCATTGTAACCACCCCAGCTCAAAGGGAGTCTAAATGTTTTTATAATATCATTTGCATAACCATATATTTGGCCTATTTGGTACCCTGACCCATAAGCTAACTCCGTTGCATTTATGCCGCCTTGGCATGAAGCAGATGAAAGCGCTTTGGGTGCAAAAAAAAAGCAAAAAAACAATAGTAACAATAAAAGAGAACTGAAAACCCAACTTCATAACATCAACCAACCCAATTACTTTCTTACCTTTTTGATGTAATATAATGCACCACCAACAATAATTATTGCTGCTACTGCCGTAACCAATAAAATTCCGGACGGAAATTCCTCCTTTGGCAAAGGCGTTTTCGTTGGTTCTTGTGTTTTTACAGGCACTTGGGTTCTTGTCTCTTCAACTGTTTTTGTTGGTGTTGGTTTAGCTTCAATCTTTGCTTTTTCTTCGTAGAATTTGTCTATAAGATTAGCGTCTCTGAAATCCGCCAACCTATAAACTTTTGTTATTTCTTGATGAATTTTCCCAGTGCCAGAATCTTTAATTCTCGCAGTAAGGTGAAGCTCATCATAGCATTCGGTTGCTTTCAAGTCTTTCTTTATTGCCATAATTTTTGGAGTGATCTCTCCCCTGAAAGTTTCCGTACCCAATATATTGCCTTTGTTATCTTTGAGTTCCAATACAACCTCTCCATTGAAATTTGTAAACCAATCAGTCGTATTTGAAAAGCATGCGAACATTGTAAAATTATCTCCTTTTAATAGAGGAAATGCTGTCAAGCCAGTGTGTATGAATCTTCCTTTTGCACCTTTTACTGTAAACCTAAGCAATAATATGCTGTTCCAAGCATTGTTGCTAGCAGTTATCTTTAATTCATATGCTCCGGCCTCAAGGTCATTAAAGTTTATTGATGCCTTTTTGCTAGATTTTGCGCCTATTTCCATGTTTTCATTCTTTGAGTATTTGACCAAAAGGTTTTTCTCATCGCTTTGGTCCCATGAGTAAAGCTGATAGGTAACTGAAACACTTTGGCTTTTTGTCGTTGGATTTACTATCGGCACTTCATATGTGATTTTTTCGCCTTTTTCAAAGTTTTTTGAGAAATGTCTCAAAAGCTGTTTCTCACCGTTTAACAAAACAGCATTTCTATCAAAGTAAAATGGCAAATTTTCATTTGCGCTCTCAACATCAAAGCTTGCAAGGCCGCCATAATAGTTAGTTATGAATGGCAGGCCAGACATATTATATGTGTGCAACTCTTGGAAATAAAGAGCAACATCATATCTGCCTTTTGGTGCATCTTTTGGAATCTGCCATTCCACAGCAAGATCATATGCCTGCTTTGGCGCTAAAGCCAAACCATCAAAAGCAATAAATTCTGCCAAAAGATGGTCTCCTTGGTAATTCCCACTTTCTTTGTTTGTGTAGTATACTTGTGCAATTACATTGCCTTGCACAATTGCATATTCATTATTGTTTATTATAGTTGTTACAATGCTGGCAGTTTCACCAGTTTTGTAAACAGTTTTTTCTGGCCGTGGATAATCAAACTCAACTAAGCCAAAGTGATAGTAATCAAAGCAATCAACACCGGTAGCTTCAACATTCCTGCCACCAACACTGATATTTATGGTATCTTCTCCGCCTTCTTGTTTATCACCAATATTGACGCTAGTCGAGAGGCAAATAGACAAATAAAAAAAAACAAAAAATGCTGCTAGAATCTTTTTATTATCCACAACACCACCTCAAAAGCTTTAAACTATTGTAAACTTATATCTCACCTAATATTTAAATCTTATGCTTGCTTTTATTCCAATTTTTTTTAATTTTAGCTTAAACTTTCAATTAAAATAACCAATGCCAATAACTTTAAGCAAAGGTTTTTATATGTAAAAAATATTATATATTCATTCTGGTATAGAAATGATTCGAAAATGGATAAAAGGGATTTTGAATGAACCGCCATAATTGTTATAAGTTGGCAAAGAAACTAATATTTCTATTTTTATTTTTGGTATTATTGCCTCATTCCTCTTTTGCTTTTACGATAACAACAAAACCAGCAACAAAAACAATTTACAATCCATCTCACCCAATATCTCTGCAACGGGCTGATTTCTTTGCTAAAATAGATAGCACTGCATTGGCTAAAACTTACCCTTGTCACAACGGAATATATTACATATATCCATACGAGTTAATTCCATTTATAAACGAAAGCATTACCGGTGGTGATCTTACGCTATTACAAAAGGACAGACCGAAGGTAAGCTTTGAAGTAAAATATTTTGATAGAGGAACAACAAGCTACACACTGGATTGCTTACACGGAATAGGTTCTATAAGCTTTCATAAAGCCGGTGAAACCCAAAGATGTGATGGAGGACCAAAAGCTAATAATTGCGGAAAAGATGGCCGTATTGAGTACAGGATTAACAATATAAAACAGCCAACGATGTTGGAAACTACTGCTGCTGACAAAAGTTTTCGTTATGTCTGGAAAGATACTCAAAATCCTGAAATTGTGATTGACTTCGATGTTAGGTTCAGGATCGATGAAGGCACTGGTGCAGGTGGTACTTTTACACCATGGTTCAGCACGCAAGAGCAGATCAATGCTTATGCTACAGGTTTGCCAAAAAAGCCCGGGGATACTGGCCCAACAGGAGATACTAATGGGCCTACACAACCACCACAAAAGCCAGAAGTTGTGCTTCCAACTGACTGCAGCTCATGTGCTTCAATAATACAGTGCCTTGCATGCTTACAGTATAATTTTGTCAGCTCACTCAAAAGGGTTTGGTAAATAAAAAATAGAATTAAAATAATAGAAATAGGAATTAACCAAAAAAAAATAAAAAAGAAAAAAAATAGAGAAAAGCTTATTTGCTTTTTTTCTCGTTCTTCATGCCTGTTTCTTCGCCTTTCTCTTTCTTATAGGCATAGTACGCTAGAATAACTATCACTATTGCAACAACCGCTAAGAATAGCAATACTATTATGTTAGTCATCGGCTCTGAAACTGCTTGCCCTACTGGTGCTGCTGGTGATACCGTTGCGTTTTTATCAACTGTCGCTGTTGCCATTGCTGTTGCTTTTGGTGTTGGTGTTACTTTTACGGGAACCTCTGACACCTCTTTCTTAACAAGGTCTATTACAACGGATTTTCTTATTATTCCACGGTCGGTTGTAACTGAAATCGGTACTTCTAATGAGTTCACATCAAGCTTACCTAAAGCAACGGTTGCTGTTAGCTCAACAAAGCCGTTCTTGTCAAGAGTGAATTTGGTGGGGCTAAATGTCACGCTGTATTTTTCTGCTTTAACATCGCTGACCTCAAGCAGGCAATCGCTTGTATTCACAATCCTTACCTTTGCCTTTATCGTTTTTTCCTGCTGAACTATTGTTTCTTCAATCTGCGCTGATGTCTCAATGCCTATCTTCTGTGGTAGTGTAACTGAGGCAAGGTTTATCCTTATAGGAAATTCCTTCTTGTAGTCGTTTGCCTCAATCCAAAGTGTTGCCGTGTAATTTCCAGCCGTCTCTGTTATCGGTGGTCCTACATATACGTAAAAAGGCTTTGTTTCTTTTGGAGCAAGCTTCAAGCTTGTTGGCTCAAGGTAAACCCATTTTGTGCCAGTGAGCGAAAGCTTAACGTTTTGTTCCTTTGTTCCTGTATTTGTAACTTTTAGCTCAAGCAAAACACTCTGTGGGCATAACTCAGGTGAGACTTCCATTTTTATATCTTTTTCTATTGCTTTTGAATCTACGCTCAAAGCATAGCAGTCTTCTAACTCAAAGTTAACCTTAAACGAGTCGCTGAACTGTGGTGCATTGATGCTTATGGTGAAACTTTTCTTGCCTTCTTTTTCTGCGCTGACATCAATCGTTGCTTTTACCTCCTTCCTCTCCCCAGGTTTTAAAGTTAATTTTGTAGTGCTCAAACTGCCTTTCATACCTGCAAGTGAGAGCTCGAATGTTATTTCCGTGTTCTTTGTATTCTTGAGATCAAAGCTATATTCCAATGTTTTGTCTTCTATACAAGCTCTTTCCTTTCCTGAAAACTTTTCTATGTCTACTTTGTAACAGTCCCTTAGCATTATTTCAAACTGCTGAATGGTGTCTTTGTTATATTTCTTTGAATTGGCTTTTATAGTGAAACTGAACTTACCTTCTGATGTGCTCTTTAGGAACTTTATAGCTACCTCCCCTTCTTTACCACCCTCTATAGTAAGAGTTTTTTGCTGTAATATTACCCATTCCGGTCCTTCCAAACTCAGATTAAGCTCATCTGTTCTGGAACCTAGATTCTTTATCCTTATTGTTGTTGTTTGCTCTATATCATTGCAGACATCAAATGTCTTTTTTTCTATCTCAATGTTCTGTCTATCAACAAGCCCCGCAATAAATGAAGCGCTGCCAGAGAGCTTTGGGCAATCGCCTTCAACTGTTTTTGCAATAACTTCAACACTTTTCTTTGTTGGTGTTAATTGGCAGGGCGCCTTTATCTTTAGGTTGACTGTTTTCTTTGAGTTTGCCTCAAGGCGCATTTCTTTTGTGCTTAACTCGAAAAGCTGAGGCGAATCAGTGTTAAGGCTTAGCACTAAATTTGTGATTGCTGGACTAGCATTTTCAATTGTAACTATCGCTGTTCTCTCATCACACTGGCCTAACTGCGTTTCCGATGGCTCTATAGAAACCTTTATTTTTCCAGCTTCTTGTACCGTGAAATCAACCTTTTTTACAAAGTCGCCTTTTGAAGATGTTGCTTTTATTGTTATTACATAATTGCCTGGCTCGCCGCAGCAGCAAGGCTTAATAAATAGCCTAAGATCTGCGCTTTCGCCAGAATTGAGAGTTAATTTATACGGCAATTGTGGTATTGTTTTTATGTCAAAGACATCTGGCTTATAATCAATGCTTATTGTAAACTCGGTTCTTTCAGAGAAATCATTAGTTATTTTATATACTGGCATGGCAGGGTCAGAAAAACAACTCGCAGTTAGTTTTCCCTCACCTTCTATTGCAGCAAAAGTGCTTGCCACAATTATTAAAAAAGCCAAAGCAACAATTAATTTCTTCATCATCACCTACCTCCTATAAAGCATAAACTCTGCTTTTTTTTGTCGCCCGCCAAAGGCGTTTAGTATTAGCACTATTGCTATAAAAGCAACGACAATTATTAGGCCAATCACCCAGGGATTCTCCAGGGTGAAAAGACCACTACCGGTGCCTTCTGGTCTTGTTGGCATTACTTCAACATAAACGCTAATCGGCTTTGATATTTCCGTGTTTTCAAACCTTAGCCTGAGAATGCCATCGTAATGCCTTTCAGGCGTAACTTTAGCGTCAATGCCAATAGAAGCCACTACAGCTTCAGTAGCTCCTGGTGCGAGATAAATACTCTTTGTTTGAGAGTAAAAACCCTGTGGGAGCCCGAAATCTATTGCAATATTTATTGCTCTAGATGTCGGGTTATGTAGCACAATAGAGAACTGCTTCTCAGTACCTGGTGCAATTGCAATATTTACCGGATAAGAAAGTATTATTGGTCTTTCCCCTTCAATAGGGGTTGTACTTGGCTCCTCTGTGCTTTTAATGACATCAAAGTATATTGTCCTTACCCAAACACTGCTGTTTTCAACAACAATGTCTGTGCTATATTTTGCTAATTGCATATCCACGGGTACGTTAACTGTTATGAAAACTTCTTTTGCTTCGCCTGGATATAGGGAAAACGAGCTTTCAGAAAATTTAATTGTTGCTTTTGTGGCATTATTGGTACTTACTTTATAGTTTTGCACAGTGTCTCCAGCATTATGCACAGTCAGGGTAAAAACACCATAGCTACACTGTGGTATCTTAAGGTCATTATTTGCTAAAGTAACAAGTGTTTTATGCATCTGCTGTATTTCTACACACAATTCTTTCTTTTCTTTATAGCTGTCCTGCCAGCCATAGAGTGTTATATATTGTTTGCCTGGCTTATCAGTCTCTCTGGCATACGCCCTTACATATAATGTCTTACTCTCATAAGGTCCAAGATTTACGCTTGTTTGATCAACTTCGCTGACTATTGAAGAAACTGCTTGTAAGTTTACAGTTTGAGAATATCTTGTAAGGTTTTTTACCGTGAAAGCAATATTGGCAGTTTGCATCTTCTGCATCGAGGTGCATGCCACTGGAACTTCTATAGAAAAATTCTTTGTTTCTGGCTTAGGGCAACTTATAACTGTAAAGTTTGCCTTTCGCTGCAGCGTGTAGCCATCAACTTTGCCATATATTGTAACATATTGCTCACCAATTTGGCATTGTGTGTAAACATTGAGGTTCACATATTTCTCTTGGCCGGCACTCAAAACTACAGCGCTTTGCTCAAAACTGCTCGAAAAGCCAACAGAACTTGATTCCAGCCTCACCACTAACTCATTATTTGTCAAATTCTTAACCAAAACGCTTATTGTCCCTTTTGATTCTTGGCATATTGAAGTCCTTATAGGTACAATTTCAATTGGCTGGCCACAATAAGGCTGACAGCTCGGCGTTGGGGTATAGCAAGGATAATAATATGAACCACAGCTTGGAGTTGGTGTTGGAGTATAACATGGCGGATATGGGCAGCACTGAGGTGGCTGACAAGGTTCTTCAACTTTAACGGTTATTTCTTTCTCTCGTGTGTAACAGCCATCTCCCTTTATCTTAACGCTATAATAACCAACTGAAGCATTATTTGTCCTTATTGTAAGCGTCAATTGCTTTGACTCGTATGCATTTAAGCATACACTTTCTCTTGAAGCCCATGACTCGAGGTAAGAGCTGCTGTTGCTCGTCCTTAAATTTATGCAAATTGAGTAATTCCCCTTATTCCTTAACCAAAAACTTAAAGTTTGAGTGTCATTTCTTTTCATGGTTATGCTATCGACGCCTGTTGTAATCTCGAAATCTATGCAAGGTTCTCCTTCAATTTTTACTGTGTCACTGTTTTCTTCGCTGTAATCTCTGCCATCAAAGGCCTTAACAACGCATTTCCATGTTTCTGAATAGTTTGTATTATTTTTTGATATTGAAGTGTAATTTGAAGTAGTTGATTGTGTTGTATAAAGAACTCCATCTCTGTACCATCTGTAATGATATGTTAGTGTATCGCATTCAGGGTCATAGCTGTTTGCATAGCAGTAAAGGTCGTCGTTTGTAGTTGGGTTAGATGGTGTTATGTATACATTTGGTTTGCTTGGAGGCGTATTTGGACAAGTTGTACATGCATATGTACATGCATAGGCAAGCCCCGCAAGTATGAAAAGCAAAAATAAAATTCCTGATTTATTCACAATGTTCTTATCCATAAAACCACCTTTAACTTAAAACCCCCTTTTTTATGGGTCGCCCCATATCGGTATACATTTATCATAAGCGAATGTGTGTTTGCAATAATATCCCGGTGGACAATCACCATCATTGTCGCAATCCCTATAATATTTTATTGAAGGGACTGTGTATCTTGGCTGTTGGCATACACCGTCCTTGCAGCCATATTGGCAATATGTATAAGTGCTTGAGATAATCTCGCAATTATTGCTTCTATATGCTTTATAAGATGCATCAACACAGACATATCCTGTTGAGCAACTTTGCTGTGCAGGTTGTCTACTATATGAATAAGTATAAGTGTAAGTTGCTGGGCTGTATGTTGTTGGTGGTGTTGTCACCTGTACTTGTTGTGGTTGATATGAATAATATTGATAATAATATACCGGCACTTTTGCTGAATTGCATACTCCATTGCTGCAGCCATACTGGCACGTTTGTATAAATTGTGGTGAGGTTACGCATTTTGAATTTCTATACAAGCCCCAAACTTCATCTCCAATGCAATACTGACTTACATATTTTTCAGAGCACCATGGCCCGAAGCTAAACTCCCATGATCCAATATTTATTCTTGTTGCCTTTTTCATGCAATCGCCATCAATGCACTGCTCATTTGCTCCGCAACTATACAGTGGAGTTAGACTTGTTCCTTGTGGAGTTGTCCTCTCAATGTATATTGTATTACCTATACACTTCTTGTATGCGTTAGAAGTGCTGTAGTAACCATAAGAATAATAGCCACCATAATAGTAACTGCCTTGATTTGTTGGTTCAACAACTAAGCCAGCCATTGCCCTATTAAGGGAAACAATTATGAGCAATATACCCAAAGCAAGCTTTAAGTTCACATAACTCATCTTTTACCCCCCGTTAATTTGAGTATGAAAATTCCAAATAAAAGAAGCGCAATTAACGCCAAAAGTATGTTCATTATTGTTGCTTCTTGTATGACCATTGGTGTTTTTACATTTTCTTCGCCAGATTTTTGCTCTTCAACAGGTCTCTGAACAGGCGCTTTTGGAATACCAACTGCCACTTTTACTTCCTTGTAAATAGTGTTGGTTCCAAGCTTTGCCAAAATAGTTACTGCATAATTGTTCCTTATTGCTGCGTCTGTTGGCATAAATGAAATAGAGAAATAAGACTTTTGCCCAGCAGCAACAGAAGAAGGCCTATTTGATATTTCACACTTTACTTCATTAGGACAATAAACCATTGCTTGAAAATCTTTTGCTTCGTTGGAAGAATTTGAAATCTCGTATGTTATTACCCTGATTGGCTCATCTATAAAAATGTTTTCAGGCCCAGATATGTATGAAAATGCATTTGCTAAAAAAAACAAAACAATTATTGCTGATGCTAAAATCTTTGCCCCCATAATGCCCCCTCTAAAATTAACTATTTCACATTAATATATGTGTTGGTGAAATATATAAACCTTTCGGTTTAACATCGAGAAGTGATTTAGTTAGTAATAAATTAATTTGCAAATAATTTCTGGCTTAATTGGCACCTCCTATGTTATTAAAAGAATATTATTTATTATTTTTTGTTTACAATCACTTAAAGAGGTGGATTTATGCCAAATGGCCATTATCTTTTTACTTCGGAATCCATGACTGAGGGCCATCCGGATAAAGTTTGTGACCAAGTATCAGATGCAGTTCTAGATGAAATAATAGCTCAAGACAAATACTCGCGAGTCGCATGCGAGACAATGGCAGGAATGGGCTTTATTATTGTTAGTGGAGAAATTACTACAAATGCAAAGTATGATGTTGGAAAAATTGCGCGCGCGGTCCTCGAAAAGATCGGCTATACAAAGGTTGAGTATGGCTTTGAATACAAAACAGTTGGTGTTTTATCCAGCATCCATGAACAAAGCCCAGATATTGCAATTGGCGTTAACGCGAAAAAAGGCAAAGGCCTTGGTGCCGGAGACCAAGGAATGATGTGTGGCTACGCAACAGCTGAAACTGAAGAATTGATGCCGGCAGCCATAATGTTTGCCCACAAACTTGCACTGAAACTTGCCGAAGTTAGAAAAAAGAAAAAACTTACATATTTAAGGCCTGATGGAAAAACACAAGTTACGGTTGAGTTTAATGGCTCTGTTGTTAAGCGCATTGACTCTGTTGTTATTGCAGCCCAGCATGACCCAGATGTAACTCTTCAAAAACTGCGTGAAGATATAACAAAAGAAGTTATAGAGCCTGTATGTGGAGATTACATTGACAAAAAAACAACCTATTACATAAACAATACTGGCAGATTTGTGATTGGTGGTCCAGTAGCTGATGTGGGCTGCACAGGAAGAAAAATAATCGCTGACACATATGGTGGAATGAGCAAGCACGGCGGCGGAGCTTTCTCCGGAAAGGATCCTACAAAGGTTGACAGGAGCGCAGCTTATATGGCTAGGTATATCGCGAAGAATATAGTGGCGGCAGGAATTGCTGATAAATGCGAAATACAGGTTGCATATGCAATTGGTTCGCACGAGCCAACAGCTCTTTTCGTAGACACTTTTGGCACTTGCAAAATTCAAGAGAGCAAACTAAGATCCCTCATAGAGAAGAACTTTGATCTTAGCCCTAGCAAAATAATAGAAAACCTCAACCTGCTAAGGCCTATTTACTCAAAAACATCCTGCTATGGACACTTTGGAAGAAATGAACCAGAATTCACATGGGAATTAATTGATATTGCCGACGACCTGAGAAAACAAGCAGGGCTGTAATCATGATTTATAAGGTGTAACTTCTATGCTTGAAGATTTCATAGAGATAAATAAGCTTAAAGCAACAATAATAAATAAGCCGATAATAAGCCCAAACTCTGCAAAATGTATTCTCTACCTTAGAGATAACGCAGCTCTTAAGCCAGCGCTTGCTATTTTAATGAGAAAGGATCGCATAGACTTTGAAAAGTTTTCTAGCCTTTTTCCAAGCTCAGAGCTTAGAGAAGCAAGTGCAAAAGAAGCCTTCAATGTAACCGGCTACAAAAAAGGATTTATACCGCCAATATCTGTTTATGGAGTTATTGTTGTTTTGGATTCAAAAGCAGCAAAGATGGGTTTTTTGCATATGCTGGTAAGTGAACTTACCACACTCGAAGTATCTGTCGATGAGATAAAAGAAATGAATGAGGATTTCATGATCTGCGATATCACAAGGTGATTTTCTGCTAATAGATACGCACATACATACTAAGCTTGCCGGCCACGGAAACTTGAGTGTTGATGAAATATTTTGTTTTTATCGCAAAAAAGGCATAGTGCCGGCACTTACAGAGCACAACTCAACTAGGCCTTGGATTGAGGCAATTTCTTTATCTAAGAAATACTCAGTTCCATTTATAAAAGGCGAGGAGATAAAAGTTTACAATAATGGCTCTTTGGTAGGTGAGCTTCTTGGACTTTTTATGACTTCACATGTAAACCCAGGCGAAATCTTTGAGGTTATTGATAAGCTTAAGGATCAAGATGCCATAATTTCAGTATCACATCCTTTTGATTTGCTTCGTAGGCCTTTTTTTCAAGGTTTCAGAATGCTTGAGGAAATAAAAAAAGAGGTGCACGCAATAGAAGTCTTTAACAGCCGTTGCCTTTTAGGCTCTGCAAATGAAAAAGCAAAGGCCTTTGCAGAAAGGAACAAACTCGCTTTCACAGCAGGAACTGATGCCCATTTCAAATGTGAGCTTGGTAATGCTTATCTGTGCGTTGATGCTGACACACTTGAAACCGCAAGAAAAAAGATTCTAAAAGGGCAATGCACGTATTTCGGCAGGAAAGGCCCTTTGAGAGCACAGATTTACACAAAGCTTGCTAAATTGCATCTCATGTAGGGTCTCCAATGGTTGTAAAAAAAATTGACTTAAAGGATAAGATTGTAGTGCTTGTAGGCACGGCCCACGTTAGCAACGAGAGCATAAAAGAAGTAAAGGAAACCATAATCGAGGAAAAACCGGATTGCATTGCGCTTGAGCTTGACTATGCAAGGTTTGCACAATTATCAGAAGAGCACAAATGGAAAAAGACAGATGTTCTTACTGTAATTAAGCAAGGCAAAGCGTACCTTCTGCTTTTCAACCTGATTCTCTCTGGAATGCAAAGACGCATTGGGCGTGAGCTTGGTATAAAACCCGGAAGTGAGATGCTTGAGGCAGCAAAGATTGCAAAGGAACATAATATACGCTTAGCTTTCGTAGATCGCGATATTGAAATCACAATGAGACGAACATTTGCAACAATGAGCTTCTTTGAAAAGTTGCGCCTTTTTTTCGAGCTTTTCCTTTACATATTTGGAGTTGGTGAAAGGCTTACACCAGAAAAAGTTGAGGAGCTTAAAAAAGATGATGTTTTGAGCGCTGTAATTAAGGAACTTTCAAAGCAATTTCCATCTATTAAGAAAGTTATAGTTGATGAGCGTGATCAATACATTGCAGCCTCAATTTCAGCAATAAAAGCAAAAAAGATTGTTGCGGTAGTTGGCGCAGGCCATATGAAAGGCATAGCCGAAAACCTTGGCAAAGAAATTGATTTGAATACCTTAAAAAAGGCCCCAAAGAAACACAACTATGGATCAATTATTGGCTTTCTCATGCTCGGAATACTTATTTTAATGCTTTCTTTTGGCTTCTATTTCAAAGGGCCCCAGTTTGTTTTGAGCGCTTTTGTCGTCTGGTTCCTTATAAATAGCTCCCTTTCAGCAATTGGCGCTATTATAGTTAAGGCGCACTGGAAAAGCGTTTTGGCAGCATTTTTAGCAGCACCTTTCACAACATTGCACCCGGCTTTAGCATCTGGCTGGTTCGCTGGTGCTGTAGAGGCTAAAATCAGGCCACCATTAGTTGAAGACCTTGAAAGTATACAGAAAATAGAATCTGTAATGGAATTAAACAGAAATAGGTTTACCCACATATTGGTTGTTACAGCTGCAGTTAACTTGGCTTCAAGTATAGCTACTTTCATATCACTAGCAATTATCGCCTCAATGCTTTGACTATCAATAGTGTTAGCTGTTCTTACTCTACTTTTGTTCCAGGTACTACTTTTTCACTAATCTCAACAATAGAATAGCCGCCTTGGGTGTTCTTAGCGGCCAACAGCATGCCTTGGCTCGTTATACCGGCAATTGTCCTTGGCTCAAGATTTGCAACAATTATCACATTTTTGCCCTTAAGCTCTTCTTTTTTGTAGAACTCTTTTACTCCCGCCACAATAGCTCTTTTTTCTGCCCCAAGGTCGATCGCTAGCTTATAGAGTTTATCTTTGCCTGGAATATCTTCAACAGCAGTAATCTTCGCAACCCTCAACTCAACTTTTTGAAACTCAGAGTAGCTTATCATAGTTATAATCTATATAATAAAGAAATAAAAAAGTGCCTTATGATCTCATTTAATTTCACTTATTTCCAGAACTGGTTTTCCAGCACAAATTATTGTCTTTACAGGAATACCTTTTTTTGCTGGGTGGCGGAAGACAAAAAGCGAAGGTTTTTCTAGGTCATTCTCATCAGTACTTATGGCCATCTCATAACCATTTCCAAGCGCTCCTTCATAATAAAGCTTCTCAGAGTCAAGGCGCAAGAAAAATAAGGCGAGAATATGTGCATTATAGCTAAAAACTTCACTTGCTATGTATACCTTTTCATACTTCGGCTTTTCCTGCTCAGTGAACATAAATGCTTCTTCATAGCCGCAATTAAAATAGAGAGCAGCCTTTTGTGGATATTCAACAAAGTAAGTGTGCATAAAAAATGCCACCTCAGTGATAGCGAAAATAGAGATAATTGCAAAAAGCGCAAATGATTTAATTTTTTCAGAGCGCCATTTTTTTGGTTCATCAAGGATTGCTGCAATAGCCAATGCACAGATGATCTCGAAAACAGGTATTGCTGTTATGGAGCGAAGCGCATGTGGTGAGTAATCTGCACTAAAAGCTGCAACAACAGGCCAAGAAATTAGCCAGAAAAGCATTAGCTTATGCGCTTCAGTTCTCATAAATATGCATATCATTGATCCAACAGCTAACAAAGGTATGTAAAAAAAGTAGAGCTGCCCTTTTTCAGGGACGCTATGCCTTGGCAGCCGATCTCCTTTTATAAAAAGAAAATCTATTGAAAAATAGCTTGCGTAGTTTTCAAGATAAAGCTCAAAGATTGCTTGCTCTTTTGAAATGCCTTTTGATTCCTTTTCCTTGGTAAAACTTTCGTTAAATATCGAGAACTGCATGTTTTTTTGGTTCGTTGCATTGCGGTGCTCTTCATTGAAAGCAAATTCAGCAAAAAGCGGCAAAAGGAGAAGCGCAAGAATGGAAGCGAAAAAAACAATTTTTCCAATTGAAAACCTTTTTCTGTAAATTATAAAAAAGCTTAGAAGAAAAAAAGGTATAAAAGCGTAAGCAATCTTGTAAGAGTAAACTGCAAGGGCAAAGCATGCTGCAGAAAGTATCAAATAAAGTTTTTTGTTATCTGCTGCTATTATAAGGAAAAAAAGCCCAAGCAAAAAGAATGTTGGCAATGTTATTACTTCGAAAGCAATTCTGCTTAACACGAAATGCCATGGTGAAACTGCAAGAAGCAATGATGCTATGGCTGCTTCTTTTAACCCAAAAATTTTTCTTACAAGGAAAAATGTTGCTATTACAGCAAGAGTCCCAAAAAATGCTGATGCTAAGCGCACAGAAAATGCGCTTAGTCCAAAAAACGCGACAAAGGGCAAAGAACCATATATAAAAACAGGATTTTTGTATTCTCCAAATGCTTTGAAATATAAGGGTATTTGAACGCCCCACTCGTCTCTGCCTGTTTTAAGGATTTTGTAAGAATTGTAACCGTTGCTTGCCTCGTCCAAATAGAGGCCTTTTGGTATATTAGAGAGATCATAAGCGCGGATAATAAAGGCGAATATAAATATGCCTGCTATACCCAAAGTTTCTTTTCTTAGGCTCTTTTCAAGAAAAAGCAAATGCAAATCAACACCAATTTTTAGCAATCAATTTACTCAACAGCATTGTGCCCAGCGCCTTTGCGAAGATATGGCAGTATTTTTCCTTTTTTTTCTGCTTCAGCTATTAGCTTCTTTGCATACATGATTCTTTGCATTCCGCCAATTAAGGAAACAACGATAAGAACCCAAAGCATAACCGCAATCACATCTATGCCAACTACCTTTGGCATGAAAGAAGCCAATATCATGAAAAATATTATGATGATAAGCTTATCTGCATGTTCACCTATTGCTGGCCAATCTCTGTTGTCTGCTATTATCACAAGTGCAGCCCTTGGCTTTGCATAACTTGAGATCATAGAAAGCCCTACAGCAATAGCGCTTAACACGGGGTAATGAAAAGAAAAAGAAGCTATTAGGATAACATCTACATATTTGTCAATCATTGTTTCAAAGTAGTTGCCAAAATAACTCTTCTTTTTTGTGAGCTCAGCAACTGCTCCGTCTATAAAATCCATCAAAGTTGCTAATAGAACAAAGGCTGCTGCAATAAGGTAATTTTTTGAGTATATGAAATATGCTGCAATAATGATTAATGGTATGGCAAGAAAAGACACAAAATTTGGATGCAGATTAAGAACTGCAAACGGCTTTGCAAGCAAGTATGTCAAAGGCTTTGTTTTTTTTCTAAGTTGGCTTAGCATTTTTCCACCATCGCTTTTTTAACAAAGTGAAGGAATAAAGGATCTGGCTTTAAAGGCCGCGAAGTGAATTCAGGATGATATTGAGAAGCCATGAAGAATGGATGCTTAGGAAGCTCTAGCAATTGCATCAAAGGTTTTTTTGGGTCTTTACCTGAAAAAACAAGACCTTTTTCTGCAAATTTTTCAATATATTCGGGATTAAACTCATATCTATGTCTAAAGCGCCTTTTTATCAAGCAGCTCTTCCCATGTATTTTATATGCAAATGTACCTTTTATAAGCTCAACTTCCTGAGAGCCGAGACGCATTGAGGCTCCAAAGCTTTCAACACTTTGTTGGTCTGGCAAGAGTGTTATAACTGGATGCCTGCAATTTGGCTCAAATTCAGTGCTATTTGCATCTTTAAGACCACAAGTACTTCTTGCAAAAGCTATTGCTGCAACTTGGAAGCCAAGGCATAAGCCCAAATACGGCTTCTGATTCTCTAAGCAGTATTTTGCTGCCATTATTTTGCCTTCAATGCCCCTTTTTCCAAAACCGCCAGGAACAATTACTCCAGCGTATTCATTTAAAGCAGAACTCTTTATTTTGCCATTTTCCAAGGCCACCGCATCTATAAAGCTTACAGAAATTTTTGTCTTTAGAGGCCCCTCACAATGCTCAAGTGCTTTAAGTATACTTATGTAAGCGTCTTTTACATTTACATACTTTCCAACAATTGCAATTCTTGTTATTGGCGCATCTTTTGGTGGTGTATTCTTTAAAGTCCATTCCGCTAATTCTTTGTCTTTTGGGTTGAATTTTTTTTCTATTCCGAGTGATTCCAAAATTTTTCTATCTGTGCCTCTTCTTCTCAAAAGAAGAGGTAGCTCATAGATTCTTTTTATATCTTCGAGACCAATTACCCTGTCAATAGGCACATTGCTATTTATACTTATCTTTTCAGCTATGCCATTTGAAAGTGGCTTATGTGATCTGCATATTATCAAGTCAGGCTGTATGCCTAACGAAAGAAGGCCTCTTATTCCTAACTGTGCTGCCTTGCTCTTTTGTTCACCCAGAGTTGGCGGGTCAATTATGTATGTAACGTTCAAGAAGCAAACATTCTCTTTTCCTTCCTCGTACATCAACTCTCGCATTGCTTCTATTGCAAACATGTTTTCGTAGTCACCAACAGTGCCGCCTATTTCGATCACTATTATATCTGGTTTCTTATTTGATGCAAGAGCCCTAACAAGGCTTTTTATCTCTCCAGTTACATGTGGTATAAATTGCACATCTCTTCCAAGATATTCTCCGCGTCTTTCTTTCTCAATTATAGTTTTGTAAACAAAGCCGCTCGTTACGAAATTTTCTCTGGTAAGGTTTTTGTCAAGAAACCTTTCATATGCTCCAAGATCCATGTCTGTTTCTGTGCCATCCTGCAACACAAAAACTTCCCCATGCCTATAAGGGTTTAGTGTTCCAGCATCAACATTTAAGTATGCCTCAAGCTTTAGTGGCTCAACATTCATGCCTCTGTTCTGAAAAAGCTTGCATAAAGAACTTGTTATCATTCCCTTTCCAACGCCGCTCATCACAGAGCCAGTAATTACGAGGTATTTTGTAAGGCCTTTTTTGTATCCTTTTGGCATGGGCGTGTAGAACTCATCAGCCACTTTTGTGGATGCTTCCCAAAGCAGTTTTTCTCCCCGCACACAACCACTTATGCTTAATAGGTTGCAATAGTTTTAAAGAATTGTTGTTTTAAAAAAATAAAAAAAGTAAAGAAAAAAGCAGCTCATTGTGGGGGCGCCGGAATCTCCGACTCTAAGCCGCCTTCTTCTTTTTCAAGCTCTTCAAGCATATTTTCAAGCTCTTTGTCCATTTCCTGCTCCGCATTTTTTGTACCACAGGCACCTTCGTATGCAACTTTTATCCCAGCACAGCTGGCTTCGCAGGAATTCCCATATGTCTTGCCATCAGAGCCACATACTGGCTGATAGACTTGAGGGCAGTAGCATCCAGTAGGCGGCGTTTTGCTTTCGCCACCAGTTTTGCCACCACTTGTTGGTGTTGGTTTCACTATTTTGTCATCAATTTTTGTTGTTGTTCCACTGTCGGTTGGCTTTTTCTTGCTGACTTCTGTCATTAAAACTGCAACTACGACAATCAAAGATAGTATCACTACTGCCACTACTACAATTAAAATACTCTTATTTTCAAGTTTAAGCACATCATCACCCTTGTATCACATAGCCACAGCTATAGCAATATTTTTCCTCTTTTGTATTTGTATAGCTACATGGAACCTGGCTTTTTAGAGTACACTTGTATCTCTCAGCAACGCTCTTTGCAACGCATTGATATGGCGAACATAGTGCTTGTTCACACTCCTTCAATGTAGTGAATGTTCTCAAGCCTTCGTACATATAAAACCCACAGAACTTTTTGTACCCACAAGTCCTATTGTTGTTGTCGAACCAATAGAAATAATTACATTCCGGTGATGGGTTTGTGGTTACCGTAGGAATCGGATAAACCCATGTTGGTGTTGGTTTTGGAGATATGGTTGGAATTGGGGTCTTAATTGGCGAGGCTGTTGGTCTTGGAATTGGATAACCAGGGGTAGGTGTTTTAAATAGTTCATGCCCAGGTCCTTGTGTTGGTTTTGGTTGCACTTCAGGGACATCCGGACAATCTTCAGTTTTGTAAAAATATTCGTAACAACCATATTCATTACAAACCTTTTTAGTTATCACGCACTCACTGCCTTTCTCACCATCTTGTTTGCTGCCACAACGACCTTTGTATGCTATCTCAACACCAGCACACTCGGCCTCACAGCTATTACTGTACGTCTTCCCGTCTTTACCACACACTGGATCATAAATAGCGACGCAAATACAACCTTTTGGTACTAAACATTCATAGCCAACTATACACTTGTTCTTATCGAATTTGGGTACAACCTTGCCAACTTTACAAGAAACCGAGTCGATTGGTGGTGCCTTTGGACAAGTAACCTTTGTTGGACATTTTGCGCATACTAGGCCTGCACTACATATGTATTTTTGATCTGCAACGATTGTGTTTTCAACTACAGTACATCCTTTTTCAGTTGCCTCATTTTTTTCCATACACTTATAAGGTGGTGTGCATAACCTATAGCTTCCCTCTTCTAATACCGGAGTTTGGTCACCTTCGAACCCAGAAAAAGGTATTGGCATTCCTGTTACATAACAAGGCTCACATTCTTTGATACATTTCTGTAAGCAATCTCTTTCATCAGCTGATAGCTGAGTGTAAGTATCTTTTTTTGTTGGAATGCATTTTTTCCAACAATCTAACTTACATTTCTTGCAGTCATTTAATCTTGCACTCAACCCATCTTTTGCTTCTGTCCTTGCTGTAAAGAAAGTTTCGTCTTTTGAGTCTGTTTGCACTACACAAAACTCTAATGCTGGGTTTTCTTCGCAGAGTTTTTTCAAATAATACTTGCACCTTACATCTTGTACGTTCTTAATGCAGTATTCCTTCCATAATGGCAAGCAGCCCTCGCTGCTCGGATTTTGCTCACAATTTCTTACTTTTGAGCAGCCTTCAGCATTTGGGTTATTATCGCAGTATTCCTGCACTTGGTTAAGCTGTTTAAATGGAATGAAAACCATGCTGTACTGCAAGTAATATGCATTATATTTCACCTCTTTTATCGTTGCCTTTCCAGCCCAAACAATGACATCAGGCGTGTCAACAAAAGTTAATGAAATGCTACCTATCAGAAGATTCTTATCATATATGTTTGCAGAGAATGATGTGCTTGTTACAACTATTTCTTTTATTGTGTATTTTGTTTTGTCAAAGATTATTATGCCTCTATCGAGCCTTTTTTCAGAATTAAGTGGTTCTGGTCCCTTTGGCTTAAATGTAGCGGATATTATTTTGCTAGAGTGTATGTCCATGGAATCATCGGCATTTATAAGTAACCCCTTTGCGCTTATGTGTATGTGCCTTATGTCAACCGCCTCGCTGCCCGAGGTTTGAGCCATTGCCTGAGAGACCAACAATCCCAAAAAAAGAACTGCAAAAAAAGAAAGAAATGCATTTTTAAAATAAGCCACCAATCATCACCTCTTTTTTCATTTTCGAATATAGATTTTTGCTATATATTTTGTAAGAACCTATATTTAAGCTTTTCCCTTATTCTAATTTGCGTTTTTTTTTTTGCTAAAAATTCTATTAAAGAGCAAAATAATCTACAAAAAATGAATAAAATGAGGCTGCTGGGATTCGAACCCAGGTCGCCAGCTCCCGAAGCTGGTATGCTAAGCCAAACTACACCACAGCCCCATTTTAAAACATGGCGCTAAAAAAAGTAAATAATAAAGAAATAATAAAAAGGTGATGGAGTGCTAGCAGAGCCGTATAAGATGAAGGTCGTTGAGCCAATCGCTTTGCCGTCCAGCAAGCAAAGAGAAAGCATACTTAAAAGAGCGCATTACAACCTATTCAATGTTGCCTCTCAGCACATCTACATTGACCTTCTCACTGACTCAGGCACTGGCGCTATGAGCCAAAGCCAATGGGCTGGCATAATGCTCGGCGATGAGGCATATGCAAGCTGCAGGAGCTATTTCAGCTTAAAGAAGGCTGTTGCTGAGATATTTGGCTTCAGATTTTTCCTGCCGACACATCAGGGCAGAGCTGCAGAAAACGTACTTTTTTCGTCAGTAATAAAGCCAGGCATGATTGTTCCAAACAACATGCATTTCGATACAACGCGCGCAAATATAATTGCCAATGGTGGCATTCCATTGAATCTTCCATGCAAAGAAGCTTCAATGCCTTTTAAGGATTTGCCTTTCAAAGGCAACATGGATACGAAAGCCCTCAGAAAATTTTTGTCAGAGAACCATGCAAAAGTGCCTTTAGTTATGATGACTATTACAAACAATTCAGGTGGAGGACAGCCAGTTTCAATGAAGAACATAAAGAAAGCGTCAAAAATTGCACATGACTTTGGAAAGCCATTTTTTATTGATGCCTGCCGTTACGCAGAAAATTCATATTTCATAAAAGTTCGTGAAAGAGGTTACAAACGAAAATCAACGCTGGAAATTGCGCGTGAGATATTTTCTTATGCCGATGGTTGCACTTTCAGCGCAAAGAAGGATGCCATTGTAAACATCGGAGGCTTTCTTGCAATGAATGACAGGAAGCTCTTTGAAAAATGCACCGAACGCCTCATCTTAATGGAAGGTTTTCCTACATATGGTGGCCTAGCAGGTCGAGACCTTGAAGCTATGGCCATAGGGCTTTTTGAAGGGCTTGATGAAGCTTACCTTGAAAGCAGAATTGCGCAGACAAGGTTCCTTGCAAAAGGTCTTAGAGACGCAGACATTCCTGTTGTCTGGCCTCCAGGCGGCCATGCTGTTTATGTTGAGGCAAAAAGGTTTTTCCCACATATTCCACAAGCGGAATTTCCAGGCCATGCGTTAGCAATTGAGCTTTACAGGGAAGCAGCCATACGCTCCTGTGAAATAGGCAGCGTGATGTTTGCTGAAAAAGGCCCTGATGGTAAAATGAAGCACCCAAAGCTTGAGCTTACAAGGCTTGCTATACCGCGGAGGGTTTACACAAATTCACACCTGTCTGTCGTTATAGACGCCCACATAAAGATTGCTGAAAGGAAGGAGAACGTCTGTGGGTATAAGATTGTAAGAGGCTCAGGGCCACTTAAGCATTTCAATGCTTGGTTCAGGCCTTTGAAATAGCGTTCATTCATTCAAGGCACCGAGTTTTCCAAAATAGTAAGGCTTATCTTCTATTGCCCAGCATTCAAATTTCCCTAAATCCTGCTGAAGATAAGGGCTAAGGGTCTTTTCCCTCAAAACATTGCTGCCTATTGCAATAGAATTCATGCTTGGCATTACGATGAGCTTCTTGCCCAAAAAATTGCCTTTTAAGAAACATTTGTATAGTTCACTCCTCATGCCTTCTCTTACAGAAACTGCTGGATGTTCGTGTGCAATTATTAGTGTTTTTGCTTTTTCATATTCATTGCTATTGCTTATCTCATGACCATGGGTTATAAGCAGGGATTCTCCTTTTATGTATAATTCATCCAATATGCGCAGACCTTTCAGTTCAGCCAAAGGCCCAAGGATTTTATCATGGTTTCCTTTTATAAGCACCAATTCTTTGACATTTGTAGAAATAAAATCAATGATTGAAAGCACTTCGCGCCATTCCTGCTTACTTATCTCCCCAAACTCGTGCTTTATGTCACCATTTATTACTATTTTCTTTGGTTTTGTCCTTTCTATCATCCAGCAAAGATTTTTTTTGATCTCTGCATAGTTTGTCCTCGGAACCATTATGCCTTGTCGGTTATACATTTCTTCAATGCCGAGATGAAGATCTGCAACTATCAGCATTTTTTCTGGCTCAATGAAAAGGCCTAAGCCTTCTATTTTGGCCCCATTGAATATCTTTAACCTTTCTGACATCCTCTCAAATAGAGAAAAAGGTTGGAAATGTTAATATATTTTGGCAATAGATTTGCGCTAGTGCGATAGGTTTATATATAAGTTAACAGTAAATAATTTGGTCCTAAAAAAGGAGGTGTTTTTTGTGGCTGGAAAAATTAAGAAAGCAATTTTGGTTTTTAGCATAATTTTTCTTATAGTTGTGAGTGGTTGTATAAAACTAAATGTCAATCAGCAGATAAGAAGTGATGGAACATCTCGCATTGAAATGGTTTATGACATGTCTGGTCTCTATGAAATGGCCAAAAGTCAAGGCGGAGATACAAGCGAAATGGATGCGAATATGGCAAACATGTGCAAAAATTTCAACTCTGATGGAAAGCTCAAAAATGCAAAGTGCGAGGTTACATCAGATTATAAGGTAATTGCAAGTGGTGAGTTCGTAATGGCAGAGCACTCTGTTTTTAGCAAAGCTTTCAAGGTAAACCACTCCATACCCTATACTACATACCAGTTTGACGCAAAAGCTATTTTCAACGGATTGCCGGGTTCAGGTAGTGCAGATACTAACTTCTCAGAAGCAAGCTTGAGGCAGCTTAAGCAAAGTGCTGGATTAATGGGCATTGTCATGACTTACAATGTTGAGATGCCTGGCCAGATAACAAAGGCAGAAGTTGGTGAAATTAAGGGTAACATTGTAAGCATAAACATTTTTGACCTCGTTGATAGAGAGCATGCATACATAGAGTCGCAGGAACTAAATGTATTTGCTATTGCGATTGCTATAGTGGTTATTGTTGTGCTCTTACTAGTTGTTATTTTGGTGCTATTTAAAAGGCGCAAATCCAGCATTGCGCCAGCATAGCAAACACAGCAGTCTTACTAGCAACCTTACCAATATCCATACCAAAACAAACCTTATCAGAATAGCTGTTAGTCGCGCCAGCTATGCTGGCGCTCCGATCATTTTTTGACTATTTACAAAATTAGCTGCTAATTTTCTCCATTACCTTTTCATGTATTCGCCTTATGAACTCAATCCTGCTATCTATTCTAACAAGCTCAGAGCGTCCCATTGCGAATATATTAAATGCAAAAGGACTTGGATACGGAAGGTCAATTTTTACAATTTTAATTGTCCCTGTCTTTAGCATTTCTATCACTTTTTTTGCATTTTCAATATCCATTGCATCTTCCATAACTTCGCGTCTTGCTTCACGCAGTATGCAGAAATCAGGATCTATGCGCTTAACAGCGTTTATGAGAAGACCAGAGCTCATTTGCTGTTTAGCAACACTTTTTTCTCTACCACGGTATTGCCTAAGAATCATCAAAGCCCTTGTCGCGCAATGCCTAAACCTCCTTTTTAATATCTCAGAATCTTCAATCGCTTGCTTAAGCACAATTTCAAGCTCACTTTTCTGAAGAACTCCAAATGCATTTTCTACCGGCATCTTGCCCCGGGAACTTAATATGAAACCGTTGTCGTTTATGCTTAACGTTATATCTAAACTTGTCAGCTTTGACATTATCCAGGCAAGAGCTCTGCTAAGCGCATCATTAACACGCCTTCCAAAAAGAGTGTGAAAGACAACATGATTTCCTTCCTCATCCTTTATTTGCTCTATAAGCAAAAGATTCAAATGTGGTATTTTTGCATATCTTTGTTGCTGGTAAAAGTAATTGTAAATTGTTTCGGCAGTAAAACCATCGCATTTTCCATATTCTTTTAAGAAATCCATAATTTCACTTTTGCTTCTTTTGTTTTCAAATTTTTCTGCTACAAGTCTCCTGAAGCGTTGTATTTCCATTGCTGAGTCGAAGTTCAATGGCAGCATTTCCGAAACCCAGGTTGGTATTGTGGGTGGCATCTTTTCAGCGCTTTTTACTTGAATTGTCATTCCTCTGGAATATATGAACATATATTTTTCCCCACCTAAAGTGAAAACATCTCCTTTGCGCAGTCTTTCTAAAAAAGCTTCGTCAAGATAACCTATTGTGATGTTGCCAAGCTTAACCTTTACTTTGGCTTCGTCCGGAATTGTGCCAATGTTTGTCATGTAAATAACCCTTGCAGTTTTACCTCTGCGTCCTATAAGTCCTGTTTCTCTGTCATACCATATCTTTCCATAAACGTGTCTTGTTTCCAATGTGCTGTAATCACCTGCAAGGTAGCTTATAACATCATTGAAATCCTTTCTTTCAAGGTTTCTATAGCAGTAACTTTTTCTGACAAGATCAAAAAGTTCGTTTACATGTATGCGATCTTCAATTGCAATTCCAAAGATTTGTTGTGCAAGTACGTCAAGGCAGTTTTTGGGAATGCTTATCTTATCAAGCTTCCTTTCCTTTGCGCATTTCGCAAGAATTGTGCATTCCACCAAGTCATCTCTGTCAAGTACAAGTATTCTGCCCTTTATCACATCATGTAGCCTATGACCACTTCTGCCTATACGCTGCAGTGTCCTTGATATGCTTTTTGGAGATCCTATAAGGGCAACAAGATCAATATAACCAATATCAATGCCAAGTTCTAGAGAAGTACTGCAAACTACAGCTCTAAGTTTACCTTGTTTGAGGCGCTCTTCTATGGATAAGCGTTTTTCTTTGCTTACTGAAGAATGATGTGCACCTATAAGACCTTCATACTTGCCAGGAAACTTTTCCTTTAAATGGTTTACCACACGCTCAGTTGCTGATCTCGTGTTTGTAAAAACAAGGGTTGTTTTATGCTGTTGTATTAGCTCATCAAGCTTAGAATAAAGCTTTTCACTTATTTCTTCTTGAGTGACATTTACAAGATCTTTGATTGGGCTTATTACTGCAATGTCTAAGCTTTTAGGGAAACTTACATCTACTATTTTGCAATTTCTTGGTTCTCCGCCATCGTAACCCACAAGAAACTTTGCTATCTCCTCGATTGGCGCTATAGTTGCGCTGAGGCCTATCCTGCATACAGCAGGATTTAAGCGCTGTATGCGTTCCATAGTTAGGGAGAGATGCACTCCGCGCTTGTTTTCTGCAAGCGCATGTATTTCGTCAATAATTAGCCACTTTGCTTCCTTCAAATTTTCCCTGAATTTTGGTGCATTTAGCACTATGGCTAAGCTTTCTGGCGTTGTTATTAGGATGTGCGGCGGCTTTTTAAGCATGGCGCTTCTTTCGCTCGTGCTTGTGTCACCAGTTCTCACGGCAACTCTGATGTTAAGACCTTTGCCTATTTTTTTTGCAGACTCGTTTATCTCATTCAGTGGCTCGTTGAGGTTTCTTTCTATGTCCCTTGACAGTGCTTTCAAAGGGGAACAGTATATGCAATAAACCCTGTCTTCAAGCTCTTTTCTTTCAGAAAGCGTGATAAGTTCGCTTAGAACAGCAGCAAATGCAGAAAGGGTTTTTCCTGTGCCAGTGGGGGCGCTTATTAAGGTATTTTGTAAATAGCATATGTTCTTTATCGCATAGCGCTGCGCTTCAGTAAAGCTTCCAAATTTATTTTTAAACCAATCTGAAAGCAAAGGGTGCAGCATTGCAAAAAGCTGCTCATCACTTAACTTTTCCTTGTCAAACTCAATAGGCATAATAATCTCCTTTGATTAAAAAGAACAGGCTACTTTAGGGTGCGTCTTGACGGAGTAATAGAATAAGGCATATTAAAAATAAAAAGATGTTTCTTTTGCGATTCTTTGCTTAATAATAAACAGTTCTTCCTGCCTTCATTAAAACCCCAATTGCAAACACTATTATGAAGATGAATAGCAAGGAAAGCAGAAAGGTTGCAAGGCCGGCAATCAATGAGTGCTTCTTGTAAACGAAGTATGAAGGCAAGGCAAACTCCAATATTACAAACGATGCAACAATTACCATGTATATCAGCAACAGCACTCCCTTATAACTATAATCTATAAGCCCGATTCTCCATATAGCATCCATGAAAGCGGCCGAAACAAAGACTGTTATTATAACAAGCCCAGCAATTGCTAAGGCGGTGAGAATAACCGTCGCGAACGTGCTTTTATAAGTTTCCACAATAAGCTCTTTTATTGGCTGCTTTGGCAGCACATCATCTTTAACCTTTGCCTTTGTCTGCAATGCTTTTTTCGCAAACCTTTTGATTGCAAATGCGATGACACCGAAAATTATTGCAAGAACCAAGATGCCTATCAATATTTCCGGAAGGTAAAGGATAAGGCCATTCTCAGAGTAAGAGCCCCTAACGGTGAATGATTCATACTGATCAAGTGAATAAGCTTCCTTTACAAGCCCTTGCACGTATTCTATATTGTAATAATTATCATAATATCCTGGTTTGGCTACTGGGAACTCCTGGGCTACTTTCACTGCCGCAGCTTCTGAGAAGAAGTCCTGCTTATAGTTTACCTCGCTTTTCGCACCCTTAAGCACAAAACCAGGTTGTGTGTTAACCGCAACCCTGACTTCTTCCGTCAGTACGGCATCAGTGTCTATTGCGGTCTTAAACTCAAAATTAAAGTTGCCTAAAAAGTCCTTCTTTGCGAGCGCCGACACTTTGTAAAGCATAAATATTTCAACCGATGTGTTTGGTTTAAGCTCTTCTGAAAGGAAAACCCTGACATTAAGAGAGTCGGCATAGCGTTCCATGTTAAAATCGAGTTTTTTGTAATCATAATAATCACTTTTATCATAGTAATAAGTTCCCCATGTTGCTGGACATCGAGCAACAAAATACACTAATGCGTTTTGCGGGAGCTGAAAGCGTATCTGGTTTATTGACTCTTTGCCGTGATTTACTAAGCTAAACTTAGCCCTTACAATCGCATCTCCTTCGCCATCAAAGGAAACTGCATAATAATCATTTCTATGCATTATGCCCGGGATTATGCTCATCTTTGTTGCAGAAGAGGCCAACAAAAAAAGTAGCACTGTAAATGCAAGAAAAAGGAATTTAAAAGGTTTTTTCATGATACCACCTGCATATTATTTGTTTTTCTCCTATTTATTTTTTTGTTTGCTGTAATAATAAAAGATTTGAAGGATATTGCTTTTAATAGTCACCAAATGTTAAGGAAAAAAGCGAACACCCTGAAGCCTGAAATGACTTAAATGCTGCCTTGTAAGCAGACACGCATCTTCACAAGACAGCTTTTTGTTAAATCTTGTGGTATGTTGCTATAAAAGATGAGCTGTGTCTCGCAGTTGTTTGTGTCTCCAGCTTCAAAGTAGCCATAATTGCAGTCATAGTTTGCAATCCTTTCTATCGAGTAGCCTTTGGATTCATCCGGTATGCACTTACCCAACTCGGATATAAGCAAAGCAGTATTGTTTTTTTCATATGCTTTTAAGCAATTATCTATTTGATTTCTCAATGTGGTATAATATCTCATTTTATAAATCTGTTCAGCCATTATGCTTTGCCTTATTGCACCCTGGTAGTTGAAATAAATTAACATAGTGACAACAGAAATAACGATCACAACTAAGAAAAAAGCGGTCATAAGCTCATGCATTCCGCTCTCATCAGCCGTATTTGGTTTATGAGCAATTTTCAACATCCACACCAAAAATAAAAATGCAATTGTATTTAAATTATTTGTTGTTTGCATTTTTTCTAAATTTTGCCTTCTATCTCTTGCTTCATCTGACTGAAGAATTTTTTCATTATCTGCATTCGCTTACTGGCAATCTTCTTTGCTTTCTTTGTATAGAGCATCTTTGGTATATGCTTAAGCTTTAGCTCATACTCTAGGTTAGGTGTATGCTTACTTATATCTTTTATGCGACCACTCCCAGAAATTGTGTTTTCTTTGATATATTTGCGTAAATTAGCCTTTGCATATAATCTTTGGCCATATCTACCTCCGAGAGCAAAGCATCTTGCAATGCCAACTGCACCAAGCACATCAACCTTATCAGCATCGTAAAGAATTTTGGCCTCTTTAGTTTTTGGCTTTATTGTTCCTCTTAATCTGTGTGCCTCAATGCAATGTGCTATTTTTTCTATTTTTTCCTCGCTGTAACCATTTTTTGCAAGCAGCTTTTTAGCCACCTTAGCACCGAGAATGGCATGATCTATGCGGCCACTCTTATTTGAGTCTTCCTTTACCCTTGCAATATCATGCAAAATTGCAGCGCTTTTTAATACATCTAAGTCTATGTCATCTTCATCCGCGGAGAGAAGCAAGCATAGATTATAGACACGCATAACATGCTCTATATCGTGCGCTGAACATGCAAGCTCTTTTTCAACACACTTTAAAAGCCTCATATATTTTGGTTCAAGATTTTTTGCGTTTCCTATATAAATCACTCCCTCATATTATAATTACAATGGTTGATTGCAAAAAGCAAAAAATACTTATTGTTGATGACAAGCTATCTGTTCGCATGGCACTAAAGAAGCAATACGAATGCATTGGCTTTGAAGTTTTTTTATCTTCTTCGATATCAGAAGCAAAGAAGTTAATGCAAGAAAATAAGTTTGATGTGGTTCTAACAGACCTTTTCTTTAGAGCGCCAAAAAGCCCGTTTTCATTACCAGCTGGCCTTTATTTATGCAGATGGTGCCGCAAAAATGGCTACAAGGGAAAGCTAATTTTGCATTCAACTGCTCTTCATCACACCTACACCAGGCCTTTGTTTTTTTGGCTTAAGCCAATAGCTAAGAGATACTCTTTTGATTTACGGAGAAAAAGCCCATTGAGGAAACATGTTCGTTAGCTATTTTTTCCAAAGGCCGTGTATGTTGCAATACTCTTTTGCACTTAGTACTTTGCCTTTTACTACAAATTCTGCTTCTGGCTTGTCACCAGGATTTAAGAATCTCCTGTAAATACCACCATCTGTCAATATTGCAATCCATTCTATATAGTGCGCTTGTTCCATTGGATGCGCGATAGAGCCAACTTTTACTATAACCCCCACCTTGCTTTTCTCTATTACCGGTACATGCTTTTCCTGCCCAACATCTTCAGTTTTTTCTTTGAGCAGGTTCATGGGCTGACCACAACAAACCAGTGTGCCTTTACCAGCATGTAGCACTTCCACAATATTACCACATATTGCGCATTTGTATACTTCCATTAGTAGTGTCATAATGAATCACCCATACAAAAAATGTGACAAATTTTTTTAAATAAATTATTCCTACCAGATGTAATCCCGTAGAAAATTAATTGTTTTATCTATTTCTTTTATTGCATAACTTACAGCCTTGTGCTTTCCATGAAACTTCATGATTTCGGTTCTTTGCTTCTGCAAGCTGTTTAATATATCTGTTAGGGCTTCTTTTTGTACTAGTTGCCTTCCATATACACTAAGCCAATCCCTTATGCCTCTTGATGCTAGCCCAACAACATATATGCCTGCATAGAAGGATACTTCTACATGTTCTGCCATTGCAGCTTTGTTTCTCATCTCATAAAGGAAATTTTTTGCTTCTTCTACCGCATTTTCAAGAAGGTTCTTGTCTGAAAGTACCCTTTTCATTTCCTCACGGCCACGTTTTGTTAGCTCTTCCTTGAATAAGCGTAACTCAAGTGTTTGGGGTTTAACAATATTAGCTAAAGTAGTCAAAGCAAATACACTCGGGGTGTTAGCTAAGACCTCTATGCCAAATATTTTTGCATCGAGATTTCCCGATTCTATGAATCTCTTTTTAATTGCTTCTGGGAATGTTGCTGATCTGCTTGAGGAAAGGATCCTTATCATTTCATTTCTTACTGCTCTCTCCGGCGGTCTTTCCTCAAATAGTCTAACGATAATTCTTCTTATGCCCACAGGATAAAGATGTTGTATTGTCCTTAACGCTTCAATCTTCTCTGAAGATGGAGTAGCTCTATTTCTGTAACAGCTTAATAAAGCGTGCATTGGGACACTTTTAGCAGCTTCTATGTCAAGCCTGGCTTTTTGTGAGAACTTAGCCTCAAGATCTTGACTCGGTAGCTGAATCCTTCTCATCTGCAACATTATATTTCTTCTTTTTAAGCTTGTGTTTGCCATTTCCAATTGCAGTGATAACACAAGAAGCTTATTTAATGCTCTGTAAGTTGTTCTTTTGAATGCTGCAGAGCCACCCCTCTCAACCACTTTTTTGCTCCAGAATTTTTGTTTTTCATCCCAGCGTTGCTTCTCTATGTCTGCAATTATCTCACGCCTTTGATTTTTATCAACTACTCCATATCTTTCTTCTAGTGTTCTCACTAGCTGCTTAAGTTTTGCAAAAGTTGCTCTCTCTATTTTTAGCTTCGAACTCGGTCTTTTTGATAAGGGCATAATTAGAGTAATATTTTGTTATTTATATTTTTATTTTCCACTTTCTCTGCGTATTGCTTTGCAAAAAAGCTTTGCAACGCTCACGATTTTGAGTTTTTTCAATTTTCTTTTATTTTGCTCTTGTGGTATTGTATTTGTAACAACAACTTCCTTTATAGGTGCTTTTTTTAGTTTCTGAATTGCTTTCCCAGCGAGAACTCCGTGGGTTGCAGCAACATAAATATTCTCCGCACCTAATTTCTTAAGCATGGCTGCGCTTTCACATATAGTGCCCGCAGTGCTTATTATATCGTCAATTATAAGGCAATTTAAGCCGTTGATATTACTGCTTATGCTCATTGCTTCAACCTCTGTTGCACTTTTACGCTTCTTTTCAATAAAAGCAGTTTTTGCCCCGAGTGCCTTAGCATAAAGCTTAGCATTTTTTAAAGCACCTTTATCAGGTGCCACTATGCATAAATTCCTAATTTTTTTTGCTTTGAAATAAGATGCTATTGCAGGGTATGCGTGTAGATGGGTTTTATTAACTTTTATTGCCTTTTCAACGGCTTTTGAATGCAAGTCCATAGTTATTATAGAATCAGCGCCAGCTGCCTTTAGCAGCTTTGCAACAAGTGCTGCAGTTATTGGCTCACCCGGTTTTGACTGCCTATCCTGCCTTGCATAACCATAATAAGGTATTACTGCAGTAATCCTTTTCGCACCGGAGCTTCTTGCAGCGTCTATCGCAATTAAAAGCTCCATTAGGTTTTCGTTTGCCGGACAGCACGTTGATTGTACTATAAAAACATGTCTGCCGGAAAGTTGCTCTCCAAACTTGCAGTAGGATTCAAAATCAGGGAATTTAGAAAAAGAGAGCTTTCCGAGTTTGGCTTTCATGCATTTTGCAATTTCTTTTGCAATATCCACATTGCTTTTGCAAGTAACTATAACTCTGTTGGCCAACCTACCACCAATATTATTGTGTTTTAAATTTATTTATTGAACCTTTAAGGTAATATTTGCTTATTATTCTTTAATAAAAATTTGATAACGTCTTAATTCCTTTAGATTTATTTTCAATAACTTCATAAATTAACGGTATTTTCACATCCCCGCTTGTTTTTGAAAACATATTTTTAATTCCTGTTCTCCAAATTTTCCAATTTTTCATATTTGGAGTTATATAAACAAAATAATCCAACTCTTTTAAATCCAAATCTTTTATTTTACTTATTTTAAAGTTTGGGTTTGACCAGAAACCTACCCCTATTTTTATTATTGAATTTACAGATTTTGGTTCAAATCTATCTTGAAAATATTTGAGTGCTTCTTTATATTTTTTATTAGTCTTATAATTAGATAGCTCATTGATGTCTTCTTGTATAGCAGAAATGGAAAAGGGGCCTTTATTTTCCTGTAACGAAGTAATATTCTTTTTTTCAAGATATGCTATTATATCTACATATTTTCTTTTTTGTCTTCTTCCTGTACCAGGCTCAATTAAAATTACCCTGTCTGCTTGTGCACCTGGATAACTCGCCGCAAGAATCTTAAAACCGTTTAATTTCAAAATATTATTTATTGTAATATACGTCACAACATCTTCGTCTAAAGAAGATATTTTTTGTATTAAAGTTATTTCTGGATTTTTACCAAACTCTTTTGTTGAGTGTGCATCTTTCCATCTAAGAATAACCCTTGGTGTTTGTTTTTCGTCTACAATAATAAACATGTTCGAGTATTTTAAGATAGTTCTTATTGATTTATTAATTTCTGAAAAGTTCTTCTTTACAAAATCAGTAATGTCTACTCCTATGTTTGAAGATTTGTCATTACGGTGCTTATAGACGATTTGAATAAAATCCTTATTATTGTATAAACCAGAACCTAACATAAAACAATAGAGAAAATCATAACCTTTAATTAATCGATTCTTCTTGATATAATTCCTAATCTCGGATTCTTTTGGTATATCTTTATACCATGCATCATTTCTTTGGTCAAATAGCATCTTTGGGACAACGCGAGTCAATGTACCATAAAAGGCTAACATGCCTCTTTCAGGGTCCATTGCATGTCCAAATCTATTGATTTTGAGTTCTAGTATTTTCTTATCAGTTACCCATCTTGTTCTGGAAGTATTAAGTTCTACATTTTCTTTGATTTTATAATTGGCTAAAGTTTTATACCAAGTACTAAATGGGCCATAATTCAAAATTTCTTTCTTTATGTTTTTCCAAAAATCTTTACTTTGAATAGCATTTGTCAAAACAATTTGTATCAGCTTTTCGAAATCCACTATTCTATTCGGGCAAGATAGATAATTTTTATCAACTTCTACTAATCCATTTTTATCTACTTTCCAATCAAAATGAAAGAATAACTGTCCGAATTTATGGAAAATTAAAGCATATGGTTTTACATAATCAAATTCTATATTACCACCATGTTGCCTCAGTGAGACCTTCTTTAATGGAGATATTTTTACATAGAGGCAATTATTCTCAGCAGAGGCCACTAAACCATCACATCGCTGTAACTTTTGGCCCTCTGGAAAACCTGCATTTGAAAATTCAACAA
>JAOAJX010000006.1 GCA_026413945.1 Candidatus Iainarchaeum sp. | reverse complement strand
ACATGGGCTTCATAGCCATTGCTTGCCATATAAACATCAGGTATGGAGGTTACCTTCTTGACTTCCGTTTCGAATTTTTTATGAGGAAATACTCTGCATTCGCTTATTCCCATTGTTGTAAGATACGGTTTAGTTTGCTTTATTGTACAATATTTGTCACCACAGTAATAAGCCGAGTGCCAATACTTGCTTTGGCCTTTATCACAAAGCTTTGAAATAAACTCCTTAGAAACATTTATCATTGGCGGCGAACCTATTTTACCACCCTCATTTATCCACTCGTTTTTCCTAGGCTGTGGCTGTTTACCTGGTTGTGGCTGATCTTCGCCTGTTGGTGGCTCAACAGCAATTCCGTAAGCTAAGGTAAGGTGACTTGGTGCCTTCTCAACAGGAACATCATTTTTGAGAAAGTTTATTTTATAACCAGAGTCAGCGCTTCCCAATGAAACTTCCATTCCAACAACTATTCTTGTTGCTTGCCCAAATTCATTTTCATCTGACCTTATAATTCCTTGACTTGTAACCTGTGGAGGTAATCGGAAGTAATTGAAGATTTTTCCCTCATAATCTTTTACAACTGGTGAAAATTGTTCTCTGTTAATACTACAAGCTGAAGATATAAAAACTAAGCTAAGCTCAGTATAACCTACTGCTGAATCCGATTGTGCATTTAAATATTTAGGAGAAAAAAACACAGACAAAATTAAAAAAAGATAAAAGCTTTTCTTTATCATAAAAATAACCACCTGAAGAGTTTTTTTATAATATTAGTTTAATTTACCTATATTTATACCTTTCGGTAAACAAAGATTAAAAAAAATCTTTTATTTAACGCTTTATTCCGTGAAAAAATAACTAATTTTGCCAGAGGCGGGAGTCGGACCCGCGACCTTTCGATTATGAGTCGAACGCTCTAACCGCTGAGCTACTCTGGCTTACATTAGAATTAGGCCCAGAAAATTGTTTTAATAATTATAGTTTTATTCAATTTGCTCCTCTAGCTTTATAATCCTGCTAAGCATCTTTATTTTGCCATTGTGCAAAAGCACACGATCAGCATAACCTAAAAATAAGCCGGTTTCTATTACCCCTGGAATGTTCTTCGTGCTGTATTCTAAGTCCTCCAGCGAGTATATTTGGTCAAAATGCACATCTATTATGTTGTTTCCGCTTTCAGTAAAGAAGCGTTCCCCTTTCGGACCCAACCTAAAGCTAGCCCTTCCGTACTCATCAAGCTGAATTAGGCTCCTTTCAGCACCAAATGCATCAACTTCAAATGGAATTATCCCATGCAAACGTTTTACATATTTTGTGTCCTCGCAGACAACCACGAGCTCGGCAGCGCTCTGTGCAATCATCTTATCTCTTATAAGAGAGGTTGTTTCGCGCTTAATGTAATTGAATTGCGTATCCACCACGCTGGCAAACTCTATTGCAAGGTCAACCTCACTTCTATTTATCGACTCAATCGGAAGCTTAAAGGAAGCACATATTGCAGCAAGTTTTAAAGATGTGGGAATTATTCTTACTTTAAAGTCGTTTTCAATCGCTTTTATTGCAATCTGCTTAAGGAACTTTTCACCATGCTCGCCAGTGCCAATCGCAATACTTAGATCATTACGCAACAGTTTGGAAACCAAAGCTTCAATTACCTCTTCTTCAAGCATACTCTCTGCATACATATTCTTTAATCTGTTTTTAATCTTTACTTTTTGAATAAAAGGCCTCTTTTGTGGCGAACAAAAAAGAAAACAATTTAAATGGTTTTTTTTAAGTTTTTTTTATGGAAGAGCAACAAGAACTTGTTATAGACAATGAACAGCTAAAAGCTCTTTCATCGGATACGCGTGTAGAAATACTAAAGCTTCTTTCAGGACGCAAATACACTGTGTCTGAGATAGCAAAGCGGCTTAACTGCTCAAAATCAACGATACATGAGCATATAAGAAAGCTAGAAGAAGCCAAATTAGTAGAGAGAGTTGAAAGCAACTATGCCCCTAAATGGGTCTATTATCGCTTAACCAACAAAGGGACAATGTTTTTTGACAAAAGTAGGCGCGTAGTGCTTTTGCTTGCAGGAATTTTATTAGTATTGGCTTTCCTGCAATTTTTTTTATACTTCTTTAATCTGCCTCAAATTCAGATCAAAGATGAAAGCATAATGAAAAGTGTTGACTCAGAAGTCCCACAATTAACCAAAAGATACGAATATACTGAAGGTCAACAATCACATTCTTCTGAGGCGCAAAGTCATGCTGCTGAAAGCAGCTTTAAAATCAGCCGTGAACCAATCACGTTATTGTTGGCAACCTCCTGTTTGATATTAGGAACAATCCTTACAGTATACGCTCTAAAGAGAAAGCCGAAGCTTAAGCTTAATTTGGGCGAGATACAACAGATGGAAGGAAAGGACAATTAGAATAAGATAAATAATATATTACAGTTTTGGGATTTTTTTAGTAATGCTCAAAAACCTTTTGTTGCATCTATCCATACCGCATTTTGCCACAAAATAGCTGCAATATGGCTCGTTGTCCTTTACTTTCAAATGCTGGCAGGTTTTCCAAGCTTCTACATTTTCTTTTGTGTCAACTAGCATACCGGAACCAATACCTTGATCTGGTTTTGGAGTATAAACTTCTGAAGAAAGTGGTGATGAAGCAGGTTTTTGAGCTTCTTTTTGGGCTTTAACAACTTTGAGATAGCTGCCAAGAGCCATAACTATAGATTAGCACAATTAGATTTTTAAATCTGATTTGTGCAAAACTTGTGCAAAACAAGAATTTATTAAAAATGCTTTATTGAAGCCCCGGGCGGGATTTGCACCCGCGACCTCCACATTACCAGTGTGGCGCTCTTGCTGACTAAAGCTACCGGGGCAATCTAAACATTTTTTCTATTTACAATACTACTTTTGTGAGAATTATTTATAATGTTTCCTTAATCTTTTCAATATCACTGAGATTAAAATAGCGTTCCTTACCAGTTTTCATATCCCTTAGCTTAACTTTTCTTTCGCTAAGCTCTTTAGGGCCTATGATAATAAAGTAAGGTATGCCTTTTCTTGAAGCATATTCTAGGTTTTTTGATATGTTCCTATGCATCAGGTCAAACTCAGCATTCATACCCATAGATCTTAATTTTGTTACTACTTTCAGTGCTTCGTCAAAATCTTCATTTCTTACTACCGCTACAAATGCTTTTACCATGGTTTCTTTTGAGATTATTTTATCAAAAATAGTGTCAAGCATCCTGTCAATTCCAAATGAAATTCCAGTAGCATATGTACTTTTGCCACCATACTTTTCAATAAGCCCATCGTATCTTCCACCACCGCCAATGCTTGTGCCATCAAGACTTTTTATTTCCATTACAATATCTGTGTAATAATCAAGGCCTCTTGCAAGTGAAAGATCAACATTAACAAAATCAGATAGACCAATAATCTTAACATATCTCAATAAATCATTTAGACGCTCTAAGCCATTGTCACATTGCTCTGAACTTAAAATGACTTTTTTTGCATATTCCAAATCATTTCTTTTAATAATATCCAAAATGTCAGGTCTTATTTTTTTAGAGCACAGCTCTTTCTCAATTTCGTCCCAACCAACCTTGCTAACTTTGTCTATTATCCTAAAACAGTCGCTTAACTGATCTCTTTTAACGCCAGATGCGATTGCGATGCTTTCAAGTAGCTTTCTTGAGTTCAAGGCAAGCTTTGCTTCTATTCTGAGCTCTTTAATTATATCATAGCTCAAAGATATTAACTCAAGCTCAGCCAATACGGAGCTAACTCCAATTATATCTGCGTCCGCCTGAGTAAATTCGCGATAGCGTTTTGCCTGGGGCCTGTCATAGCGGTAAACCTTACCTATCTGGTATCGCTTGAAAGGAATTTGTAAAGACCTTGAAGAAGCAACGAACCTTGCAAGCGGCACAGTGAGGTCAAACCTAAGCCCGAGTTTTCTTCCTCCTTTGTCTTCAAAAGCATATATTTCATTCTCAATTGCTTCTCCAGCACTTCCCTTTTTTGTGAGAAGTTCTAAGCTCTCAACAATTGGCGTATCTAATGGTTCAAAGCCATAGCGCTCGAAAGTTTGTTTGCAGATCTCTTCAATTTTTTGTTTTTTTCGTGCAAGTTCCGGCGGAAGATCTCGCATTCCACGAACCGTTTCAAAGGCCATCATAACACCTAAAAGGCCGCGGCTGGGATTCGAACCCAAACCAAGGGCTCCACAGGCCCGTATGCTACCGTTACACCACCGCAGCCATATTTAATTAGGTATTTTTGCAAAAATTTGTAATATGTTGGAAAGTTACAATCGCAAGAGCTTCCGCTATAGAAAACAGAACTAGCGTAGATGAAGTAAATCGCCTTTGAAGCTCATAATATAACATTTGTATAGCAACACTTTTTAATTGTTTTATTTGTGCTTTTGTTTGCAGGAGGGCGGATTCGAACCGCCGAAGGCACTAAGCCACAGCGCCCTGAACGCTGCCCCTTAGACCACTCGGGCACTCCTGCTTAAATAGTTCTTAAAACCTTTCTAATATTTTCCAGATGCAAAAGTTTTTTATATAAGGGATATATATATATATCAAAAACTTTGAGGTGAACAAATGGAAAATAAAGAGAAAAAACAGAAGATATCTTTTTTCTCGAAAAAAAGCTATGTTGTTATTGGCATAGTGCTTTTGGCTATAGTTGCCTTTGCGGTTTTTATTTTGCCATACATTCCAATTGGCTTCGAGTGTGGCCATTGGTTTGCCTATGGTGGTCAGCAGAAAAGCTGCGAATGCATAGGCATAAAAACAGGCCTGTGTCCGCCTGGAGCATCGTGCAGCGGAGGAGATTTTAAGTGCATAGGAATCTGTAAAAACTGCGTATGCTGGACTCCTGCCAATGAGACAAATCCAAATCCTGAAAAAGTTCCTTGTTAATTTGTATGACCCTGCCGGGACTTGAACCCGGGTCAGCAGCTCCGCAGGCTGCTATGCTGTCCACTACACCACAGGGTCTTAAAGTATTATTTCAGCAGAAAGCAATTTAATAGTGTCCAGTTTAGTTGATTTAAAGAGCTGATCTTTCATTCCCAACTAATCTTTATGAAGAGTGTAGAAAGCAGGGCACAAGGTAATATTATAAACAGCTGTGCGAAAACCCAGAAAATAAATGCAGCATTAAATGGCAAAATTATGTGACTCATACTTCTTGTAAATTTCTTTAAAGGCATATGATCAGAAGCCTTTTCAAGAAAATCTTTGCTTTCAATAACTCTTTCAACTTCTTTTATAGCGTCCTTGCGATATTTTTGCGAATGTATGTCTTGTGCAAGATTTCTCATATATCTTGAAAATTCCTTGTTTGCCTCGTTATTAACAATCTCCATTGCTCTAAACTCATTTGAATCAATTATTTCTCTTACAAGCCCCCTTTTTTCTTCAACTACAGCATCGCTGACACTGCCGAGTACAAGTTTCATAAAAGACTTTAAAAATGTTTGCTCAAACCTTTCAGCATACTTTTCTTTTTCAGGCGTAACTGCCATAAAGCCGCAAAAAAATAGACCTATTGAGAGAACCAAAAACATTTTTCCAAGGGCTGTGCTTGCTGCCCTTATATTTTTAAATCTCTTTAGTTCGTTGTTCCTTGCCAAAAAAATCTCTTTGCATAGCGCAAGACCAATGACATAAAAAGGCACTATAAAGACAAGTTGTCTCAAATTTGGGAAAATAAAAAAGCTGCAAAATAAAGCTGAAGCAGAAGATAGCACACTTAAGGCCAATGATATATTATTTCTCTTAGAGTGAAAGAGATAAATAAAAATGCTATTGCCAATACTGAAAAAAATTACAAAAAGCCAAAGCATAGGTGAAAAGAAAATGTCTTTCATGGAATAGAGGTCAAACAGCAAAAACAACCCCAAATTAAAGCCACTCAAATTAAGAAAAAACATTGAAAGAAAAATAGATGCAAACGATATCCCGAGAGCAATGATCTCAAGCTTATGTGCCTTTAGCTTTTCCATCATTTTCAACCACTAAAGGAATAATTTGCTTTTCCATCTTTATAAAGCTATTCTCTGCTTGCGCAACATAAGAACCATGCAAATCGTGGAGTATTGGATATGCTTTTATTATTTTCTCATGCATTAGTTGCTTCAATCCGACCTTCAACTCAAAATTGCTCATTTTTAGCTCCCTTTGAAGCCATCTTTCTGCAAATGGGAGTGTTTTATAGTTTTCAACCACATGGCCAAGAATCTTTCTCGAATGGACATTCCTTATTGCCTTTATCTCTTGAAGACAGAATATATTTGCTTTTGCACCTTCTCTCACATGGCCATCACCAGTGCTTACAAATGGCTCTATTGCATAAGCTCTGCCATTTTCAAGTCTGGCTTTGCTTCTATTTTCTATATTTGGTATGCTTGGGGGCGCATGTTGCAAGTACTGTTCAAGACCATGGCCTGTTAGATTATCAACTGGTTTAAAGCCCATTTCCAGAATTATTTTTTCTATACGACCACCAATCTCACCAATTGTTGGGTTATTGGGTAAGATAGAAAAAGCATTGCTAAGAGCCTGCTCAGCAGCTTCTATAAGTTTCCCATATTTTTCCGAATAGTTTACAGTAAAAGCACAGTCAGCAATATAGCCTTCTATGTGTACGCCAATATCAACTTTGAGAACATCATCCTTCCGCAGAACAATTTTTTCATTCCAATCGGGCGTTTGGTGTGCAGCGTTCTCGTTGAAGCTAAGATTTACTGGAAAAGCCGGTTTACCACCTTTCTTTAAAATGAACTCCTCTATTTTCTCAGCACACTCAAAAATATCAGCACCAGGCACTAAAATCTTTTTTGCAAAATTTTTTGCTTCGGAAAGTATGAGACCAGCAGTCACATACTTTGCAGATATTTCTTTTTCCAAAAAATCACCCTTTGCTAAAATAACCTAAACTCACCTGCTTACCACCTGCAACAAGATCTTCTTCACTATAACCAAACTCGCTAATTATTTTTATAACCGAAGGTATGATCTGATTTTTTATATAGTATTCGGCATCATAGTTTCCTTCGTTTACATACTCTGCGAGTTGGGCTTTGTCGCTTATGCTTTTACCACATTTTGTTATTATATAGCCAACAACTGAGCTTTCACCTAAATCACGCCCTTGCATAATAGCCTTTTTTGCAGCAGCAACATGAGGCCCAACACTTTCATATGCATTTATGTCCTTTTTTATTTGTGAGTATATAATAAGGTCGCTCTTCTTTGTTTTGCCATCGCGTAACTCCTGTATCTTTTGCTTTACTATCGCAATTGCTTTCTCTGGTGAGCCATCTTCCAATATAGCTTTTATAACCATACGTTGTGTTTCCTTTGCAATATTGGCCCAATCGCGGCGCACATATTCAAAGCCGACAATCTTAAGAGTACCATCCTCGCTTATCAAAGCATATTTCTTTTTTGCAGCTTGTGTTGTTTCTGATTTTTTAGTTACAAAGATACCTCTTCTATAAAAGCCCTCTAACTCAAGGTTCATAACTCCGGGCAATTTTGAATTTATATACTCAACAAATGCGAGCACCTCTTCCTTTTTTTTGTCATAAGGAATTTTTATAAATGTGCTATCCGTATCTCCATATAATATCTGAAAACCCGCTTTTTTGGCTTCTTCTGCGACCATTTTGACATACTCGCGACTCCATGCAGTAACTGCTGCAGCACACTCTTTGCTGTACCATCTGAACCTTGCATAGCCAAGCGTACCGTAAAATGAATTAAGTATTATCTTTAGAGAGTGCTGTCTTGCATCAGCAAGCGTGTACTCCTTGCTTCCTTTTTGCAATTTCTTTAGAGATTTCTTTATAGCAACTCTTTCTTCAAATAAGCGCTGTATAACCTTTGGCAAAAAACCCTTCTTTTTGGTGCAAAACCAATATTTTATTGGACTTGAATTCTTTTCAATGCACTCTTTATGTTCACAATTTAATGAGTCAGGGCTTACATTGTGCGATATTATGATTGTTGGATGCAAGCTTGTAAAGTCAAGCACTGCAATATTTTCATGCAGTCCTGGCACCGGTTCATACACAAAGCCACCTTGATAGCTTTGCATTATCCTCTCCCTAACTTGCTTGTCACTGGGTTTATTTGGTATAAGCATATCTTCTTTTGATGCCTCTGTACTAAGCAAAGCTTCTACAAGCTGCGAGCTCGAGCTTCTAGTCACATCAAAAAGCGTATAATGTACAAGTTTTCCGAGTTCTATGAAAAGTGGTAGATACCTGTCGGCAATTCTGTACGCAACTTCAGAGTCCAAAAGATTGTATTCTGCCAACCTTTCCAACCCTTTTTTGCTATTCCAAATCTTATTTATCTCTTCGGCAGGTATTTTTTCCTTTTGCTCATTAAAAAGTGCTTTGCTCACACTTTCCAAATCCATTTTTATAAGGTTCACAACTCCTAAGCGCGTTAAGATGCGCAATAACTGATAAGAATCAATATGAGGCCTTCCCCTTATCTTTGTTGCAGATTCTCGTGTTTTTTTCACAGTGACTGGCTCAGAGCCATCAATACCAACATCAAACCTTGTTTTGAGCTTTGTGGCACGGACCTTGAGATAAGGCAAATCAAAATTGTCGCCATTGTATGTTACAACCAAATCCAAATCCTTTGATTTTATCTTTTCAACAATCTTTTCAACTAATTCCTTCTCATCTTTGACTTTTGTAGCATAATTGACGTTTATCTTTTCTGTGCAAAGGACGACCCTTTCATCTTTATCCACATAAGATGCCATAATTATTGGGTCCTTCGAAGGATCGGAAAACCTTTCTGGTGAATATGTCTCAATGTCAAGAGCACCTATTTTAATTTCAAATGGCTCGTAAAGATTGCTGGTTTTGTTAAATTTTTTTATCTCCCTTGTCTTTTCATCATATTCTATTTCATAATAGGAGAAAATCTCTAAGCTAGAGTCTAGTAGAAACCTTTTTACAAAAGGAATGTCAAATTCATGTTTGTGCACATTTAGCCCCAGACTCTTTATTGCTTCACGCGCATCTTTTAGCTCCTTTGTTGAGTTAAAGAAAACCATTATTGCATTTGTTTTTTCTTCAGAGCCAAAGAGTTTTTTTTCAACGCAGATAGCATTTGCAGCCTTAACGCCGTTTAAGTCTGCTTCAAGTATTTTTTTTATTATTTCTTTAGGATTTTCATCGTTTGTTATGTACAAATATGGCAAATAATTCGGCACAAAAAGCATTAATTTTTCTTTCTTCGCTTTAAAAAAAAGCACAATTTGTGACTTGCCTTCTTTCGTGTAATCGACATCTAACAGAAGAGCAACTTCTTTTTTCATAAATCTCTTATAAAAAAAGGAAAGCTATTATTATATTCTTTTCATTAAGCCCTGTTCCAAAACTATGGCTATTTTTACCTAAAAACACTATTGCTTGTCAAAGAAAGGATTTTATTGTGGAAACAACAATATTATTTCATGGATGTGCTTGATACTATCTTTGGCAGAAATGACTTCGTAACAAATCTTTGGGTTGTTCTCTGCATAGTTTACACTATATGGATATTTGGCTGGTTCAAAAAACAACTTGGGTCAGCAAAGATTGCAGCCGTGCTTACAACCTTAGTTGTCTATCTTACTTTCGTAAAATACCCCGAACTTATACTTATACCTGTCATTCTTTTCCTAATCCAAACTCTTTTCAGTGGCATGTTTGAAAAAATCCCAGCTGGAAGCAAAAAGCCAGAATTTCTGAAAGATTAGGTGAGCAAATGGATACTCTAATGATTGCGGTTTCAATTGTCCTTATGATGCTTTTTATGCAATATGGGCAGCTTTGGATAGTTTTTGGCATATTTATGGTGATGATCCTTACTTCCAGATCTTTTTCAACAACAGCAGTAATTCTACTGGCCCTAGTTTTAACCTACATGGCAAGAGACATGCTTAAAGACCTTTGGTTAGTCATTGCAATTTGCCTCATAGTGCTAGCATTGGTGCTTAGCTTTAAAAAGGAGAGTAGGACTGAACTTTCTCCAGATATTGGTTTTGGTGCATATGGGCAAGAAGAAATAGGCATGGGATAATAACATGCTTGAAGTTTTTTTTGTGCTTATATTCATAGCGCTTTTCTTTTTTTGGCAAAAACAAGTTTTTATGGGTTTTTTTTTCTCACTGGCTGCTTTCTCATATCTTTTGCTTTCTCTCACCAAAAAAGCATATGACTTTGCCAAAAAAGGAGCATCAAAGTCAGCTTCTGTAGCAAAGAAGGAACTTCAAGAGGTTGCAAAGGCGCAAACATCATATCCAGAAGAAGCAGTTTCAGAAATGGTTAAAGAGGTTGGAAGGAAGGCTGGTGAGCAAGTATTCAACGAGGATGGGCGATGGTCAATAGGCGAATCATCAAAAGAAATAAAAGCTAAGCTTGGAAAGACCGCAAAAAACTTATCTTCAAAATTTTCAGCAATTTTTAAATAAAATTCTTATATTGGTGCAAACCTAAGACATTCTTAAAAGAACTTTTTTTGTTGACTCAAGCACTTTTTCCATAAGCTCCTTCATTGCGGCAATGTCGCCTTTTAGTGCATCAATGTCTTCCTTTATTTTCTCAATATCTGATTGCATTTTTGTAACTTGCTCGCTCATAGTCTTTGGGCATTCCGGTTTTTTGTTTACTGCTTCTCCAACTGTTTTATGCAGATCTTCAATCATTCCTGTTTGTTGAACTACTGCCGCTTGCAGTGTCGTGTGATGCAAATCGTGCTCGAGCTTTGTGTCATCTATCTTACCCATTATTCTTTCAGCTGTTGTTATCTCTTTCTCTTCAGTTTCTATATAATCCGGCTCCGCAGACTCAAGCAATGAGCCAATTTCGCTTTCAGTTCCCTCTGCCACAAATTCATCTTTGTTCTCACTAACCTCTTTCTCTGCCTGCACAGTTAAAGGTTTTTTTATGGGTTGATCCTTTTTTTCTATTGCACCCGCTAATGTAGTTTTTCCCGAGGACTTTTCAATAAGTATTTTGCCTCTTTCCCTGCTTATGCCAACGTCTTCTAATGTATCTAATATTACATCATCTTCAAGGCCAGAGTCCTTCATTCTCTTTATAGTTTCTATAAGTATAGTCTCATCCACAAAAGACACCACCAATCGGCGCTAAATATAATGCATTTACGGTTTAAAAAGTTAATCCTATTTGTTTAGAGAATATAGTTTGCTAAAAGCATACAGAAAGCTTTAAATCTTTTAAAAATTTTATCTATATGGTGGGTTAATGGAAATTAAGGTTTCTGCAGGTCCTTGGTCTGATTTGCTCGTCGGAGAAATAGAGGGCTTTAGCTATGAGGTTAAGGCTAATAGCATGAACACAATTTTATCTATAATACACGAAAAAGAAGGCGAGAGTACAAAGGCAGTTCTTCTTGAAGTTTTTCATGTATTGCATGCAAAGGGTGATGTAACTTCTTTTTTAAAACATCTTCCAAAAAGAACAATTACACTTAGCATTAGCTCATCGAATATATCTCATCAGTTCGTGCTAGTCGACTCTGGCGTAGAGTATATTCCCTATGATGAAATAAGAATCTCACAAAAACTTGATGAGCTTGTTAAGAGAACCGAAACACTCAAAGAGCTGATTTTAAAAGTTAGCAGTGCTTACGATGTTACTCTTACTGAACTCAATAATTGTGACAACGAAACCAAATCAGCTTTCTATTCTATGCCACTCATAAATCTAATTTTTGCACCAATCGCAAAAAGAGGCCATAGTGCAGAGATAATAGAGGTTACCCATGGCGAAATACATCTTGGTATAACAAAAGCAAACACAACTGTAAAGGAACCTTTTGACTTTTTTGAAAGAACTGTCGTTTTTGGCGGTCAGGAAAGCGATAGGTTACATGTTCTACATGTGTTGGCTGAAAGCGCTATGCTGTCAGATCTTCCACTTATAATAGTTGATTGGACTGACTCTTTTAGAGGCTTGAATAATCCAAACAAAAGATTTGATGAGCTAGCAAAATACAAAGTTGAGCTTGATCCAGTTGGTTTTCCAATAAAGGTTTTCCGCTCCGGTTTGGAAATAAACGCCCAGATAGAATATGTTGATCCAGAAGCTCTTATCGAGCTTTTTGGATTGGGCAAAAATACTATAAGCCAAGTATTAGTGGAGACTTTCAAGCGTGGCGGGTTCAAAACTATTGAAGAGCTGAAAAGGAGAATTGCAGACATAGAAGAAACTCCAAAGATAACCCCTTTTGTAAAGAGGGGGGCACAAAGAATAATAGAAGTTATAGAATGTATCTACCCAGGTCTTTTTGTAAATTATACTCCTGTAGAAGACATAACAAAAAAATGGGCTAGAGGAATTAGCAGAGCAAATATACTGCTCTTTAAAAGCAATGATTTCAGAAAAGACATACTCTCTCTGCAGGCCACAACTGCCGCGCTAAAGACTTACTTCAAGAGCAAAGGAGAGAGTAGCAAGCTAAGGTGGATTGTTTTCTTTACAGCAAGCAATATGACAATACCAAGATTTTCGGCGAACTATACAAGCAAAAGAATTGCTGCTGATCTTGTCGAAATGGCCAAGTATGGTTGCGGCCTTATTGTTGAAGCTAGTGATAAGGTTGACATCAACAGCGATGTTGCAAAGCTTTTTTTGAGCACAATAGGCATAATATCAGGAAATGATGCAGCTGTTGTTATAGAAAACAGGAAAAATTATAGGGCGCTTATAAGGCCCGGTATAAGCGACTGCTGTAAGAAGGAAAACTAAAAACCCACTGACTGACTCTTTTTTTGGCTTTGACCAACAATTTCCTTTACTTGATCTATTGTTACAAGTTCTAAAGGGTTTATAGCATCTACTATTTGCTTCAGCTCATTGAATTCGCCGTGGCTTACAAACTCTTTGCGTAAATGAGCCACAACAACATTTATTTCCTCGATCTTTTTATTTGTATCATCCAAATTTTTTTCAATATCTTCAATTCTCTTTATCAAGCTTTCAGGTATTGCTTGGTTAGCACCGCTTTCAGCAATTTCCTTTATCTTTTTGTTTAGTACGATTATGTTTCTTCCAAGTATTTTCTCATTTCTAGCAATGTGCCTCATCTTTTGGGAAATAAGTGAAACTGCGCTGTTTAGTGCTTTCACGTCTTCCATAATTTGCATCAAAAGCGTAGATGTTTTAATCGGTCTCGATTCTGATAATCTTTCTTCAACCATGTATATTAGAAAAGTGATTCTGTATTTAAATGTTTTTCTATGCGCATTACCTTGGCAACCTTGTAAGCCCCCACATTACAGCAGCTATAAAGTTGTAAGCTAACAGCACAAAAAAGAATATATAAAGTGAAGCAGTTATTGGAGCATATTTTATGACTAGTATATACACTAACACGCTGCTTATTACAATTGTAAGTGCATTTGAGCCAAGCATGTTTCTAACCGTTGCAAATATCATTATTGTCAACAGTATCCTTATTAACAAGTCTGCTGGCTTAAAAATAGCCATTATTATCGGCGGTAGCAGAAGCAATACAAAAAGAGCTACAAATATAAGCACCATCAGGTGAATTCCCCTCTGGCTCATCTCATCATACCCCCGGGCCTTTTTTTCATTGCATGTATGCGCCTTGCAGCCTCTAATCTTTCTTTTCTTTGGGCCAAGTCCAATGAGGAGCTAACCGGTGAATTATCATCAGCTACTTGCTGAGGTGTACGATCTCCTGCCATACCACTAATGAAAAAGAAGTCAACAAGCATGCCGCTTATACCTAGCGTTATGAGCGTATATAAGAGATATATTCCACCAAAGAATTGCCACCATTCAAATACCACAAACCAAGATATCGCAACTATTAGTATTGCGGCAAGCGGCTTGCTTTCCACATGGTTTAGAACAAAAGAGATTATAGTTATAATCGCAAAAATTTTAAGAACCAGCATAAAATCTGAAATTATTTCCCAAAAGAGCAAAATATTCAATAAAGTAAGCCAAAGCATTATTACACCTTTAATAAAAATGCTTTTTTTGTTTAAATTAATTTGCGTCCCTAGCTACAGCCCCTTTTTGAAAGTATTTCAGCTGCTGTGCTGTAATCAGTGCTTTCAGGGTTCCACCATATTTGCATCTCATTACTTTCAGCAGAAACACAAAGAAGCCCCTGCTTCATCATGTTTAATAGTTCGTCTATTGAGCGTACCGCATGGCTATGAGTTGATTTCAGGTTGTAAGATGCATTTTGGCTAAGCTCCTTGTCCAAGAAAATGACATTTCTAGATGCTGAACGCAATTCAAACTCCTTATTAGATGGTACAAATAAAATAGTGCTTAGGTAAACGCTACTTGCTTTGCCATTGTTTGGCCACTGTAAACCATAAGTGCTTTCCCCGAAATGTTCATCAGGCTGGTTTTTAATCTCTTTAATTGGCTCACCAGAAAATGAAGTGCAATTCCCAATTCCAGCCCAATATGCTAATGTGTCACCGCAATTGATCTTTGCCCCACCACTAAAGAGTTGATATTTTGCATATATTGGGTTTTCTTCATTGTTTGAAACCTTCATTATTACAAAAGATGCCGTGTTAGGAGAAAAATTAATGGAAAGCCCATTTTCAGAAATTTTTGCGCTTAAGAGGTTGCCTCTTGTCTTAGGATCTGTATTAACATACTCAAATTTATCGACAATATTTGTAGAAACTTTCACGAGAGCATTACTGCTCTTCGAATCTGTTTTAAGCTCTCTCCCACCATAAGATCCAATGATAATTGGTTTATTGATATTCTCATATGTGCTTCCATACCCGTTACGCCCTGTTTTAAGCCCAACTTCGCCGTCAATAGGCCAGTAGTAGAATAAGGAGTCAGGTTCTGGGCTGGATATTTTTGAATACTTTACTCTTACTTTTGCGTTTGTTTTCCCTTCTCTGAAGAATGCAAAGTTGTTATTGAAGTTAATTTCAAGGAAAATTCTGTACTTGCCAGGCCCCGGAAGCTTCTTTGTGCTGTCACCTGTCTCAAATTCGATAGCGTCTTTATCTAAGAAATACTCTTTAAAGCCGGAGCTTCCACTAAACCATGTTGGCACATCCATAAAGGTCTCCTTTGTGTAATGCTCTACAAAATCGCTTTTCAAACTATTAGGATATGCGTCCCTTACTAACAATGTATCGAACTCAATAAGCTTCTCAAGGAATGCTATCTTTTCCTGGGCATTAGAGCCAGGCCAGCCAGCTGGCCAATTTATCTCTTTTACATTTACATAGTTGCCCCAGTTTCTTATATTTCTGTCTATGAAATAAAGCAAAGCAGGTTTACCTTCAATCTTTCTAGTGGAATAGGGCAACCAACAATCGCTATTCTTGCTCTGGAGTACAAAAGCAACAGTAACTGCTTTTTTATCAGCATTTCCTTTGCTAGAATCAACAGCAGCAGCAGAACCAAAATACGGGTCATCATTAGCAACCAAATTCTCAAATAAGCACTCAACCGTTACACTCGAATTCGAGCCAACAATAGTTTCTTTTTCGCACTCTTTTGCAAGAGCTTGGTTTTTAAGCAAGAATTTTATCTTTGTGCTTTGCTCATCTGCAGTTTTGTTTTCTACCATTGCTCTTAAAACAACGCTTAAACTGATATTGTTTGCAGAATACTCAACTTTTGAAACGCCAACTTTTCCAATACTGACAGACCTTGAAGATTCCTTTTCATTAGTGCTATCAATTATACTTTGTGTTGCCTTATTCTTAGGGTGAGCAGGGCATTCAAATGAGTAATTGTTTGCCTTGAAAAAGTCATCAAGCATTTTTAACCTTTTTGTAAGGGCTATGCTATGCTGCACCGCATCGCAGTATGCTGCGTTTTCATTGTCAGCATCGCAAAAATTCCATTCAATTGTTTTCCAACTCCAATCGAGCTTTATTTTTGGAACAAGCCCATCACCAGTAAAACCGCTTTTTGTCCCGATGCTGCATGATTTTGTTTCTGCCCCTGCCTTTGTAAGCTTTTCGCTAAAGTTTGCATTTGTGATAAACCTTAAGTGGATTTTTTGCGAGTATTCTTTAGTTTCAGTGTCTGGAACGTTGAATAATCCAAAGTCAGCTTTGTTTCTTTCCATCTTAGGATTTGTATGTGTTGGATCTCCATGAATGTGTTCGATTGCTTTTATTTCTAGTATGCCATAACCACTTTTGTCCGAAGAATCTTTGCCCTTATTTTCGAAGCTTATTGGCAATATCTGCTCTCTTTTCTTATAGCTGCTTCTTTCATCACTTCCTAAATTTACGTCATAAGGTTTGCCCATTACTTTAAGGCCTTTCAAATCGTCAGGTAAGTTTACAACATAGTCCATAAAAGGATATGTGGCCATTTGAACATCGCATTCTGCACCAGAAATTGTAAAATATGTTGCTAGAGCTGAGCCAAGGAAGCAAGCACCAGCTATTATTATCAAAGCTGTCGGGTCTACAATTTTTGCTTCGGCAGCAGCAATAGCACATCCAGCACCAGCTGTTAATCCTACACCTAATGATATTGCTACATTTACCCACCAGTCTGGCTTGTCCAATGTTGATTTTTCAAGAGCTCTGTTCATTATGCAATAATCTGGCAGCTTTTTCGGATTTTGGCAAGCTGTGCAGAGCTTTGCAGTTATGTTTACATCTTCAACCCACATTTTATTTATCAAGTCTGTGGAATCTTTCCAGTTTGTTGAATTAGTTAGCGTAAACTCATATCTGCTCATGCTAAAGTATTCTCTTTCTGTTGGCTCAACAACAACATCTATTGTACCTATTTGCTGATAATCCATATCCGGTGCTTTTGCATGGACTGTTATGCCATATTGGCCAGCAATCTGCTCCCTATATACTGTAACACTTTTTGATGTTTCTGTTTTTGTAAACTTAAGCTCTTCATAAGGTATCAAAGTTATGCCGCCTTCTTCGGTACCACCGCGGCACTTTGGATCATCCTTACAGAGCCATACAGATATGTTCGTGTTGCAGCCATTTGCATCTATTTTTATTTTTGCTTCTTTCTCGTTTGGCTTTATGGTTATTTTTTCTTTTGGATACTTTATGCATCCTTTGAGATCAATTATTAGTATTTTCGCCTCTATTTTAGAATCAGAACCTACAAAAGCGAGGCCTTTGTCTGTTTTTGTCTGGCCGTCTATTTCAATTGTAAAGCTTGCTGTTTCTCCAGCATAGTCTGGCAGAGGCTTGAATGTTATAACAGCATTATATGTTCCAGAATTCAACTCGTTTTTAAAACCATCAAATAATTTTGTCCATATGCCAGGCTTGAGTATTTTAGTTACAGTTGAGCCATCAGGAGAATTTATGCTTATTTCAATACTTCCTGCTTTTTTTGATCCTGAAGCCCATGTAAGCTTTGCTTGCAAATTTTCAAGGTCAATGGGCTTCCCGTTGCTTATGCAAATATTTGATATTTTTACTTCTGTCCTTGCAGTGTCATTTATTGTGGCAACACTCCAGTCAGGCACATTTGGTCCAGAGAGAGAAATACAAGGCGCATTTTCCGGGAGCCCACCAAGAGAGACTTTTGCTTTAAAAGGGACCACTAAGGCATAATCAGCTCCAAATCTTGGCACTGAAACTATTATCTCGATTGCGCCATTAAGATCTACGTTGCTTTGCATCAAATCTTCTGCATTTTGCGAAAGCAAAAAATTTAAGGCAAAGTCAAGCTGGTCTTTGGTTTTTATAGTTTTTCCAACAATTGTTGTGGCGTTGGCGTTCATCGAGGCTTCGTCAAGTATGCCATTGAAGCCCCCTGTAAACCTTGCACTTTTAACCAACAAATCTGAGCCGACTCTGTTTTCAATACTCAAAATTATTTTTTCCTGGGTTTTCGAATCAGTATTGAGATTAACACTTATGCTTTCAGGTGTTATTTTCGCAATATTTCCATCAACACTTTTTTCCCATCTGAAAGGCGCATAGCCCATTTTTTCAACGAGAACCTCTATTTTGGTTTTTGGAAACGACTCCTTTATTTTGAATGAAACAAGCCCATTGTTATCTGTGATTTCTTGCAAGGTCTCATCGGTACCATCATCGTGTGTTCTTCGAACAGTAACCAAAGCACCTTTAATCGGGCTTTTGCTTTGATCTCTAACCATTATTTTTAAGTCATGGCTTGCAAATGGCAAAAAGGCATTCGGTTGAATGTTAACATCGAGCTTTCCAGCAGAGTATACTTTTACAGGAATGCTTTTTGAAAAAACAACGTAGCGATCAGCAACAATTTCAACAGCTATGTTCGTAGTTATTTCTATCCTGCCTTTGAACTTCACATTGCCTTTTAGCTGCTCACTATATGAAAAAGGCATTACTTCTTCCTTAAATTCGTTATCTTTTGGCTTAAGCTCTTTTTGACCAGCTGGTATTGAAATAACCAAGCTTTCAAAAGCCAAAGCATTATCTTGCCTGTTGTTTATAGTATTCTTTACTATCAAAATTATTTTGTTGTAATCATTTTGCGAATTGTTAATTATATCGAACAAAAAGTTATAGTCACCAAATAGCATCACAGAATAAGGTTCCTTGAGGAAAATGTCTTCTTGCGCGTCATATAGCCAGTAGCCAGAAATGCAAAATAGCTCTTTGCAGGCACTCTCAGAACCCTCATAAAATTGTAACTTGTGGGCTTTAGCGTAAAGGCCATCTTTAGATTGAGTGCTAAGTAATTCACCAAGCTCTTCATCAAACGGCTCTCTTGTCACAGCCTTATCAAAAATAGCATAGCTTCTATAATAAAATAATATGACTGTCCTTGGTTTCACATTTTCCTTAATTTTAATTTCAAAATATAACTCGTATGTGCCCGTTTCATTTGAATCCCACTCTATAGAAGCCCATTTCCCTCCTGTGGGTGCAAGCTCTTCTATGCTCTCTGATTTTGGCGGCCTATACGTGAGCCCAATCTTTACTTTAGCACCTTTTGCATTCACAAACTTTATAAAGGCCGGTTCTAAGTTAGCGTCTTGGTTTTCACCAATTCTAAAGTGAAAGCCATTCTTTGATGAACCTTTAGGAAAATAGGCATTAAACTTAACAACATAAGTTCTGCCCGCTTTAAGTGCAGAGGCAACGAGATTTCCATCAAAAATACCTAAAAACTCAATTTTTGGCTTAGCAACCTCGCCTTCTTTTAGCAAAACAGCGTTTATTTCATATTCCTCATTTGGCCAGAGCTGCAATATTCTGCTTTTATATTTGATATATCCCTCTTTGCTTACCACCACATAGACACTTTGGGCTGCCTTAATTTCATATTCCGTCATGCCGTCAATTATCAACATTTTTCCTTTTGTTACTGAATTATGGTCAAATGATGAGAAAACTTCAAAGTATGCCTCATTCAAAGGCTTTCCCTCGGAATCTTTGGCCATTACTTTAATTTTGCTTTTACCAACCTTAAGGATAACCTCAAAGTAATTGTTCTCGTCAGGAATTATCTTTTTTGCCTGCGCTGGCGACCCACCAAAAGCCGGGTACTTGATTGCAAACGGATAAACATCAGAATTTATGGCTCCAAGAACAAATTCTGCTGTGCCATTTTCGTCTGTAAGCGCGTAATTTTGTTTTGATTGCAGTTCAACAATTGCGCCAGTTTCCTTATATTTGAAAATCACTTTTGCGTCTTTAACAGCCATGCCTTCCTCATCAACAACTTTTACAAAAGTCCTGCCCATATTTTCTTCCGTAATTCTTTCGAGCTCAATAGTCACAGATTCGCTTGCTGATGTAACATTAAAGTCAATCTTCTTTGGGAAATAACCATCTCTTTTCACAACTATAACATAAGAACCCATATCGAAAAGAGGTACCCTAGCAATGCCATTTTCTTTTGTTATCTCTTCGACCATTGTGTTGCCATTTTTAATAACCTTTGCTGTTGCGCCTTCGATAGCACCAAGTGTTTTCATATCAATTGTTCTTATGAGAAGCATCGCACTGATGTTTCTGCTCAAAGCCAAAAATACTTCAGTAGTTTCATTAGCCTTGACTATTGCATTTGTATTTGACGCAGAGTAGCTTTGCTCGGGGTCAACTGCATAAACATTGTAACTTCCAGGCATAAGATTAGAAAATTCAACTATTCCATAACCTTGTGTAAACGAGCTTTTTCTTTCACCATCCCTTTCAATGCTGACTGTTATGTTTTTGTTAAGTATAAGCTCTTTTTTATCATCTACTATTTTTACCCTCAATGTTCCCTTGGGTATCTCTATTTCTTTAAATGTCACAAAAATGTCCTTTCCCTTTTTAAATGTGCGCTCAAATAAATGGTTTTCAAGCTCTGCATTTTCAACTTTGACTTCACCACAATCAAGCGGCAATGTAATTTCTATAATGCCATCCTTATCCGAATCAAACTCATCCCATTGATTAATGGCCTTATTTGAGCAGCTAAGCGTCACTTTTACATATTTTCCTTTTGTTGACCCCTTGCTTGTTTCAAAGCGAACTATAATCTTCTCAAGTGGCTTTTCCCTTAGCTTTAATGTTATTGTTCTTTCAGTATCCTCGCTTATTTTGAAAGTCCATTCACCATCAAGGTAAAGAGTTTCTCTCAACGAAATCTTTACATTGCTGTTTTCATCCACGGTAATAGAAATTTTTCCTTTGCTGTCTGTTTTTCTGCGTGTCTTTTCACCATTTATTGTTACATTAACATCAAGTCCGCTTACCGGAGCACCTTTTTCATCTCTAAAATATACTATTAAGCTAAATTCTTTTGGCTTCGGCTGCGGATTTGCACTAAAAAAAAGAATATAAGCTAATGCTAAAATAAGAATTATTGCAACTAAAATAGGAAGTGCTTTTGGTATTTTGTTTTTTTCACAAAAAGCGATGTAACGTTCCTTTATCCTATAGATTATATTTTCCTCATCTTCAATTTCTTCGATTTCCACAACTATCCCTGTTAGTAATTGCGTCAGCTACTTTTTATGCATTGTGAAGGTATGCTTTCTATCGTGTTTTTAAATGCAGCATCTATAAGCTGTTGCTGATTCCAGAAGAATGTTGCCCTGCTATTGCTTCCAAGGCCGGCAACACACACTTTCTTCTCTTCCACAAGCTTAAGTATTTTCTCTACAGATGTAATTGTTGCACCTTCGATGCCACCGGTTTCTATGCGATTGCCAGTGCCTTTTGGGCTTATGAACACTGCTTTGTCGGAAGAGCTTACAATTTCGAGCAAAGCTACACTCTCTTGTGGTGTGAATAGAATTGTTTTCAGGAATACATCTCCTTGCCTCTTAATGTTGCACCACTCTACGCCATACTGATGTGTTGAAAAGCTGCCTGCACATTGAGTTTTGCCAACACCTCCGCGTATATCACGCCTGTAGTTAAATGCTTCTGTAACTTCAGCATCAGTGAAGTCCTTACAGCCTTTTACAAGGCCACTCCATGAGAACAAGCTACTTGAGGCTTCCTGTGGTCTGTTGTTTATTGTTAGCTGGTAAAATGCATAAGCGTTCTTTCTCTCACCACCACTAACTTTTAGCAAAAGCGGTGTGGCTACACTTGGGCTATATACCATATTCAAGCCAGCTGTGCTTTTTTCAATTTCGAGCACAACACCAGGCGTATCACCATGCAATGTTTTGAAATCCTTAACAACGCGGGCTTCAACCCAGCCATTTGGTATTGGTATTGAGTTTGCAATTGTGGTAGTTCTTATTGGCTGTTTCACATCTTCATTTATTTTTATGGTTTCCTCTGATTTTTGCCTGAAGTTTATTCCATAGCCCTGCCGCCCGTTTTGGCTATCAACACCAACAAGACCGTTAAATGGCATATAATAAAACACAGAATCTGGATCGGGCGTATCTAAACGCTCAAAAATTACTTCTATTCTTGCATTTGGAATTGTGCCTTCAAACAAGCACCAAGATCCATTATTATAATCAATTTTTATCCTAACATTGTACTTGCCTGCTGGTAGGTAGCCTGACTCAGGTCTCAGGAATGGAGATTTAAATTCAAAGAGCGCTGCACTTGAGAAATACTTGCCTATGCCGATGTCTCCTTTGTACCAAGAAGGGGTGCTGAAGAAATCTTTAGTTTCTGAGAACTCATGGAAATCCTTTCTGAAGTCCAAGGTGTAACCATCTTGCATAAGGTATGCGTTGAAGTTTGTAAGTGATAATGCTTCTTTAAGACTTGCATTGTTTGGGTTTGCTGCTATAAAATCTGGGAGGCGTTCAGTACTGTATGGCTCACATTTTTCAAATATCCCTGCTGTTGTGCCAACAGCGAACTTTGTGCTTATAGTGTCATTGCCTAAATTTTCGTTTTTGCATGACCCACTACATGTTGTTAGCTGAGGGCTTATCCTGACCATAGCATCATAAAGGCCTTCTTCTAGGTTGTTAAAGACGCATGTTACTTCGGTTTTGTCAATAACCTTTACTGCTTTTTCACCTTCTGGGCAGTTTATTGTATTTCCACCTTTGGAAACAGACAAAAATGCATTTACTGTCATCTCTTGCTTGTTATTGCTTGCTATGGTTCCAATAACTGTTGCATTAAATCCACTTTTTTCAACTCTTATTTTTGTAACTGCGACGTCCAACTTAAGATTATCCAATTCCTGTGTTTTTTCACTAAGTATGCCTTCAGCCGAAGGGCACTTTAATTTCTGGCCTCTGAGCAGTTCGTCAATTCTTTTTAACTTCTTAAGTAATTCTATGCTAAATTGTGTTGCATCGCAGTAATTGCCGATTCCGCTTTCATCACATTCATTAATTGCAATATCATTCCAGTTCCATGAAAGCTTAATCTTTGGCAATGCTTCTTTCCCTGTTGAGCCAATGAGACCACCAACTTTGCAGCTTACTTCAGGTCTCACTTCCGGTTTGGTTGGTTTTGCCTTGTACGAATTGAACTGCAGATGGAATTTCTGTATATACTCTTCGCTGCCAATCACTGATGGCTCCATTTTCTTCATTGCCTCAGCATCTTTCTTTTTCTTTGTATTGTAGTCAGTCTGATATTCCATTTTGCTTCCATTCACTTTTAGTATGCGGTATATTGGCTTGTATATATCTTCTTGCTTTATGCCATTGTTTTTGAACACAATTTCAATCTTCTCAATGCCCAATGGCTTTTCTGGTGGGTTTTCAATCTTGGCTTTGCCCTTTTCCACGATGATCTTGTTTTCAATCTCTTCTTCAAGACCTTTTTGTATTAGAAGCTTTAATTCCAATATGTTTAGGTCTCTTACAGCAACAGGAATCTGGAGCACGCCAACATTTTGGCTCTGCTGCCAGTAAGTGTATAGTGTGCCAGCTATAAAGCCAATCAATGCCCCAGTCCATGGATCATCAATCTTCAGCAAACTTCCCAAAATGTCTATATTTCCTTTAAAGATGTTTGTGATGCTTTCCAAGCTAAATAAGCCAATTGCAAAGCCTGGTGAAGAATTGGCAGCGACAACCTTTCTTATCATACCTTCCTCATTCATTTTTCTTCCACTACTACCTAAAGAGCAAAAACTGTTGTTACAGCTCTTGAATCTGTAGCACGGCGTTGCTACAGAACAAGATGGCACATATTCACATGTAACAGCAAGCTCACAATCACATATCCTAGCGATGCCTGCACCATTAGCTTTTTGGCATTTGGACAATGTTTCATGGCAACCAATACAAACATCGCCTGAAGGCGGTTGAGTGGTACCACTGCTGCTGCCTTCAGCAGCAACACAATTACCATTCTGACATATTCCTCCAGCATCTGCACAGTCTCTCTCAACACCCGTATTACCACAGCTATCTTTCCAATGTAAAACAGTTCCTTGACAGAAGTAACCAATGCGCTGGCAACCACTTTCAGCAGCAACACAATTCCCATTCTGACATATTCCTCCAGCATCTGCACAGTCTCTCTCAACACCCGTATTACCACAGCTATCTTTCCAATGTAAAACAGTTCCTTGACAGAAGTAACCTTCAAGTTTGCAACCTTCCTGTAATACACAATTTCCAGCTTCACATATGGCACCAGATTCTGCACAGTCCATCTGTATGCCTTCATTTCCGCAACTATCTCTCCAATACATTACCGTTCCTTTACAGAAATAACCCTCTATTTTACATTCTCCTTCCACGGGCTCACTTGGGCCTGTCGTGCCTTGAGTTGTGCATTTGCTGTTATTACAATACCCAAACCTATAACACTTTCCAAACTCGTCATATATGCAATTTATTGCTGCATAGCAGTCACAACCACCAGTAAGCAAAGTTGTCTTTTTCCATGCCTTTGCAGCACATTCAAGCTCAGTGTTGTAGCAATCTGGTATGGTTGGTCCTTCAATAGGTGCGCCTGTTTCAGAGGGTGGCTTTCCCCCCTCTGTTGTACCATCAGTTGGTGGCTTTTCTGTGCCGGTGCAGTCATTCTTGCAACATTTCACTAACCTTTCCGCAGTTTGTCTGCTAAATGTACAATTTGGGTGACACTCTTCCTGAGAAGTAATTTTGCGCGAATTTGGATAATATTCCTTACATAGTTCTTCGTCTGTTTTTTGTCCTGAAGGTGGTTTTACAGTTGCTGTTGTTGGCTGAGTTATCGGTGGCTTAGCAATCTGACCTTTTGCACATGGTTTTCCACAGCATGTTACATCACCAACAACAACGTATGCTGCATCTGGGCATATTTCGTCAGTCTTGCAGAAATATTTGCCTGCCGACTTGCAAATATTTTCAGGTTTCTCAATAGTTCCTGTTTTACATTTACCTGTGCAGCATACAACCCCATCTACTACCGTCTCTTTACCTTGTGTTAAATCACAATTGCCTGCGCCACAGTAATTATACCCTTTTTTGCTGCAAATGTCTTTATGAAGACCTGTTTCTTCTGTTATGCACTCGGATGCACAGCATGTTACATTATTAACTACTACTACACGTTCATCTTTGCATAGATTTTTAGTTCCACAGTATTTATAGCCTGCTTTGCTGCAAACATTAGAAGGCCTTTCTGTGCCAAAGAAAGTTTTGCCTGCTGCAAGTGACCTTACGCCACCATAGACAAAACCTACAAGGCCCCATACTGCGCCGGTTTTTATTGCTTCCCACCAGTCACGCTCATCATAGCTTATACTTATCTTTTCAGTCCTTTTATAGCATTCATTCATTAAAAGAGCAGTATCAAAGCCATCATATGGGTTATTTGCATCGTCGTATATGTCAAACTCATAGCGGTTCAATTTTAAGCAGCCTTTGGGCTCTATAATTACCCTTATAAGCTTGTTGAAAGAATATTCGCTGTCGTTAGCACTTTTTACCATCACATATATTGGATACTGTCCAGGTATGTCTTCCTGAGAAGGCATTACTATTAATTCTTTATTATCATCAGCCTTCATGTTAAACTCTTTTTCAGAAACCGCAATTTTAGTATCAAGCATAAAGTCAATTGGCACCTTGCAACCTTTAGTTTCTATTTTCAAAGTTGCACTGTTATGATCAACTATCCTTATGAGACTTTTATCATATCTTATACAATTCTCTAAGCTTATCATCTCTATTTCAGTCTCTATGCTTGTGCTCAAAGTCTGCTTTCCTTTATTAGTGTAATGTTCTGCAGTTATTATAATAGTTGCCTTTGCAGTTCCGACAATGCCACCGTCTGGAGCAAATGATAATAGGGCAGGTAAAGTTTCTTCTGGGTTTAAAGTTCCTTTCAATATTTTAGGGTATGCGTTGCTTAGTTCTATGCCAACGTCGCCAATTTTCACATAATAGCTTCCAAGCCGGTTGCCTTTAAGCTCAATTTTTGCACTTAAGTTTTTGAGTGCTATAGGCTTTCCTTCGAGAGTGCAGTTGTTTTTAACAGAAAAATCAGTGCTTACCTCGTTGCTTTTTGTTTTTGCTTTCCATTCTTTTATGCTGGCAATAAGGCATGAAGGATCATCAACTTCACCGCCTATTCCAACAGAGATTTTGACTTTGCTATCAGCATGCCACTCGTGACCATAGGCAGAGGAAGTGGAGACGCTTGCTGTTACCAGACCCTCAAGGTTCTTGACTTCATTAATAGTTTTTCCATAATCGCTTAGCGAAACCTTTAGTGCGATATCTAACTTACCTTTGGGCCCTATCTCCTTGCCTACATATTCACCAACTAGCCAATCCCTAACTTTCCGCTCGTCAATTATTCCATAGAATTCTCCCGAAAGCTTAATTGCCCTAAGCTTGAGCGTCATTGCTGTTTTGTTTAAGATTCTCACAACTACGCTGTCTTCCCTTTTTGTGAAAACATTAAGCTGTAGGCCTATCTCTGCTGGCTCAAGATTAATAACATTTCCATCAGTGCGTATTTCTTTCCTTGCTTCTTCATAATCTGGCTTTTCTGCAGTAAGCACTAATTTTTCATCTGGCATGAGCGAAGGAAGCTTTATTTCTGCAAGGCCTAAAGAGCCTGTAAAGGTTTGTATTATAGTGTTGCCAGTAGAGTCCTTAACCTTAACTATAGCATCCGACACTTCTAGCCCAGATTGTTTGTCCCTTATTCTAGCAATAATTGTATTCTCAACACCGCTTGGCAGCAGAGGCGCCTCTGACTGAAAGCTTTCACCAACCTTAAAGTCAATCGTGAAGTTTCTTGCCGCAATTATGCTAACCGCAATGGTTTCTTCGAATATGTGCGCATGCTTTGTTGGATCGTGCAAGCGTAAATTTATGCTTCCAAATTTGCCTGATTTTGGCGAAAATTCTATCTCACCATGAATTTCATTATTTGGCTTTATATTTCCCACTTCAATGTATGGTGTTTCATTTGCATTAGCACTGCCTTTAACAACCGTTTCTCCATAAACAATGTAGTTTCCAAAGGTTATGTTTTTTTCAGTATTAAATATCTTCAGCTTGACATTTGTAAAAGTGTCAGTTTCAAATTTGCTACTGTTTGCTATACTAAAGTATAGCTTGTAAGGTTTTCCAACTTTTGCAGTATAGCTTCCATCAATATATGTTGCAACATTTTCCTCAATATCAAGTGCTTTGAAAACAGTGCACCACTTATCTGTGCAAAGCTTTTCTTCTCCTACATTATAAATACGCTCATACGTTTTCGCATAAAGCTCTGCATCGCTCATAGCATTGCCTAAAGCCATATCTTCAGGATCTCTTACCATTAAACCTTTTCTAAGGCCCCAAGCACGCCACATTACTTTTAGCTCTTCAGAGGATGCGGATTCTTTTACCTTAACTTTTGCGTAAACATAAATGGTGCCACCACTCAATCTTGTCCATTCAAGATTAACCCATTTTGCACTTTCAGTGCTCAATAGACTGAAATCATGACCCATGCCTTGCTCTGGGCTATATGAAATGCCCCGAATAATTTTTGGGTTTCCGCCAGCATAAATTTCTTTTATGAACAAGAAGTCTTTTTCCATTATATTGTATTTTCCAACTCGTAGATGCACCCCGAATTTATCATATTGTGCAGATTCTGGGACAGAAACCTTAAACTTTGCCATGTATTCTTTTCCAGCTGCAAGCACAACAGCATTTTGCCCATCTTTAAAAAGGCCTAAGAATTCAATGGCTATTTCGCCACTTATTCTCTTTGGCTCAAGCTTTACATGCATTTGCCTCTGCTCTTCTGGCTTAAGCACTATTCTTTCGCTTATGTATGGTGCGTAATCTGGGTTGTTTATATACAAATAGAAAGAAAAGCCGGCATCTATGTTTATGTCAATATCTCCACCAATATTTTCAATTTTTAGTGGCCCCTTTATTACTTTATCAGTGTATGCATCTTTTACAATAACATCACTAAATGGAAGGCCTTCACCACCATCATTAGTTACTTTCAGTTTTAGAGTTGCCTTAGGGATGCTTAATACGATCACTGCTTCATGTTCAGTGCCCAATCTTGGCGAGAACTCAATAATATCGCTCCAGCTGCTTCCAAAGCCCTTATATGCGAAGAATTTGTATCTTCCGAGATAAAACCCTTTGAATACCGCGATGCCGTTTATGTCTGTTATCAACTCTTTTAGCCCAAGGCTGCTACCGTTTTCATCAAAGGCAGCAACCTTTGCACCTGAAATGGCACGCTTTTCAAAGTCGATAACCTTTACTGATATGGAGCCGCCACAATCTTGAGTGTATTTTACAAGGCCTATTCTAAGAATGCTATCCGATTTTCTCACATCTCTAAGGCGATAAACACAGTAATCAGGATGATCAACGACAAGCAAGAAATTTTCGTCTTTGGATAGATGGAAATCAGCTCTGCCTTCAGCATTTGTATCTGCGCATGCAAACTGAGTATTATCTTTAATTAATGTTACTCTGGCATTTGCTAATGGCTTTGAGTTGTCTTTATCAAAAACTTGTATCTTTATACTGCCAATTATTATCTTCTGAATTTCTAAGCTGATTGACCTATTCTCGTTTGCACCAACATTTATAAATTGTGATTCCGCAACACTATAATTTGCAGTTGCCTTTGTTCTTACTCGGTATTTACCAGGCAAGACTTCAAAAACAACTTGGCCACTGCTAGTAACTCCAGATTCCATAAAAATTGGGGCTGCACCAGTATCCTTTTCAAGATCAACAATAATATTCTCTTCTGGCAACTCACCTCTAAAGGTGACATTTACAATTAGCCTGCCCTTTTGTTCTACCGGCTTAAGCTCTACAACTTTCCTCAAAGCTATTGTGGTACCATCTCTAACACTGACATTTTCTGCTGTTTCGTACTCCTGCGCATTTACCGTTACTAGCAATGGTAAGCAGTCAATCTCAACATCATCTATTTGGATACTGCCGCTATAATCAGTGTATTTTTCAGCAGCTTTTGGCGGATTTGCTTTTTTGTTTGAGCACTCAAATGATAATGATACGCGCTTCACTATTGGGCTTTTTGTATTTTCATCTATAATCTTGAAGCTAATGCTCTGTGTCTTTATTATCTCTGTAAGCAAAAAGCTTACCTGTGCATTTTCATCCTCCATCGTTATGCTTTTCTCAGCCGGGTTTGGCTTAAAACCATCCTTTGAAACGCGCAGTATTACTTCACTTTTTGGTTTGAGGATTATTGGCTGAATTTTTCCATTTTCTGATGTTGTTATCCTATGAACCTTTTCACCAACGATTATCTCAATTTTTGCGCCCTCAAGAGGTCTTTTTGCACCAAACCTGTCTTGATACTGTACAAAAACATTTAATGCGACATCTTTTGGAATTACCACGGATGGAATTAAAAAAAGCACTAAAGCTGCTAAAAGTACAAATAAAAGTATTATAAAAAGAATAAATGAAGGAAAAACTTTGTCAATAGCATCTGTTAATTTGTTTATGGGTATTTTAGTGCTTATTTTGTCTATTACTTCATAGTAGCGATCCTCTAAATGGTAATAAAATTCACGCAAAGAACTCATTATTCCCATAGATATCCCTAACTTTAATACGCCTCTAATATTAATATATTTTTTGTTTATTGACTAAGCTTTTATAATTCGCACTACCCAAATATTGCTGGATTCCATCTTAGCTTTAGTTGTGTCCTGCTGATATTTTCTATGCATATCTCTCCTGTTTCAATCTTCTCAATATATTCTTTAAGCGATGGCTGCCTTGCAGTGTCTATTATTCTTACGGTGCCACCTTCGACTCCACGGCTTTCAGAGGTGCTGTACTCTTGGCCTTCGTAAGTGACTGTGCTTAAAACAACGGGATTTTTTGCACAAATAAGCTCAAGCTTGAGGTATTCATTTGCGGCCCTTGAAGGAACATAGCTCATGGCAAACCAAGCACCTTGTCCGATAATAAGCTTTGCTGCCTCTGTTTTTTGTGACCAACCAGAGCAAAAGCTATCTGGCTCTTGCATACCAAAGCTGTCGACACTAAAAGGCTTTGCTTCAGTGCCTTCAGTATTTGATTCACTTGGCTGGTGCCAAACGAAAAGCTCCTTGATATCCCCATAATATTCTCTATTGCTCAATCTGTAATATACCACATTTTGACCTTCATTTTTCGAGATAATTCTCAGCATAAAAGGATAGCTTGGTATATACTCCATCTTTTTTGACTTAAGGTCTATGCTAACTAAAACACCAGTCCTGCTCTTTTCAAATTTCCCATTATAGGAGAATGACAATGGCGCGACGCCCGGCTTTCTCGGATAAATGCGTTCGCCGTGTTCATTATAGAACAGCTCAGAAGGTACTGCACCTGCTAGTGTTATACCAACACCGTAGTTTGCACCAACACTTTCTTTACCTATTTCTCCATCAAATGACATATACATCAGAGGATTTTCTGAAAACTTAGTTCCTTTTCTTTTGTCAATGGCTTCGAGTGATTCTGTAAGTGCTAGCTTTACAATGTATTGCATAACAATTATCTTTGGCGGGTTGCTTGCATAATCAATAGCAATCTTCGGCTCAATTCTGTAAAAATATTTGCCAGAAACTACGCCACATTCTGTCCTTTTCTGGGAAATTTCATCTTTAAAATTAATATCTTCGTAGCGTTTGAATTCAAGCTGATCAACTTTGAGACCAAGCATTTTGAGTGTTTCGTTTCCTTTGTCGAGGTCTTCTATAAGTGCGCGGCTTAGGTTATCTGTTTTGAGATATGCTTCTGCACTTGCTATAAGGCTTTCTTCCTCTGTTTTACCGAGGATGTCTTGAGCTCTTATTCTTATATATTCTTCCATTGCTTGAGAAAGGCCTGGCTTATTCATAACTACAAGCATAAAAGTGGTGCGTTTGCTATATTCTAATAGGAACTTTGTCCATTCTTGTTCCGTAGCAGTTATGGAAGTTTGACCAATGTTTACGGTTATGGGTGCACTTCTGTTTTTCTGAACAATGTTTGCTTTTACTCCAGCGGTTAATTGTTCGTGTATGGTAAGATATTCTGAAAATGTAAGAGCATATGCATTTTGTCTCGGAAGCTTTATCTCATCTGCTACTTTCCTAATGTTGCTCCATATGTTTTGAACATCAGAAATATAATCGATTTCCTTTGAAGTTAAAGCAACCGCATTTCCCATACCAATGTCATTACCATAGCATTTTGCTAAAAGGGCTTCGAATTGTGCGAATGAAATATTCATTGCGTCTATCGCACCGAGCTCATTTTGAGGTGCCTTTATTATGTTACTAAGAGTAGTCTCTATGTGTGATGCACTGCAAGCTTCTTGAGGCAATGGCGGTTGGCCTAGCAAAAGGCCTTCTTTGGAAACAAAAACAAGTGCACTGCTGTTTGAGACATCGTCACGCAGTATGAACTGCGACTTGAAAATCTTATATAGTTTCCCTTCAGATGAATTTATTTCTTGCACTAATTCTGGACTCTTGCCTATTACAGAAACAGCTGCCTGATATTCAGCTGGCAACCTTGTATTTATCTCACTTACCCTTTGGTTTATCTTTCTTATTTTGGCTGCAGTCTGCATTACAAACTGCGCACCATCGCAGAAATAACCATCACCTTTTGGTTCAGGTTCGCAAGTTTTTGTAGTTATATCATCCGTACGCCATGTAAACAGAAGCCGGTCAAAGCCATACTTCTCATATTTATCCTCGCCATCACATGGCTTTATTACGCCCCAGCTAGGCATGACGTTGAGCCTAGCAGCCCTGTTTTCACAACCATCTGAAAGCTGTGAAATTCCTTTGTTCAATACATTTACAGATACTTTAAGCTTTACTTCTTGTGTGCCTTTTTTGTAGTAAACTCTTGTTACCTTGATTGGAAGCTCAATATTTATCCTCGCGCACTCAGTTATCATTTTACTTCTGTCTACTTTCATTACAATATGATGCTTGTCGTTTGTGAGCTCAAAGTAAAGGCGCACACCCGACTTAGGGTCTTCCCATGAGTTAAAGCCAACGTTGCTTATATAGTCGTCCTTCCCACAAAAAGCCCTTCCACCTTCACCAGATGGATTAACTTCTTCGTTTGATCTAGCATATGGTAGCACTAACTCAGTCACAGGCGGGCTTTCCTTCCATATAAACAAATCATCAACAAAGTGATCGTCTGTGAGTGGCTCTGGAACTATTAATGCATTTGGGTTTATGCATTGTGCTGGCTCGAGCTTGTCTGAGCCTTTATTTAAAAGGCCACCTAAAAGGCCAAGCCATGCAAGGGGATTCTCAAATGTGACGCTTACCGGGAAGTACTTTTCTCCCAACATTGGTACTTTCATTGGAACCGAAATTATTCCCGGTGATACAGCAGCCATATACTGGTCTGTTGCTATGACCCTTATGTTACCTATTACTTCTTCAGCAGATCCTTCAAAGTCAATTGGGTTGACTTCCTTTATGCTGGGATCAAACCATAGGTGCACTTCCATAATTTCCCATTCTTCTCTTTCTGAAACCTTTTTTGTTTCAGTATTTGCAATTACCATATTTTTTATCATTGGGCATGGTCCCTCAAGCGATGTGCCTTTGCTTGAAGGTGAATAACAATGTATGTTGCTAAGCTTAAGCTGGCTTAAAGCATAACCGAGGTGGTAACACTTGTTATATATCTTTGCAACTGTGTGCTGCCAGCCAAGAAAGTTAGCTCTTAAAGTCCTTGGCTCTATTATTGGCAAACATTCCTCTAGCATTTCATCATGTCTTACAACCTTGACAGCAAAGTTGTCTATTTCTTCAGCTCTTTTGCTTGATGAACTAAACTTTGCAAGGACTTTAACATTAAATTGGCCTTTAGCTGTAGCTGGCTCAATTTTGAAGCTTTTCGATGAGTTTGCATTTACCTTCAAAGATGTTGGCTTTGCAATAAGACCAGAATCGGCCTGCACAGTTATATCAACGTCCTGGGCGCAAGAATTATCTATGATTATGTCAGCGCTATCTGATGTGCATTTCCATTGGGTGCTTTGCCCTTGTGCTGATGTCTGCCACGGTGGTATATACTGCACAGTGGGCCATGCGAAATACTGCTGTTGCTGCGCTGCCTCGTAAGGATCTCTGTCAAAGTATTTTGTATTAAGACCCCATCCCGTGTCAAAGCCACAAGTCTTAAGCTCTATGCCCTGAGGCCTTACGATCTGCAAACATTTGAGCAAATTATTTACGCTTATGCTTATGTTCATAGTTGCTTTCGGCTTATCTATGCCTTTATCTGAATAATAATTTGCTGAGAACTCTATCTTTGGCTGAGCATTCGCACTTGTCAGTTGAGCGCTTGGATTAAAGAACAAAATGAATTCCCGCTCTTCACTTTTAGCCAATGAATCACTTATTGTTGTCCATTGTGTTTCAATTTCTGTTGTTTCGAGATCGTCTCCACTTATTTGGAAGTTGCCAATTGCGCTCTCACCAAGCCATCTAACCTTAGCATTTAATTCCTTGAGTGGCACAGGTATGCCCTGGACTGTGCAGTTATTTTTTATTGTTAAGGTAAGCTTTTTCTGTTCGCCATAACTTTTTATTTCCCAAGATGATGGCTCAACAGCTAAGCACTTTATGCTGTCAAGTGCTGAGCCAAGCTTTATTCTCACCCTTAGCTCAATAGATCCGGTCCATTCCTTGGCTGGTGATGAACTTTCAGTGGTGACAGATATTGCACCCAAAAGCTCTTTTGTTACATCTATATTTTTACCTTTATCACTTAATTTGGCCTTGAGTTTTACGTCTAAACTTTTGCTCGGAGCAATTTCTTTACCAATATACGAAGAGATATCACCCACAACTACAAGATCTTCTAGGCCATCAATACTTATTGCACCAATTTTCAACTTGAAAGGCGCTTGGTTTTCAATTCTAAAAATAAGCTCTGCTTCTTCACGACTTTCTGGTTGCAGCTCCAAGTCAAGAGTTGGCGGGGTTAATTTTAAAGCGCTAGATTCTATTTTGATTTCCTGAACCAACTTTCTAAAGCCGGTCTTTCTACCAACGACTTTTAAAACAGAGCCAGCAGAGGGTGATTCAATTTTGTATGGTAAAACTCCATCGTAATCTGTAATTCCCGAAGCAATGATCTTATCATCGAGATAAAGCGTAACTGAAACATTGCTTTCTGGTTCACCAGTATTTTTATCTGTAAACCTAAAGAGCACCTCATTATCTACCAAAGCTATAAGTATTTTTGGCACAACATCTAAAGAAAGTTCTCTTGCAGGCGCTACCTTTATTGTTATCACATGCTCAAATACAATTCCAGATGCGTCTTCTATAAGAATTTTTAAAGGAATATCCCCTTCCTTCAAAGTAGAAAACTGCAGCGTTCCCGATACTGATGAATTTTGCCTAAATGAGCCCAAATTTACCAATAGCTCCTTTTCCGCAGTTCCTTTTTGTTCAGAACCATCAGGGATTATAACCTCATATTTACCATAGCTAAATGCGCGCTGCTCATCAAATATTCTAAGTGTTGCATTGCCTGAAGATCCGGCCTGCCTATTAATCACAAAGCTAAGGCGGTAGTTGCTATTAAGCTGTGCAGAATAGGTATCTGTTACAAAGCTTTTGGTTCTTCTTTGAATATCTTCTATGGAAAAGCTCTTGCAGAACTTGCCATCACAAAGGTTTGTTTCGCCCACTGAATAAACTAAGCTATATGTTGCAGCATACAGTGCATGCTTTTCAGGTGAATTTTTCTTATTTCCCAAGATATTGTCTTTAGGATCTCTGTCTACACTATCTGCTTGCGCATATCCTCTATAACCAATCTTTGCTAACTCACCAGCAGAAATTCCTTCCTTTACAAAATACTCAACCTCTGCCTCAAACACACCACCACTTACGCCCAACCTTGATAGTGACCATTCCATCTCAACCCATTTAGCATTTTCATTTGTAGCACTTTCAAGGTCTGTGGCTGTTCCTGTCGGTGGCGTATAAGAGGTTCCGCGCGAGATTCTCGTTGCAGAGGTTTTTATGCCACCGAGATAGGTTGTGTCTTCTTCCATCAAGTTTGTTTTACCAGAAATGTCATTGCCGGAAATAACAAAAATGCCCGCACTAGTATAACCTTTATTTGGTACAATCAGTCTGAATTTTGCATTATAGGCACTACCAGCACTTAGTGTTTTTTCCGCATTACCATCTTGCGATTTAAGGCCGTCAAAAATTATTTTCAGTGTTTTTCCTCTTACTAATCTTATCTCCCTAGTTGTTTTAATGCCGAAAATTGCGCTCATTGGCATTGTTATATAAGGTAGGTAATCACTATCTTCTGCGTCTATAACAAAGTATGGCTTCAGGCCTGCAAGAACTGAAATTTTACCAACCCCGTTTGTATCAGTTTTACTTTCTCCCAGAATATTGCTTGAGGCAGAGTCATAAGCAGTTATGTTTACTGATTGCAATCTTTCATCGTTTTCTCCATAAACAACAAACTCGAATTGAGCTTTAGGAATCTCTATTTTAATTACAACTTCAATCGGCTTCTGCATGTTTGCTTTTGCCTCAAAAATTCCGCTTTGCACAGGCGGATAATTTGCAAAAGATGCTTTGGCATAGTAAAGGCCCTCTGGCAGGTTGTAAAATTCACATTTGCCGTCTGCACCTGTAGAGCATTGTAGACCAGCAGATTCATTGCTCTTTTTGAAGATTTCCACTTTTGCTTTTTCAAGTGCCTTTTCTTCAGAGTCTTTCACATAAACAAATAATGTTGCGCATTTACTGAGCTTTGATTCATCATATGTTATATCGTAAAAAGATTCGCTAGGCCTCACATTGAAATTTTCAACCCATTCGCCGACTTTCACTATAAGGTTATAGCTTTTGTTCTCATCAACTTTGAATGTGTATTCGCCTTTGTCATCAGCATATCTGCTTTGCACTATGATATTGTTTGAAAGATCTCTGAGTTCGAGCATTGCCTTTACTGGTTGGCTTTTTGTGTCAGATACTCGCACTTTTATGTTATAAACCTTTTCAGCAGGCTGTAAACTGACATCAAATATTACTTGTCCCGCGCCCTTTAGTTCTTTGTATTCACTTGTTGTGCTTTTATATTTTCCAGCCCCAGAGACGCTTACAGCATACTTGCCAGGTTCAATATCAGTAAAAGTAACAGAGCCAGCGGCACTACTTGGTAGAGGGCCCTCTATAGTAATTCCAAATTCATTGATTAGGGAAACACTTACTTCACCAGCACCTACAGCAAGCCCAGTTTCTAAGCTTTTTATTATTGCAAGAATGCTGCCTTTGGTTGCAATGCTTTTAACCCTGACCTCAAAAGGCCTTGCACTTACGTCTGTTGTTGTATATATCTCACTTCCGATGCGCAATGTTAATGTTCCGCAGTCACTTGGTATTTTTTCAAGAGTGGCCTCACCGCCAGAAGCCAAAAGGTTTTTGTTCCACTCAGCTTTTGAGCAATATGCTGAAAAATCTTTTATCTCGGTTGCCTTCTCAGAAGTTTCACCTTTGTAAAATATTACTTTTTTATCAGCATAAGTAACGATTTCAATTGGAAGCACAATTTTTTCTTCCCTGTCACTTTCAAGAGACATTTTTAGCGAAGCAGATTTCTCTTGATAGGTTGCTATTGCTGTAAATTCTTTCTTTGCTGGCAGTTCAAAAGATGCTCTGCCCCTAGAATCTGTTTTCTCTGTCTTTTCCTTAAAAAACTCGCTTTTAATTGTGACAGTAGCGTTGCTTATGGGCTGATTTTGCCTATCCAAAACAGTTATTTTAAGAGAATAATATACTTCTTCTGTAGGTAAAAACATGGTTATTAAAAAATACGCAAGCGCAACTATCGCTAAAATAACTAATATAAAAAATAAAGGTATTGGGATGTTGTGTTCCTCAAGCCAAAACTTAAAATTCTCCCACTTTTCCTTGAGCGCTTCAGTAAATGGCATTTAAACCAACCGCCTATCTTTAATGGCTTTTTTGGTATCTATATAGTTATTTGTGATTTATTAATCTTATCTTTAATTTAAATGCATTAAAATGTCCTTTAATATTCTGTTTATGGCACTTTTGGATAGCAGCCATATACATTGCCCTGATACTCATATGTTTGGCAAGTCCATTGATCTGGGTTGCAGCTTTGTAATCTCGGCTGATGCTCTAAAGCACAACCAAGCGTTCCAAGCACTGATCCAGAAGTGTAATTTGGATTAAATGGCGTGTAGCTCATGTCAGGAATCTGGAACATAAATCTCACATTCCTGTTCTTGTTTACCTTATAGTTTGCATCGCCTTCTATAAAAGTAACTACAAAGGTAGCTTCAGCAATCTCTGCACAACAACTCCAATTTTGAACACCACAAAACCTTAGCTTTTGTTCAAGGCCTGGCACAGTAGCTAAAAGTGCACTACAAACGTCTTGATGGACGCTAATTGTTTTCTCTGACGGCCACTTAATTTTGCTTCCTTCTATGTAGTACCCCAAATTTCGGTTTTGTGGTAAGTTGAAATTGAAGGGACATGCACTTGGATTGTTTGGCTCTTGGGGTGGCATTATGCCTGGTAAAGTAAGGCCCGGCAAAGAATATTCTACTTTTTTCGCAGATGTAGCAGTTGCTGAAACCCTATCAAACGTAACATAGCAATCAACGCCTTCCACAGAAGGCCCCTTCGCAACTGTGAATTTATCTGTGCTTAAAGGTGCAACATGCTTTGCAGAAAGATCGCATATGCGCATCTTTACAAGCTTCTCAAGAGATTCTCTTAAATCAGCACCATCTGATGGGTTATAGACAAAAGAATGGCCTCTAAAATTCCCAATTACTTTATCTAACTGATTTCTGCCGCTATTGGGACATCCTTTGTCCTCAATAAACCTTGCAGTTGGTGGAAAGTATGGATTTTCCCGAGGTTTGCAAAATCCATAGTCACAGATGCCTAAAGCCATTGAATCAATCTCATTGTGTATTCTTGGAGATAAATAACCATAATCATTAGAAGAATTTACATTAGTTAAGTCAGTATGCATAAAATATCTCGTATAAGCCATTGCCTTAAAAAGCCGTGATGGGACATACATCTTTAGGTCTGCCTTTGGAAGTATTATTTCCCTAATCTCTTTTTTTGTTACAAGGTCTTGCACCACAATCCTTGGCAAGCTTTCATATTTTTCATTGCTCAGCTTTGTTATTCTAAGATTAATATAAAAGCTTCCAATGGGGCAGCCCTGCGGTGTGCCATCACATTGAATTACCTCAATGAAATCATCTTCTTCTGCTGATACAAGTATTAGCTCAAGTATTGCATCCTTTAACTTTTCATCGTCGCCGACAACTTCAACTTTGTAACGTGCTTCATAAGTTAGGGTTTCGCGGTAGCTTCTTATCATTTCTGGCATGCTGTTTGCTATCTGTGATGCAAACATGGGTGAACCACTACGTCCAAAGTAACCGTGTATAAAATACCTTATGAGTGTATCCCAATCCTCCCAAACAGAGAGATCTTCTATTGGAATGGGATTCATGCTTGTGTAGTACTCTATTTCTTCCCTAACATAATGGTTGAAAGAATTGAGCACATCTGTGCGCATTGTCCTTATAACCGCTTCAAGCCTAGCATCACTTGTTGCATTTTCGACAATGGTGTTCGCGTTTCTTTCATTTTGTATCATTATTAGCACAAGCATGGAGCTTGTTACGACAATTATCATTGCGAGTAGTGCTGTAAACAGATTAAAACCACGGACTTTCACTTAAATTAGCCCCCTTCTCCTTTGCATGTGTCGTATGTTTTCCACATCCTGTATTTAGCTTCGACATCCATCGCGTAGGCTCTTGCTTTATCAGCAGACCTTTCTTTGCTAAGGACTTCAAATGCAGACCTTATATTATCCTGATTTGCTGCAAGCTTCTCACTTATGTGCATTGCTACGCATTTTATGGTGAGCTTTCTTTCACTGTCTTCGCCTTCGTACCATTTCTGGTTTACAGGGCACGGCTCGAAGTTTTCAAATCTTGTTGTAAGCGCAGCCATTATCAGCGCTTCGTGCACATTGAATTGTATTGAAGCTTCCCTTATAAAGCCGCTGTTTTTGTAGTAAGCGACAACCTCTTCTGGCTTTATGTAATCACCTGTTTTTGGTGCCAAGCAACCGACCATTTCAGAAAGGCCTTTTTCACGGTACTCTTTACAATCTTCGCGCCACAGTGCAGAAGGGTTTTTGCTTATGGCAGCGCGCATTTCTTCTATTTCTTTTTCTGTATCCACAAGCTCAAGATTGTAGCTTATGTTTCCGTAATCATCCTTGCTTATTGTTATCTTGTAAGTCCTATTTTTCATAAGTTTAGGGCCTGTGTAGCCGCTGATAAGCTTTGAAGGATCTCCAACGCTGACTCCCGCCTCTGGAATATACCCCTTGTCCATAAGTTCTTCAATCCCGCCTTTTACATGGCTTGAATAAGCAGCATATCCTGCAGCATTTGAAACAGCGCCACAGGCAATGCTTTTTGCCAAGCGTGCCCAAAAGCTCCTTGTTTTCATTGCCTCAATCATTCTCTTAAAAGCCCCGGGCTGCTTTGGTTGGGCCATTACATCATCAAGATTGTCAAGTACATTTTGCCCATAAATTTGCATGAGCTCATTACTTCTATCCATATGTATGTGTTTTAAGGCATTATTCACTTGTCCCTCTATACTATCTGCATAAATATGACCCTTGCTAATACCCTTTTTTGCTGAACTAATTAGACCTTTTCGCACATCCTTTGTTAACCTAACTCCATATGTTTTGTATCCAGCGCTATCTATCTGATCTACAATTGCCTTTGCGAGATCTTCTTGGCTGACAGAGCTTGAGCCAAAAATTTCTTTTATATCTTTAGGATCAACGCTTTTTCTAAGGAAATCTTCAGCGTGGCTGCTAATAAGTTTTTCTATTTCTGCTCCGCGGCCAAACCCTTTGCTGTAAACAAGCGTTTTTATTTTCTCATCCGACGTTGCCTTTTGCCACATGCTTTGCATAACCGCTTTATCTTGAATAAGTTTTCCAAATGTCATGCTGCTGTTTTTTCTTAATGTGCTTGAAATGCTTTCTTGTAATGAACTCTGTAACTGAGGGGTAAAAGCATTAATAAAATCATCCGATGCTGCCGTCGTAACACCTTTTAGATACTTTGAGGTAAACTTTTGTGTTGCATCTTTTGCCATCTGTTCAGCAATTGTATCTATGGCTTCGGTGCTACCTATTGTCTTGTTTGCCCAACCTCTTGAGTAAACATAAGAGCGCAATTCTGTTGCAAGCCAATCTGCCTCAAAGCCCAATATTGCAGCAGGCACTGCATTATCCCAGAATTCATCCATTGCTTGCCCATAAAGCCCCGCTTCTGTATTTGGAGTTGCCTTTCCGCTGCTCCATGGCGCATAGAACCATCTAAGATTTGATTTAACCTTTTCCCAAGCATCGTTTAAAGCTTTTTGGAACCCCTGCCCCGCTTTTGTAGTGCCAAAAAGCCCCCCTATTGTTGCAGGCAAACAGTCGATCATGGCATTTATTAGAGCCCTAATGCCAAGAGGATCTAAACCTGTAACTACATGGCAGATGAAAGATACGGCTAAGCAAGCACCGAAATAAAGCCCATAACCCTGCCTTTTCAGGCCCAATATTTTCTGGCCTATTGGCGAATCATCAATGCGGCCGCCTTTGCCAACATCTTCCATGAGCTCTTGTGCTCTTTTCAAGCGATCGCTTGCAGTCAAACCCCTAGTTGTAGCAGCAAAGTCAATCTCATTTGGCTCGCCTTTCCAGCCAACCGTTGCATAAAAAACCTTGCTTTTGCCAGGCTCTACTTTTTCATTAGACATCTTTTGAATTAGCTTATATGGGTGTATCCCACAAAGCTCAAGTGTTACTTCCTTCCATGAGCGCATCTCCTTAGTTGCAAATATAACGCTTCTGGCTTTCACACCAATCTTCTTGCCTGCAGCAAGCTCAAAGTAAGCATCATTTGCCTTTACGCATAGTTTAAAGCTTTTCTTAAACTTTTTGCTTTCTTCTCCACCCTCTTTTTCAAGTGTGATTGGCGTCCCCTCCTGCCTTTCAGAGTACTCTGAAATTCTCTTGCCATCGACTTCAATCCAAACATCCTGAATACCTGCTTTTTCATTGTCTTTCATCGAAGCAAAGCTTGTTTTTAGCACCACCGGCTCAAGAACTGTGCTAACTACGTTCATATCAACGCACATAGGCATACTATAGTAAAGTTCAATTGTGTCTGATGCTTTCTCAATGTCAAGGTCGCCGGTGTGCTCGAGCTTTGATATTACAAGTGCAGAGTCATCCTTTGTTATGCAGCCCTCAACAGTAAATGAGCCCTCCATGAGTTGCTTAAGCGCTTCAGATGCTTTTGCAATCATTTCATCCTGCATCTTTTCGTCAAGCGTAACATAAAGCTTATTTATTGTAACGCCAAGGGTTGCAGGCTGTGCCTGCTGTTGCGATACCTGGTTCATTGAAATCTTTGCAATGCCGCTTTCAGGTATTTCACCGAGAATAACTTTAAGCTTATTCGTGTGATATGCAACATTAACTCTGCTCTTATCATCAAAAAGCTTTTGTGCAAAAAGCTCAGCTGCTTTACGTGTGGCATCCAAACCCTCGGTTGTTCCGAGCCAGGTATTATAATGTTTGTCAGCAGCAAGCCCACGATCTAATGGTAAGAAATTTGCAATGTTTTGGATACGCATCATGCACTCAGGCGTAACTTTCCTATCTTCAACAATTTTTACAAGTATAAAGTAGTTTTCTCTTGACAAACGCCCTTGAATATTCTGCACAGCGCCTTGTATTGATATCTTATAGCGACCGCAGCCAACAAGAGGCTTTGTCATGAATATTTTGCTTGTTGTGAAACCAGTTGCGCTCTTTACTATCTCACTAACATCGCCTTGGAAATATTCTGTTACAAATGTTGCAAACTCCTTTGAGCTTTCAACCCTTCTTTGCAGAACTTCTTTTCCAAAAGAATCATTTCTCATATAAACTGTGTAAACTTCAGGCACTATGCCCATTGCAGAAAAGCTGCAGAAGCCTTCCAACTGGCTGCACATAGCATAGCTGCTCACCAAATCGTTTTGCTGCAGCACTTTGTCAACTTTTTGCATCACACCTTTTATGCGCTCCACAATATAGCCAGAAAGCTGCACTGCGTCGCAGTAGCCAGAATCACAGCCAATATCTGCACTCATTACAGGGAACTGGACTGATTTTTTAACTGAAGATGTTTCGCCGCAAACAGGTATTTGCACTTCTTTATAAACTGGACCAGCAGATACATCTGGCTTCTTTCCTACTTCAATAAGCACAGGCAAGGGATTAGAATCAACAAATTTCTGGCTATTTACTAGGAAAACACTAACAATTATGTTATCAGGCCTTTGAGCATTGAAGTAATCACCGCGCTTTGTAAGAACTATTTGTGCTTGTGCACTTTCATCAGGATACAAAAAGTCCTTATTGCCAAGAAGTGTTATGCTCAAAGTGTTGTTTCCAAGGTTTTGGGGCTTTAGGATAAAGTTCCTGGCTACTTCTCCGCATTCGTTCTTTATTGTTATCTTCTTTGCTATTACACCCTGAGATGAATCCTCACTTGAGAAGTAAAGCTCATCAGCTGGGGCAACTTTTATGCATTGTGCTGTTGAAACAAATACCCATATCGAAACTACTTTTTGGAACTGCTTGCCATCGACAGTTCCAGTCAGTATTATCTCGCCCTTGTGAGGCCCTCTTGTGAGGTTAGCTGCAGTGCTTGTTGCCAATACTGTTTTTGGTTCCATTTCTTCGCCTGGAGCAAGGGTTACAGCAAACTGGGTTCCGGCCATTGAAGGGTTTCCTTGTATGTAAGGCGTGTTTGGTGCTTGCATGAAATTTTGCATTCCAGGCATTTGCTGGTTGGGAATGTTCTGTGGCTGTCCACTACCACTGCCGGTTGTAGAAGTTATATAAATTTCAATCTGCTGTGGTGGCTTAACGCTCCACCTTATATTTTCAATAACCTTTTTGCCAAAGTTCTTCGCAAACAAAGGTGCTGTTCCGCTAAAGCTGCCTTTTGCAACATCAAAACTCATGAATATCGGTATGTTATCATTCGTCTGGAGCGCATAAGCAGGATCTGTAAATAATATCCCCAAGCTAATGCTTTTCGTAACCTCGGGTGCTTCTAGGAATACCGTAGCTTCTACTTTTTGCTCAAACACACCCACTCTTTCTGCATTGTTTGTTATTTTCAGCTCAATAGTCTTATTTTCACCAGGCACTATGGTGAAGGGCTGTGCACTTAGCACAAGCTTATCATCATCGCTTTTCATCTTGGGCGTGAATGTAAGCGGCTTATTGCAAAAGGCTTCATTTTTGTATGTTATTGTCAAAGGCAAGACTTCAGCTGAGCCAGCAATTCCTGAGAAATGCATCTCAGCCTCACTTTTGTCAATCTCAATGCACTCTGGTGGAATCTCTTTATTGTATGAAACCTTTATTTTGCTTTTTGCAGTTACTACTGGGTTTTCAGATCCACTAACAATAAGTTCAAATTCAGCATATGCTCTTTTCTCAACATCTCCTTTATATATGGCAACCACTTCAATATCAATGGTTCTGCTGACATCTATTTTTGGAGGCAGAGCAACTATGATGTTAAAATCGCTTGTATCCCCGCTTAGGCCTTTTACTTCATAACCAAGCTTATCTATAACATCAAATGAGCCATTTGTAAGCTTCAGCTTTGCGCTTCTTTGTTTCTCGCCCTTATTTAGCATTATTTCTAATTGTGGTTCTATTGAAAGTAACTTTTCTGCTGAAATTACTATTGGGAAAGAAGCATCTTTGTAACCAACTGCCTTAGCTGTCAGCACATACTTTCCCGGGCTTAGCTTATCTATACCCAAGACATAAATGCCATTTGCACCGTTTTCATTTGTGTTGTTTCCAGTAGTGCTTAAAAGCACCTCACCTTCCCTTGTTATTGAAACAAAAGCATTTGTGATGGGATCCTTTGTTTCAGAATCCCTTAAGGTAACTCTTAGCTTTTCACCTGCCTTTATTTCACCTTTCTTATAAATTTCAGCAAGCATTTCTTTGCTTCCAGTTACATTGAAACTTATCTTTTTATTTGCGTTCAGGTCTCCGCTCCTAACAAGGGCCTCAAGCGTTGCTGTACCGGCTGACTTGCCTTTGAAGTAAGCCCTTACAATTTTTGAAGAATTTGCCTCGAGTTTTAAGGAGCCCCTTAACTCAGTCTTTGAAAATTCTCCCTTCGGGCTAAAGGACAACACATCTTCGGTAAGCTCTGAAAGCAATACATTTGAGTTTTCGCTTCTTACTACAATTTCAGCACTCATCTTTTTGCCAGAATTTACAGAGATTTCTAGAGCATATGTTTGACCCTCAACTGCAGAGAAACCATCTTCTTTAACCTTCACATTGTTTGAGTCTATTAAAGCAAGAGCTATGCAGAGTTCTTCAGAGCAGCTTGCTTTTCCTTCAAATACCTTTACTCTTGCAATCTTTGTTTCAGCATAAAGCGCTTGCTTTGCATTGCTTGTTTTCTCATTTCCAAGCACGCTGTCTGCAGGGTCTCTGAATACTTTTGTACCTATTTCGCTCCAAGCTCTGTAGTGTACTTCAAAGTCTTTTTCTCTGCTTATATTATCTGTTTTTACCTTTATGCTTACTGCTGTTTGCGATGGTGCTTTGTTAAAGTAAAGCTCAAGCCATTTGTTTCTCTCATTCGCTGCACCTTTGCTTGCAAGATCCTTTTGTTCACCTAAAGGTGCCTGATAGCTTTTGCCATACACAAAGCTGCTTGCATTTCCATCAAAACCAAAAATTCCAATCTCTTGGGCATCGGCAGACGCAATGCTATCAGGCCCAACCCTTATATGTATGCCTGTTTTCTCACCCTGGGGAAAACTGACATTGAAACGCAGCCAAGCAAACTCCCCAGCCGTAACTCCTTCAATGCTTTTTCCTCCAGAATCAAAAACTCCAGCAAACTCTATTATGGGCTTGACACCATCTGTTAGTTCCTTTTTATCAGCCCCTAATCGGACTTCAGCAACATTGTTTGCGCCAACCCTTACTTCCTGCTCAAATGTTTTGCCATCAGGCGTTTTCACGCTCACCAAAAAGCTTTCATTCATCTCACTGTCAAAAATCGCGCCCCCATTTACATTTCCAGCAAAAAGTGTCTTTCCGCTTTTGCTCTTTACAATAACTTCTCCCTTCAAAGGCATTCCATTCCCATCAATTAATCGAAGCTCAACAAAGTTTGGCTTTCTTGACATGTTTATGTCAACCTGTTGGTCGATGCCTGCCATCACTGTTATTTCCTTTTCACCATACTCTACTTCAGTCTCGGCAGCTATAAGGAATGTACCCTCTGGAAGGGTTTCTATAATTGTGCCTGTAAGCCCTGTTTTTCTCACAGGAATGCCAAGAGGAATCTTGAATGCATTTATAATGCGATAATATTTCAGCGCTGCATTGTTTGTAATATTGCCTGAGCTGTTCCTAACTGTTATTTTCACCAATGCAGAATTTTGTGCTGTTGGCTTTTCAAGTTTAATATCCAAGCTTTTGGTCCCTGCACTTATTCTTCCATAAGCCGGCAGAAAACCTTCTTTGAATGCATTAAAATAATAATCCCTGTTTGGATCAATACCATCAAAAGCAGCATTCCCTAAAACGGCAGTTTTTTTTGCAGAAACGAGTTGGAAGTTTGAGTCAAAAAGCGAAACATCAGCATTTACTTGCACAATGCCATCCTTTGAGGTAACATTTACTATAAGTTGTGCACCGCCTTTTTTTAAGTATATTTTCTTAACAACCTCTGCGGTTCTTATGGTGAAATCTTCAACATAGCTCATATAACCTGCTTTTTCTACAATTATCCTAACCTGGGTGTTTATCTTTATCTTTTCAGTATAATCGCCGCTCTGTGAATTAATGTCTGTTATCGTGACGCCTGTTGATGAGTTTATAATGCGAATGCTTGTCCCTTTTATAAGCTGCTTTGTTTCCTCGTCATATACGCTTATCAGTAGAGTGCTTAAATTAACATCAACCGATTTTGGCTTCAACTTTACTACTTTGATTTCACCGTCATCAAATCGCATTGCTTCCTGAAGGTCTTCATAGCCATTAGCTGTGCATTTTAGCACCACATCTGTTTTCTGTGGCACATTTACCAAAAACAAGCCATCATAGTCTCTAGTAATGCCTAATGTATTCTTATCAAAAGAAACTTCGCACCTCGCATCTCTGATCAAGGTTGAGGTAAGCTCATCGATGAGCCGGACTTTTGCAGAAACAAGCCTTGCCTCTCTCTTAAGTGTTATGCTTATAGTTGCGGTTTTGGAATTTATCTCTTTTTCGGCCGAAGCACTTCTGTAACCAGATTTTGAAGCAGATGCTGTTATGGTTGAGCCAATCTTAACTCTTTTAAGTTCAATCTTGTAACCACTTTGCACAGTTTCACTTTTAAGTGTTTGCCCATCGTCATTATATAATTCGAGCTTGACATCACTTAGCGATTGCCCCTGATCATCCCTTATTGTAACAGTTAAGCTCACATCCGTGTATGCGCCCCCAAAAGAAAATGAAAACAAAATTACAAGAAGGAGTATTATGATGGCTATTGTAAAAGGCAAAGATGGTATGCCCCTGCTTTCTAAGAACTCAGCATAGCTATACGCAGGAATGCCTTTTTCCTGCAGTGCTTTAAGCAGCTCAAACCATTTCTCCTCTATGCCTGCGTAAATAGAGCCGAGCTTATCTGTTAACATCCTTTTACGCCCCAGATATTTATTCCAGATACTGATTTATGAATAAGAAATGCTATTGTTATTAATATAATTATTGTTTTTTGTTTCTTCTACAATTTATTTTAGGGAAAAGCCATAGCTTAAAACGTGCTATTGGATTAAAGCTTCTTGTTGAGGCAAAAAACCAGACAGCATAATAAACAGCGATGCCCACAAAAAGAGTTGCCCTGAAAAGCACATTATGTATAAAATCCACAAAGCCAATATCTTTCAGATTCGATATTGCAACGATTGTTACAATTATCCTTAATATATTAAGCACATTCACAAAAATAGCTCCTGCCAAAGCACCAATGAGCCTTTTCTTGAGACTTATTCCAAGTGATGCTGCAACCGCACTTACAACCACGATAGTTTCAATAATTCCTGTGCATAGGTAGCTTATCTCAATCGTGTGTTTAGAGTTCACAATAATCTTTACGGGTTCATCGGTTATTATTTTGGTAGAATAGCCCACGGCTTCGAGAATTGCTGCAGATATCTTTGCTGTGAAAAATTCGAAAATTTCTATTGGCAGAAAAGAAAAAATAATGAAAATAATGGAAAAAGAAATCAGAAAAAAAATTAGAAACTTTGCTGATGCCAAAAGCTCTTTCTTCAAGCTCTGTTTGCTAAATCTTTGCCAAGAGTGTCCTATAAAAGTATTGGGGCTTTTTTTCTTAGATGCGCTTTTTTTGGCCATCTTTCATAGCCTTTTAGCTAGAGTATTTAAGCACTATTAGGCAACATGGCTGCTCCTTGAATTGCTCATTATCAAGGCACTTGCACTTAAAAGAGCCGCTGTCCATCCACTCTACCTTTATCTCTGGAAGATCCTCTTCAATGTAAGTCTTGAGCCTTGTCGCTGAAGAATGGCAAATAACTGTAAATGTTGTCTGCACATTGTCCTTATTGTAAGTTATCCTTGAACCATCCTCTACTACAGTCCATTGCTTCTCTTTTGAACCATCTTGGCCTTTGCTGATTATTTCTGCTTGGCCCATAAATTGGCCCGGGCTTAAGCATATTTGTTCTTTTTCAAGACCAACACCACTTACACTTGCTATGCTTTCAGTTGTAACAGTTCTGTTGTCCTTTGTGAAATTTACCTTACCGCCTTGTACTGGCACGGCTGGCTTGTTCCTCGCATCTTTTATCTTGTCAACCATCGCATCCACTGGATTCTGGGATATATTGAAAAGATTTGGAATTATTCCTAGCACGGAAAGCAGGATCACAAGTATAGCCAGCGCAATTATTGCAGATATAAGCAGCTGGAATGTTGAGAAAGCCTGCCCTTTTGAATTCATACGCATCATATCCTCACCTCACGAGTTATATTTCATAAGAATACTATTTCTTATATTTAAACCTTTTGTATAGCCAATGTAACCTTTAACCAATTTTTGGCGCTTTGCCAAAGGATATGTAGCATTTTATTTCGCATTCTCCAACGTTGTATCGTATGCAATGGAAATAAACATCAATCGTTATTTCCTTCTCAATGATAACCCTTCGCTTGTTTTCTGAGAGCTTTATTAGCATGCCGCTTATTGCCTGAAACTCTATGCATTCTGAGGGTATTTTGTATTTTTCTGAAAATTGGCCTGCTGTTATTATTCCAACAATTGTGATGTTTTTCTCTTTTGCCAAGCCATAACTTGGATCGCTGCTTGCAGCATATAGCGCATTTTTGAAGCCGTTTTCAAACCTCTCGTAGCTTGTTGATCTTTCCACATTTTTGAAGTACTCCAAAGCAGAAATTATTATTGTGAGCATCGCAAGCGCAAATATTGTTGCAATCAACAACCTAAAAGGCCAAAAATAACCTTTGTTCATCATTGCAGTTACACTCCGCTTGTCATCGTTTCAAGAAGCACGTTGGTGCCCATGACTGTCGCAATGTATATTGCCAAAGCAAGTGGAAGATACTTTGCGATGTTCAGTCTGAGAAGAAGCTTATTTCGCTCTTCAAGCATTGTTACAAAGTATAGGATTATAGCAACAATTTGAAATACATATATTCCGCTTATGATGATGAATTGCAGCGGATCAGCAATATGTGCTAGTGCTTCCGGTTTTACAAAGCTGCTTACACTTACCTTTGCAAATGATTCAGTTAAAGCACCAAGGTTTCCATATCTTCCACTTGTCCCCACAGTTGGTATGTTTCCAGATAGTCCACCTAAGCTGCTTCCTTCTAAGCTTTGTGATATGCTAGCCATCGTAAGCACAACTATCTTGAAAAGTGCCGTTGTTATGCCCAAGACAACAGGGGCTATTATTACTGCCATGGTGCGCATTGTTACTGTTATCTCATCAATCATTTCCTTCAGCGCTTTTGCAACCTTTTCAGTGTTATCAAGCTGTATAGACAAAGATGCCAATGTTCTTGCAGCAATACTCGTGCCCAAGGTTGAAGCATCTACTACAAGGCGCATCCCGGTTTTTATAACTTCAGAGGGTATCCTTGCAACAGAGCCAAACTTTTGATCAAAAACAGCGCTGTCCAAAGGCATTCCAAGAAGAGTGATGTTATCAATTGTTTTTGAAAACACTTGTTTGCTTATTACTGCGTTAGGTAAAAAATCAATAGTTTGCTTGAGCACTTCTTCCATTGGCCTGTTTTCTCCGAGACGTGAAGCCATAATATAAAGTGCATCTTTAAATTCGCTTTCCATGGCTGATATTTCAAGCTGTATCTTTCTTTTGTATTTCGCCGGATAATATAAAACGATGAAAAGACAGATGGAAAAAGTTAATATAAGCCCAAACCAGAGATTGTAGGGCGTTATATCATTTTCTTTTGTCATAAAGAATATTTTTTTTTCAAATAAAACCTTATTTTCTGCCTTTTTCTCTATGTCAGCGCTACTACTTTCTGAATAACTGCTCAAATATTGCTTATAAAGCACACCATTAGGTATATCAAAATAATCTTCTGGGTAACCACTTCTTTCAAGTACCTCTTTTTCAGTGCGGTCAGCTCTTATAATTTGAGAAGGTTTTTCGCCATACTCTGACCTAAGCATGCTTTTTGGGGGAAAGCCTTCCTGATGAAAATAATAAGAAGCAATTATGCCAATAAAAGCAACAATTCCAACCAACAAGAAGATGTCAATATAATTATTTCCAAACCTAATTTTATTTTTTGGTGGTAATCCTGGATAATCATCGGGTATCTCTGGTGCTTCTTGTGTAGGCGGTCGCTGCTTTAAAATCCCTAATGAAAAATAAATCAACCCAAGAGGTATTGCTACATTGTACAAAGCAATTATTACGAGAGGATTTGCAAGTGGCAAGCCGCTGAATACTGAACCAATAGGCAGTATTATCATGAGGATAAGTGGCAAAAGCACACCCACAAAAAAAAGCACAACAGCAGGCTGCCTTAAGCTTCTTGCATAAGCATCCATTTTTTCTTTAATGGTGGCAAGAAGCTCATCCATGGTTTTGTTTAGCACCGCATCCCTTTTTGCTTCAGTGTCCTCAAGCACTGATGCCCTTATCCTAACTAGTGCACGCTTGAATTCCGGCGCATAAGAGCCCCATCTGTATGCAACTCTGTCAAGCCCCTCAGTTATGGTTGTATATATTCCAGTGCTTATATCCCATGTGAGCTTCTTAAACTCTTCAGCTATTTTGCCCCTTCCGTGGTCTGCAGAAAACTCAACCGCTTTTTCAAGATTTGGTGTTAACTTCATTGACATTATCATGTAACCTACAATCTCAGGTATATACCCAAGGGCTTTTTTCTGTTCTGCCTGTGCAGCTGATATTGGATAACGGTAAATATAATTTGCTACTGAAAGTGCGGCAACCACAAGCATAGCAAGCAATGCATACGCACTGTAAGGCACTGTCGAAAGCGCTTTGGCAATTGGGCTAGATACAACTACAAGCCAAATAGCGAAAGCTAAAAAAACAAGAATTAGTGCAATGAAGTTGACTGCTGCTGAAAACTCTTCTGGTCTAAGATCCCAGCCAAGAAATTCAATTGCATTGTTGTGCTCCTCTGGAAATTTTTTCTGCCCGCCCATCGCAGGCACCATTCTTGCAACTCTCTTGCAGAACCGCACATACCTTGGCATCTTTTTTTTCATCAGCTTGCTTTCACCTTCTTCAGGTAAGCCGCGCTCTACAACAATGCCTTTGTAAAGCTGACCTATTGTGTAACCAGTGCTTTTTTTCGCTCTTTCAGGCATATAACCACGACTTCATTTCTTTATAAGCCTTGGTATTATTTTATCATTTAGCCATTTCTTCCACTGCTCAAGAATTTCATCATAGTTTACTTTGCCAAACTCTCTGATTTGTTTTTCCCTCAGAAGCATAAGCTTGTCATTTGCCATTGATGCAGTGTCAGCTTCTAATAACTCAGGTATATCATGCTTGTTTTTCATTTCTACTAGGTAGCGCTTTGACTCTGCACGCATTCTTATATCTTTCCACATCTCTTCAAGGGTTTGTCCAGATATTCTCGAGATTTTATCAAAAAGCTCAGACTCTTTAAGATTGTCCTCCAAAAGCTCAAGATTATCTTCTTTTGCAGAATATCTCATCAGATCTAAAAGGCCGCCTTCTCTTGCAGGTTCCTCAATCCAATGCTTCCTTATTTCTGTTATCTCAACAACCCGTCTGTTACTTTTTAATGAGCCATAAAACCTTATTGGGCGTGCCGTAACAACTATATCTGTTGCCTTGAAAGAAGTGGTGGGAACTTCAAGGTCATTAACAACACGATCCCAAACAGCATAGGCTGAGTCAGCATGTATTGTGCCAATTACAACATTGCCTGCGGCACCTATGCGCATCGCTTCGTATAATGTTCTTGCTTCTTTTGAACGCACCTCTCCTATGACAAGCGCGCTGTTGCCCAAGCGCAGGGCAGTCCTAAGCGCTTCCTCTGGTTCAACCTCAACTTCAGTTTTTGACACACTTATGGGCGATCTTGTTTTTAGGCGCTGTATGTTAAAACCAACTTTTTTCATGTATTCTACGGGTATTTCAAGCGTGTCCTCTTGCACAATAATCCTTGTGTTCTTAGGAATTTCAAGGATGCATGCACTAAGCAAAGATGTCTTGCCAGAGCCTCTTGAACCAGTTACAAGCATTGTTGCTTGATTATCTATTAAGAATGAAATAAATCCAGCAGCCAAAGGATTTAGGTATTTTACATCTATGAATTGAGGCAATGTCCAAGGCGTTATTTTATGTAGGCGGAATGCAAAAGCAACGCCATCTGGTGCAAGTGGCGGTCCTATAGCTGCTACCCTAGTCTCGAGCTCAGGTAGGTCAAAATCAAGCACTGGATGTACTTCATCAAAAGGCCTTGCGCTCATAGCTCTGAGCTTTGTGATAAGCGCAGATGCTTCCCTTTCTGTATAAAGGACATTTGTAAGGCACTGATCAAAATCAGAGTGCATAACATAGAGCGGCGTCTGGCCTATTGGGGAGTCAAGGTAGATGTCTGTGAGCTTCCTGTCGCTTAGAAGTATTTCAAGTATGCCATAACCAACGCTGTATCTTGCAACAATTTCGCTGAGTTCAACAATTTCTTTTTTGTTTAGCGAGATGTTATGCTGTTGTGCTATTTCCATTATAGTGCTTCTATATAAACGCTCAAAATACTCCCTCGATTTTGCAACTGTGCTCAGTGATGCCTTGCCCGGCGTATAGCCAGAGACAATCTCTTTTGCCTTGCTAAGTACGAAATATTTTTCTGGGCTCAAAGTATATTCGGGGGGATTTATGAAGTAAAGATTTTGTGTCTGGTTTGGATGGCTAAATATCTGGACTGTGCTATTCTTAACCAAATACTCATCGAGAAGCTCCATGCCTTCTTCTTCTCTAAAAACAAGACGCGATCCGATAAAGGCCGGCTTTATTTGCGCTTCAAACAAAGCCCTATAAATTTCCTTAAATTCAGGCATCTCCTTGAGCTCAGTTAAAAACTTCTTTGTCTGCTTTATTAGTTCGCATTCCTCAAATGCACTTTTAATGTAAAGCAGTGTCTTGAGGTAAATAGCAGAACCTGCTTTGTAATCAGGGCCGCTGCTAGAGAACGTTTCCTTTTCCCTGTTAATTTCACGCAGACATGCAAAGTAGGCACCGAGTGGATCATATGCTATTAGGTCATGAGTTATAGTTACAATCATTTTATGTCTTGCACTTACAACGCCTTCATCCTTAAGGTATTGCGGATTGACAAGGTTATTGTATGACCAAGGCGCCTCCATCGAGAACTTTTGAATAAGCTTTACAATTTCTTTCAAAATAAGGGTTTGCTTTTCATCATATATCCTCTCATAAACCTCGGAAAGTACAATTACATCTGCATCTATCTCATTGAGTGCATAAAGCACATGATACATGCAAACGCGGTCATCGGATATTGATGCATGATAAACACATGAGGCACAATCAAATACAAGATGCTTTTTTTTGCCCTCTTCCTTAAATGCATATTCCCCTACTTTAAAACCGCCAATCTTCATTTTAATTCACGCCTCTTCTTTAGGATTGATATTTTAACTTATTATTAAATTTAACTAAATTGAAAAACTTTATATAGTCCAAAGCATATTCTAATTTAATGGTGGTGTGATTGAAAAAAGGCATCTTGCCAGAAGAAAAGGCCCAAGGCGATTGGTCTGCAGTTTACTTAATCCTTGTGTTTGCAATTGTTGCGCTTCTCATTATATATATTATAAAACCAATGTACCAAAATACCCAAAAGATAGTGACAAAAACAACAAAGAGTGTGACTTCATGATATCTACGGTTAAAAGCAGAATGCATGAAAAGGCGCAAGAATCTGCGCCTTTTGAGGTTTTAATTGCTGTGATAATAATGGGTTTCGTCCTCTACATTGGTTTTATGGTAATGAGCGATATGCTTAATCAGGATTGCAAAAATCGCTTAAGGGCAAGCATTGAAAAATTTCGCTCTGAGCTTGAAAACGTCTCTGAATTAAGAAGCCGGTCAAAGCTTTACTTTAACCCACCATCGTGCTATAGAAACCAGAGGATAAAAGTTGTCTCTACAACTGATGAAGTAATATGTGCTTCCGCATGTGATATAGCAACTCCTGCATGCCTTTTCATTTTGTTTGACAGCAAAGATTTTGTTGAGCGATTTTGCCTTAAAACTGCAGTGCAGGTTTACTTCCCAACAACGCTTGATAATTGTCCAGACAGGTCTTCCGAAGGTTACACGCTAATAGATCTTCGCGATAACATGCCAATAGGTCACTATGATTTGGTCAACGAAACACCCCCGAGGCAGACATTTCCAATAGTTTGCGCATATTACAAAAAGTGATTTTATGATGGAATTTACGCTGAGCAAAATCAATCTTTTAATACTTGCAATTGCCTTATTTGCAATAATTGTTGGATTTGCGTTTTCATTTAGGTCAACGTTGCTTTATGACATCTCTAAAAATATTGCAAGCAGCTCTGCCGAAACAATCTCTCGTGTGGTGAGCCAAAAAGCCCTTTGCGATTCACAAGAGATTGCTTTTAGACGGAAGTACTCTTTTTACAACCTTATGGACTTTTATTATGTAGTAGAATTGAGAAAAGAGACATCTTTAACTTCAGGCAAACAGCACCTTATAATTGCAATTATTGAACGCAACGATTACCTAAAGAAGCGTGGTAATCCAACAGTAGTGAGCTCTTCGCAGCTTGACCTAAACTCAGATATACAAATATTTTCATATGACCAAAAGGAAGCGCTTTTGTGTCCTACAGAAAGAACAGTGCTTGATGTTAGATCTGCACCAATAACGATGGATCAACTTACTGTGGTTCATGAGATTTATAAGGGCAAACCATATCTTTATCTGATACCGTGTTCAACTACTGCCAAAGGCATTTGCGAGCAAAACAAACAGTTAGTCGGCTGCTACTTGTACAGGAAAAGAAAAGATTTGAGCAACTGCTTCAATGTTAACATTGCTGACTGCATAAGCAGGGATGCTCCAACATGCTGGGGGGTTTAATTGTTTAAAAGAGCTGCTGGCTATATTGGTCCAATTGGTGATGACCTACCAAGCCTGGTTCCACTGATATTTGCATTGCTTATTTTCTTTGCATCTTTCTATAGCGCCCATACAATATACAGGCAAACATCTGCCAATTTTAGCTTAACTTCTAATGCAATGAGCATTGCCAGCTTTCTTAAGAGTGATCGTGAAATAGATGATTATGCTGAATTTGAGAGTATCTGCTATGGCCTTAATCCTCGTGGCTATAATTTTAGGGCTGGTATTGTAGACCTTAATCAACCATTTGAGCACATAGATATATATGCTTTCGTGAACGAAGGTAAAAGAATATTTTCACAAGACGGTAACTTTTTTTCTTGCCCACTTGAGATAGAACAAAAGCTTAAGCTAAACAGCCGTGTTATAGTCCACATGGTGCCTGTATCTTATAAAGATAATAGTGCGCTGAGAAAACCAATAACAAAACCAATGCTTTTGGTAGTGGTGGTATGGGAATGAAATGTGAAAAGGCACAGGCTTCAATAACAGATGCACTTTTTATGCTAGTAATTGTTGCGACACTTGCTGCTGGAATGGCTTATATTTCGTTTTCGTACGGCCGTGGCGTTGAAATAAACATTCATAAGTACTTCAATGAAGATTATGCATCTTCTGCATTGCGTGCAATGCTTAATTCAAGCATACCGCGTTTCACATCAGACGAGTTAGAAACAGCAGATGAGGTTGATTGGCTTCTCACAAAGATGAAAGAGGATTATGCAAACACAGGAACAATAGCAAATGATACAAAAATTCTTGCAAAGAGGGTCCTTGACAAAATAATGTCCCCGAGAGCAGTAAACTATGACTATATCTTATATTTTTGGACCCCAGCAGATTATGCACCTGAACCAACAGGAAATCCAACTGGAAATCAAACAGATCGCTTTGTTTTTGTCTATATGAAAATAAACGATATAAAGGGGCCACAAAACGTAGAGCGCTTGGAATACTTTTGCGAGCCAAAATTAAAGCTTAATCGCGCCTTAAACCTTGTTCTCAAACATGCACCAAATTCCACAAGCACAAGGGTTATTACGCTTCTTTTCAAGCGCTTTGTTCCTTCTTACAGCGGTAGAGAAAGTAAGAGCGTAGTCATATTCACCGGCCTTATAATGTGGCATTCAGCAGGAATGCTACCTGGAGTAGAAAATGAGAGCTTAATAGGTCCAAACAGCCTTAATTGTACAAGAATAAATGATATTTAACAATTACTTTTTCTTCTTCTTCTCTTCACTTGTAAGTTCCTCAAGCTCCCTGAACAATGATTCATCCTTTTCTTTATCACCTAATGAGAGATCACTTTCACTTAGCTCGTCATCAAAAGAACTTTTTTTAAGTTCAGCCAATATTTCATCATCGCTAGGTATATTCTTGCTTTCCTGAATTCGTTGCTTTGGTTGCATCACTTCTTTTTCAGGCTCTTTTTTCAGCGAAGATAAGCGCTCTTTTACTTTCTTCAATTCTTTTTCCTTATTTGTTTCTTCTTTTTGTTTTTCAATAACCTCGTTGCGTTTAGATTCTTTTATATGCTCATATATGCTGTTGACTATTTCCTCTATATCTGCTTTCGTAAGCTGCTCAGTGCCCTTTCTTTTCTCCCTTATGCTCTTTTCGACAATCTTTTCTGCTTCTTCTTTGCTCATCTGATCAAATATTCTCTCTGAAAGAAGAATAAGTTCCTCTTTTGCAAGGTGTTCAAGCTTTTCCCTAAGCTCTTGTATTATGCGCTGTTTTTCGGCTTCCCTTACATCAGGCATGTTGGCTATATGCTTAGATACTGCAGTTATTATGCGATTTTTATTTCTAAAAAACCTTCTTTTTCTTCTCGGGATTGAGCTTAAGTCTATATGTTGAATAACATGGTATGTTGTAAATTCTGTTTTGTCCATCCTACCCTTTAATATAAAAGCAAAACCTATTTATATATGTTTTTGTTTTAATTAATCAAATGTCGGGATTTTTTGATAATATCTTAGCACTGCTTTTATCTATATTAGATCTGCTAAAGGGTAGTTTGCCATTCGCAATTTTGTTCTTTTTATTGGCTATTTTTGGCAAATACATTCAGGTTAAACTCCAGAAGCGATTAAGGATTTCATGGTTTCAAAGCGCCCTTCTAGTTGCCTTTTTGTTCTCGCTTATTGCTGTTTCTTTGGCCTATATTTTTCCTTATATAATCTCTTTGCCACGCGAGCAGCTAGGTGAAATTCCAGCTGAGCTAAGGCCAGAACTCTCCGAGAAATTTTTATCTGCGACTAACTCAATGTTTAAAGTTTTCATCACATCTATTTTTTTCGCACTACTTTCCATGCCATTCGTTTTTATGGCTAGCTTTATCGCAAGAGCTTTGGAAGGAAAGAAATTCAATAAAAAAGTTGCACTTTTTATTTCAACTTATATTAGCACATTAATATTTTTCGCCCTGTTCCTTTTTTTCATGGAGCCAATTTTAGTTGGAGTGCTTTATTATCTCTACTCTGGCTAAACTAAAAGAAACTTTAAAAATTTAAGTATACATCATTGGGTTGCCGCTTTCTTCAAATCTCTGCACACTGTCCTGCACTTTCTTCATATCTCTGATGTGTTTTGAGAGTGTGGCTTCCATGCGCTTTGCCTCCTTTAAAAGTGGTTGCGTGTCAATTTTAATCCCAAGAATCTGAGCGAGCTTATTTAAGCATATTGCTGCCGAATGGTAGTCTTCTATGACAGATACTTTGCCAAGAAGGCAATAGCTTATAATGTCATTGCTTTTTGTGAGTTCAAGCATAAGAATTGAACTTACACCGCTAGTTATTCCTTCTTCGACTAGCTTTACACTATGCTTAAGGAGCTCCTCTTTTGCTTTTTCATTGCAAGCTATCCCATAAACATCATTAGCCTCTGAATTGTTCTGCTCAGTGTTTTGAGTGTATATGCCCTCCAAAGATATAACTCTTGCTATGTTCCTTTTTTTTGCCCAATCAGCAATTGCTTTGGCAACCTCAAAAACTGATGTTTTTGGTATTATCTGTTCCGAATATACAACAAGTAGCTTAAGCTCATGATTAACATAAATCATTGATGGATGCCTAGGCCAACCTTTATGGACCCTAACAACTGGCAGGAAGAAATCTGCTTCTATATGTGCATATTTCTCAAAAGATAACTTTTCCACTAAGTAATTTGCGGTTATTGTTCCAATAAGCCCCAAACCTGGGAATCCTTCTATTAACGTGTAACCACTAAAGTCTGTTTCTTGCTTTTCCACAATACTTATCAAAAAACCACCCTCAACAAAAAAGAATTATCCTTTTACTACTTCAACGACCCCCACATTTTCTGTTTCTATTGTACCTTTAATGGTGTCTTCGTAGGTCATGCTTATTATACATCTTTTCGTTGTGTTTTTTGTAGCATCTGCTGGCGCTGAAGCTATGAGTGTTATATAGCCAACTTTTTGTGGCTCAACAGAGTCAAGCGAAAGCACATCAAGAGGCCTAAGCCATTGTGTTGTGCATTCTTGCGGGTTATCAACTTTAATATCTATATTTTTTATTGGCAAGTCTCCACTATTAGTTATTTGTACTTTAACTGTTATCTCTGTGGGAAGGTCATTTCTGTAAACTATTACTGTCCTTGAAACCGTTAGGTTTGCTTTAAATGCTAAACGTGGAGTACGCTTTATTGCAAGCGTAAGCTTTGACTTAACAGGCTCCTTAAGGTAAGGAGCATCTAATACAATATTCCCATATATTGTTTCAGCTTTTGCCGTGAGAGGTACGCTTACTTCCAATGGCTCATTTATGGTTGACTTTGGTTGTATCTCAATAATTGTTCTCTTGTTTCTCGGATCTGTTATAACATTTCCAAATGCGAACCACTTAAGAATATCTTCAACTTTATTCTCTTTCGAAGAAGTTATTTCTATGCCAAGAGTAAGGTCCTTTACATGAAACGGGCTTTGGTTTTTTATGCCTATATCTTTCCTTTCGTTTGGTTTTGTTACCGGATCTATTGTGAAACTAATTTCACTCATAGAGATTGTTGGCTTTATACAAAGACTAAATTGCTTTTCAGCGGTTTCATTAGTATATTTTATTCCAACTTTTGCCTTTTTTTGTTCGCAGTCATACTTTAACTTAATGTTTTCTGGAATCTCGCACAGAACAGATATATCTTGTGTAGTGTTTGCAGGCACCATTATTTCAGCCAAACGGCAGTTGAAGAGATTTAAGTCATTTCCAAATGAAAGCAATAAAGTTTCGTTCGTTACTGTATAATTTTTCAATTTGATATCTAAAATAAAATTCTGTCCAATATAAAGCGTTGTAGGGAACGATATTGAGTCTATCTTGACACCACTATCCTTTTCCAAATATATTTCAATTGTTTTTGAGTTGTCAATTTCAATATTCTTTGACGCTTTCTTGTAGTTTGTCGCACTTACAGAAACAACATACTTGCCCTTTTGTATTCTTGCAATGTATGTGCTTTCGCCGCTTTTTTCAAAGACGGACTTTCCCGACATATCCTTTATAGTGACTATATTTTCGCTTATGCTTTGTTTTTCAAGGTCTTTCACTTGAATTGTAAGGTCTCTGTATGAGCCAAAAAGAAAATTCTCATTTATAAGATAGGCAACAAAAATCAGAAAAATGGCAACAATTACACCTAAAATATATTTCATATTTTTTCTCAAAGGTTCTTTTGCTTGCCCAAGGGATTTCATTATGCGCTCAGTTTGTGTCTCATCAAGCTTCTTTAAGTCATCTTCAGTGAGATCATATATCCCCTGATGCTTTACATTCTGTGGTACTATATTATCTGCAACTTTGCTAGGCATCTTAGCACCTTTTAAGTTTTGTGTATTATTTTAACATTTTATTATTTAAAATCTTTTTGCTTTTGCATTGAGAAGTTTTTTTTGCTATTTCTACTTAAAAAGGTACGTGTTGTGGTTATTGTAGTAAGTAACAAAGAAAGGTAAACTACTAGAAAAACCACGTCTTCTGGCAAAGATGGTAGATTGAAGCCACCTGATGAGCCAAGGCCTGATACATTCAAAATATTGTCACCTGCCTTTGTTACGACTCCGCCTGCACCAGCTTGAGTCAAGGCTCCGGCCCTAAATGCTTCAAGCAATGGCAAAAGCTGTGCATTTTCTGCATACCATTTGTTTGCAGTTGGATCATACCAAAATGAGCCGTTTGGGCCTTGTGCACTTGTAAGTGGCTCCGGCGGATAGTTATTATATTGAAGCATAGGTTTTCCATCATCTGCGGTGATCTTTATATTGTGCTCGTTACCTTTTCCATCCTTTATGTATATGCCATCAGGTCTTACCTGGAATGTTTCAATGGGCGCCTCATAAACTTCTCCAGTTTCCTTGTTTATAACCCTTATGTAATTCTTGCAGCATTCTAGGCCCGAGCATTTGCCATCTGGCTCGTATTTTGCGAAGAACACAAATCTTCTTGTTGGTGTTTCCAATACATTGAAAGGCCCAGAGGCAGCTAATGATTTATTGAACTGCTCAACACGGTAAGCGCCTATGCCTTCAGTTTCCTTTGGAATTGCTTGTAATGATACTGCTGGCACAGGGCAATTTGTTTCAGGGTCAACAACTTGCGCAGGGCTTAGCTTAATTCCACCCACATCATTACCCGAGAGCTCTGCCTGCTTGTTTCTTTTAAGCCAAATAATGAGCTCGTGAGTGTCTGGCTTGTAAAGTATTACACCATTTTCAAACTGCACAGACTCAAATAAGCCAACATACTCCTCTTTGCCATCTTTAATTTTTGTTTCCCTGTTTGCAAGAACTATTGCTTTTGCATTTTGGCTTTCAACCATTGTTCTTGGCATTCCCTCAGCGACAATCCTTTTTTGCTCCGCTACTGCCTTTATCGTGTGCGTGTCTGTAGTGATTGCAAGCACTTTTCCAAAGACATCAGTAAGATTAAGGCGCTTTAAGTCTGCTTGTTTGTATTCCAAGCCGCTTTGATACTCTATGCCTTTCAATATGCATTCGGAAATTTCAGGGATGAGCACAATAAGCTCAGAGTCTATGTTCATCTCAAACATTGGGTCATTTGAGTCTGGCAAACCTACAAGCGTATAGCGCTTTGGAATCTCTTCAGCAGGTATATCTGTGTTTGTAGAAATCAGGCGAGAAGGCACATCGTTTTCAGTTATAACATCTAAAATGTTGCCATTCTGATCCACTAAGAGAATTCTTCCGTTCTTGAAGTCCACAATGATTGCTCGGTTATTATCTGAAGCAATCACTTTTTGTCCCTCTGTTTTGTATGTTGTTGGTGTTGACTCGCCCTTAAACCAAAAGGAAAAAAGCTCTTCACCTTGGAGTATTCCCGTAGTTGGGCCTTCAAGGTGCACATTTGCCTGTACAATGTTGTCTTGTTTTGCCCCGCTTGTGAACTTTTTTACTTTCTCATCAAGCTCTGTTGCCGCTTTTGCTGTATATGAATTTGAATTTGATTTAAACATAGAGGTAAGGGAATCAACAAATGACCTGATGCTATTCATTGCGGTTTCAGCAGAAAGCTGGCTTGCTGCCTTGCCTTTATCCTCTTTTTTAGCGGGCACAAATATGTGCGTATAATAGCCGCCATCAACATCAACGCAATCCTGAAGTTTTGGAGCTATTACAAGCTGCTGTGCCAAAGTTCCGAAAACGGCACCAAATCCAAAGAGCGCATAGCCTAAAGAATCGGTTAAAGCTAGGGCACCACCTATGGTGTGTGGCTTAAATAATGTGCCTATTCCAATATACTTTGAAATGCCCATTGTTGCCTCTTCGACAGCATCTGCGCATGTTTTCTTCTTCTTTACCGCTTCTTCCAGGCTTATCCTCGAGCTTCCACTCACATTCTTTTCTTTGCCTTCAAGATCTGTGTGGCGAGAGAACATTATAAGCGTTGAACCCCAGTTTTTTACATTCTCTGAAACAGCGTCCTCAAGAATGTATGAATCAATTTTTCTGCCAGAATAAAAGTTTGTGAAATAATACCTATAATCCATGCCTGAGCGCATGAGTATGCCACAATTTGTGCAATCCTGCGGCGTTGTTGCATATATAGCCAGATTTTCAACACTTGTCCTTACATTGCTCCCAGTAAGGCGTTCGTACATATTTTTTACAGGTTCGAACTTCTCAAATGTATTTAGCATTAGCCACTCCCAAGGCATTAAACTCATAAGGCGCCTGAACATATCTCCTTGATCAGATCCTTCGTGTGAGAAAAAGTCAATAAAGGCATCATCATAAATTTCACCTTGGCCAAGAGGCCAACGCACCTCACGCCATGTATCTGGCAGCATATATGCTGAGGCAAACTTCTGATTAAGGCCGCGCTTCCCAACCCAATACATGTTAAAGAGGGCAGTCCATTTAAGTCCACCAGCTGGCCTCATATAATTATGTATAAAGTTATCTTGATAAGCGATTGCCCTATCAAGTAAGCTAGAATAACGCCTTAGCTCGAAACCCCTTGCTTGTAGGATCTGTGTTATTTTTTCTGCACTTTCCGGAGCAAAGATTTCTAACTGTAAAGTATTTTTTGTTTCCATAAGTTTAGTTGCGAAGTCTTCTGGGGTTAACCTACCAGTTGGTTTCTTTTTCACCTCATTTAATGAGAATAGCGGCTTAGCTCCTGTCATCTGGGTTTTAAGTGTGTTTAGGCTTGTTTCATTTACCGGTAGCAATACGCCAGAGTCTGTCTGGACAAAGAAGCCTTCATACTTAAACCAACCTTTTTGTAACTCGTCGAATGTTATATCTTTTATTTTAGCCTCTTCAGGAACTAACCTATAAAGCACTAAGTTTTTTCCTTCAGTATGATATGCGTTACCGGGCCAACCACCACCAAAGTGACCATCTATTGAATATTTTTTTAGCATATCATACATATACGCAGAATCACCAGCAATCCAAGCAGGTGATACATCACCTACCCCTTTTATGTTCTGTGTATATAAGCCTACTGGCGAATATTTTGAAAACCAACCCGGTACATCTAAACTTAGTGTATCTGTGTAATCAAGCATTGCTTCACTTATCGTCTTTCCATATTCAACCCTGGCTGCCATTTCTTGTGGTGAGCCTAAGCCACTCTTTGCAGCCTTGAGATAGTTTTCCTTGGCCTCCCTTAAAAAAGCCCTTTGTGTTTTGGTGAATTTTTCAATATCTTTTGCCTGCCTATAAAGCTCTCGCTTCACAATAGGATCATCTATTTTGCTCATCCATCCGCCTGCGCCGAGCCAGTCACTTGAGACTGTTCGCGGTATTGATGGGTTTGTAAGAAGCTCATAACCCGAAGTCCAACCTTTTCCTTCTGTGAGTTCTTTTGTAAATTTTGCTACTTCAGGGTATTGTTGGGCGCGCATCTTCATTCTTGCCCTAAGACGCCTCCCAAAAAGTGCATCCGAATTGTAAAGGCTCCGCCTTAATCTGTCTGCAAGTTCTGTTTCTGATAGCCTAAAAAGAAATGTTTTGCTTACACCGAGGTGTTGAAATAGCTTTCTTGCTTGGCCAACAAGAGTCGGCCCGAAAGTGGAAAATGTCATCTCCATGGAAAACCAATTGTTATAGTACTTGTCAAAAAGCGAGTATATTGTTATTGTACAGTCTGAGCTATTACAGGTTGTTTGCCCATACGCATTGAAAGTATAAGTTAATATTGAGTTAGGTATCATCTTGCCTTGAGCTCTTTTATAAGCCTGAATATTTATTTCATTAAAATCGCTTGCAGCAATCCGCATCTCTAATTCATCTTGAGCATCTTCCGGCAGGCCAAGTTTTTCCCTTATTTCCTTGTATTCCTCTTCTGTAAAATCTTCTGGCTTTTTGCCCTTAATGGCTAGAATGTCAGTAAGAGGTTTAAAGTCGCTAACTATGCCCTCACCAGAATTTCTTAGAGTTAGCTGCTTATCAACCACCGGGCAAGGTATGTTTTTATCTTCAAGGTTGTTGCATCTACCAACACGCAACGTATCTGTAAGAACAAGACCAAAGGCATAAGGGCCTGAAATCCAGTCATTTGTGAGATGTATTGCTTCAGAAATGTTAAACTTTTCATCAGCAACAGGCACCTTTGCCGCTTCACCTTTATTAGCATCTATTGGTATTATTATGGTTGGATTCTCGAGCTTCTCACGGTCTTTGTTAGTATCCTGTTTCGTGGAACTTGCTATCTTTGAGCCGGTAAGGCCTTCTGCAAGTAGCTTTAAAATCTTGAAAGAATCCTCTTTGCTAAGCTGCCCCATTTCACATGTAAACTTATCTCTTATTGGTGCTGCTTTTTTTTCATCAGATGACTCATCTGCGGCGTACACCGGCAAAACAAACTGATAATTTATCAAAATCCACACTAAGAAAACCAAGGAAATATCTTTTGCTAACTGCTTCGGTAAACGAAAATAATCAAACATCATTTCTAATAACATCTTTGTTATTTTTAATATTTATAGTATATTAAAAATGCTTCCTTAAATGCCATTATTTTCCTTATTTTTTAATCATGCCATTAAGGCAGAGGCATTTAGAAAAATTAGGAGCGCAATAGGCGCTATAAAGGCAAGATAAAAAACAGATTTTTTAAGGTTTCCATCTTGCATGCCCAAAAAAACCGCTGAAATCAATGCTAATTCAAGTACATACGTGATGCTTGCCATTGCTGAAGCAGCTACAAGCTTTCTTTGGTTTGGCTTATCCATGCCAAGAATCTCAAGGTAGCTTAAGTCAAAGCTGCTTGTTATGCTGCAAAGGATGCCAAGTATAAAAGGCACAAGAAGCATGCTGCTTAAGATCACTGTAACTTTTTGTATTGTAAGCATTGCTGCCCTTTCACGCATAAGTGCTTTTTCTTCAAGCATTCCGGTAGCTGATTCTCTAAAGGTTTCTGGACCTATGCTGCCAGAAACATCTGCTAATTTTAGCAGCTGTACTATGTGGGCTATATTTGCTTTTTTGCATCTTTTGTATATTCTAGAGAGTGCTTTGTTTGGGCTTGCCCCTTTGTTTATTTCATCCTCTGCCTTTTGAAACTCTTTGGCAATGGCATAATTTCCATTGCCTAAATAGCTTATGATTTTCTCAACTGGTGTGCCTTCAGGAAGTAGGCTTGCATGCATTAGTGCTTCAGCACAGCTGTTCTCCTTTTCAATCAATTTTTTTTCAGCGAAAAAGCCGATAAAAGCCATAGCAAAAAAGTAAAAGCCCAAGAAGGACAAAATGAAAGTAGCAATTATTATTGCTGTATCCCCTGCTGAAATAAAAACAAAGAATGCCGAAATCACTGAAGCTATTGCTGCAAAAATTTTTGCTATGCTATCTGCTTTTTCAATGCTTATGTTTAACTCATTGTGGATGAGCGTTCCAAAGCCCCTAATCTTGTGTTCTGGAAAAAAGAAGGTTAGCGCTTGAATCATATTGGCGCAACCTCCTTCATATAAAGCAGAACAACAGAGCCAATCATAGGGAATGCAACTGTTGTTACTACAAGCACATGCAAAGGCTCAATATCAAGCGCAAAAAAAGCCGAGCCCATCACGACAAAAGCAAGCCAAAGCGCTGGCAGTACAACCGTGCTCGCAATGAATATAAGGCTTATAATTGCTAGCTTTGAAGAGTAATTGCGTATCTTTGCAAGCTGCATTGAACTAAGCTCCTTGCTCAAGAGCTTCAGCGTATCGTTTTTTCTCGAGTAGCCATTCTGGGCAATCTGGTTCAAATGGCTTAAAACCTTTTTAAATTCAATAGAACATGTCTGTGTTGCTGCATGAGCAAAAGCATCGCTTATATCTTTACCTTTATCTACCTCACCTATTATTTTTGATAGCTCTTCCTTCAGTTCCCCTGAAAGTTCATCCCTTAGCTTCAATATTGCTGTTTCAAGCGTTAGGCCAGCAAGTAGCTTTGTTCTCAGCGAAAGCACAAAAATTGCAAGTGATGCCTCAAGGTACTTTGCCTTTCTCATACACACATATCTTTCAATGAAGCTGGGCAATGGCACTTTTGTCACCAAAAAAGATTTTTTTTCTCATGCTCTTAGAGAATCTTCTTACGACTGCATTTGCGCTTTCGCCAAAAGTCCTTTCAATCTTTTCAAAAACTTTTTTGCTTTCAGAGTTTTTTTTCAGTATGCCTTTTTTGTAATCATAGCTGTATATTATATTCTCAGAGTTGTTTTCAAGTTCTGATACTTCCACTATCCTGCGCTGTTCTATGCTTCTACCATTTTTCATAACAGGCCAGCGCCTTTGCACAAGCACAAGGTCTATTGAGCCAATATCAACTCTTTTAACTCCCAAAAATTCAAGGCGCTTCACAGTGTCTTCTGCGGAGTTTGCGTGGAATGTCGTGTAACTGCCCTTTCCTTGGCCTGCTAGCAACGTATTAATGAATGCTTTTGCCTCTGCACTATTTCGTATTTCGCTGACCACAATTCTGTCTGGGCGCATTCGGAGAGAGTTTTCTATAAGCTTGTGCATCCCTACATTTTTTTCCCTACAAACTGAAAGCTTTACAGCATGCTTGTGAGGTATCTGGAGCTCAGGGGTTTCCTCAATTATTACAACCCTTTCATCTTTTGGCACAAAATTGAATATTGCATTTAAGCTTGTTGTTTTTCCACTTCCAGTGTTTCCTGCAACCATTATTGAGCAATCGGTTTGCATTACACAATTCAAAAAAGCCATTAGCTCCAAGGTAAATGTTTTGTTTCTCACAAGCTCCTCAGGAGTGAATCTCTTAACATTAAACTTTCTTATAGTGAATGTTGGCTCACCAACTGAAACTGGCGGCAGCGTAGCATTTATTCTTGAGCCGTCAGGTAACATGCCATTGACGCAAGGGCTATTAAGCGTAAGGCGCCTCTCGTTGTTTCTCAGCATCTTATTCACAAGGTTGCGTACTGTTTCTTCATCTGTAAAGCAAAGGTTTATGTTGCACCAACCAAAGGTCTGGTGAAATACCTTGAGCGGCTTTTCTATGCCAATTCCAGTAAGCGCTATTTCCTCAAGCTCTTCATCACTAAGAAGCTCGTCAATAGGACCAAAGCCATTTGCAAGGCTTTTGAGCAGTTTAACTAAGTAGCTTTTTTGGTTATCATCAAGCAATATTTCATTGTCAAAGCAGTAATGCGTGAGTGCTTTTTCAATGTCTTTTTGGCCATAGCCATTGTTCTGAAAGCCATCCAAAACATCCTTAACAAGGTTTGCTTCTTCAGATGAAAGCTCTGGCAAAGGCAAAATGTACCAAATGTAACCCTCAGCTTCTACTATTTTTGGCCTTTTTCTATAAACCTTCCTTATTTTTTTATCAATGCTAAAGCACTTCCAACCGAGAAGCTTTTCTGTTAGCAAGCACTCCCTATCACTTTTTTCAATTTTTATTGCACCTTTTGGGCATTCCCTTGCACAAACAATCTCAAAGCCATGCTCTGCACAAAGGTCACATTTGCTTGCCTTTCCTTCAACAATGGTTATTGCTCTGTAAGAGCATGCTTTCATGCATGCGCCACAGCCATCGCAAAGCTCTTTGTCAATCGAAACTATGTTTTCAGTAACCTTGTAAAAAGCATTTTTTCTACAAACCAAGGCGCATCGCGCTTCCTCTGGTTTGCAATGCTTGCATTTCAGTGCGTTAATACTTAAAGATTTGGGGCAAAAGTTCATACAGGCTTTTTCTTTGCACGCTTCACACAGAGTAGAATCTGCTTCTAAATGCATCCCAACCCCTTAGCAGCTATAATTAATGCTGCAAGGTAAGGTTTAAAAAAGTAAATTAGAAGTCTTTAGCCGACTATGCTGTCTTCTGCACTCTCTTCCTTTTTGTCAGTTTGTTCCTGCGGTTGTTCTTCTTTCTTCTCTTCCTTTTGCTCTGTTTGCTTAGGCTCTTCCTTAGTTTCTGCAGGCGCTTTTGGCTCTTCTTTCGGCTTTTCTTCCTTTGCGTATTCAATTGGCTCTTTGAACTTGCCCTCTTCTTTCACTTTTTCCTTATGTTCTGGCCTTTTTGGCTTTCTTTTAGGTCTCTTAATGCGCGCCCTTTTCTCGGGCTCAATTTTCTTTTCCTCAGGTTTTTCCTTTTCTGCTGTCACAACAGCAGGTGCTGCCCCTCTTTCCTCAGATTCTTTTTCCTCTCTTAGTCTTTCCTTTGCCCTTGGCTTTTCATGTCTCTTTGTTATAAAGTAGTATAACAAGAATACAACAAGGCAGATTATTATTATAAGGAGCAAAAGCTCGGGGCTGTATGGCTTAGGTGTAGGTGCTACTGTTCCAGTTGGCCTTGGAGTGGTTTTCAAAGCAACTTTTACATCAACACTTTTTGTTTCACCAGCCTTAAGCTTTACTTCAGCTGTGCCTTTTACATAGCTTTGGCTTTCAGCTACTTCTATTTTGTATGTTCCAGCACTAAGGGAAAATACAATCCTGCCTTTTTCAGTTGTTCCTTCTTTTACCTTATTGCCAGCTTTATCATAAACAGAAACATTGAATTTGCCTTCAATCAGCCTTCCTTCGGGATCTTTTACATTAACTATAAGCTTTGCCAAGCCAACAACCTTGCTTTCATTGGTTGCTTGGAAAAATGTCTTTGTTTCAGCGAGGTTCTCAGGTGCAAGTTGGCCAATTACCTTATATTCAATCGTTACCGACTCCCAAGGCCCAAGCTCCTTAACGAGCCACTGAATTACGGGGTCTTCCTGTACTATCTCAAATTTCATGTCCGACTTTATATCAGAGGCTTTTTTTGCTATGTTTTTTGGTATGTATTCCGAAATTATAACTTCCCCAAAGAGAATGTCATCTGAAATGTTTGTGACCTTTATCACATATACGCTCTCATAACTCACCTTGCCATTTACATTTGTTATCTTTTCAATTCTCAACGTCTTTTTAATCTTTATATAGTTAAGCTGTTTCAGAGCCCTGTTTATAAACTCTTGACTATAGCCAGCCTTGGCAAGCATGCTTGCAACTTCCTCAGCAGTTGGCTTGTATTCATAGGTTGATTCGAAAATAACATTTCTGTTTTCATCTCTTGGCGGTCTTGGCGGTGTTTCCAAAGGTGTGATTGTCTTTAAAGGGCTGGGAGTCAGTGTTGGTGGTGCTCCACCTCCGCCACCTCTTCCGCCACCACCAGGGCCACCGCCTGGTGTTCTTGTTGCAGTTGGCTTTGGCGTCCTTGTTGGCTTTGGTGTTGGCGAGGGGCTTACCGTTGGGGTTGGGCTTGGCGTAGCTGTAGGAGTTGGCGTTGGCAACTCTACCTCAAAATCTAAATCAAGAACATACGGCTCATCTTCTGTGCCAAGGCCTTCAGGCAAATCAACTTCTGGATCAAAAAGAATTGTCTTCTCAGCATAGCTAAGCATCTGCGGTGTTTTTATCCTAAATGTGATATAGTTTGCCCACATGTCATTTGTCACCATTAGGGTGTATTTTCCAGCAGTCGAAACAGTGGCGCTTCCATCTATGATTCCTTCAACTATGCCTTGAAGAGTAGTGCCAACAGGCGCATTTTGGCCATTAACCTTTAGGCTTCCAGTAAACCATGTTTGGGCGTAAACACAGGAACAAACAATAATAAGCATTAAAAGTAAACTTGATCGCATAATTAACACCTACTAATCATTTATCTTTATTCCCACCTATTTCCCATTATTTTTCTTTAACTATATTGTACCTTCTTATTAATATAGATATCCCTACCACAAAAAATGCTGCCAAAACTGCAAAAATAACCCATAAATAATCCTGCAGGACGACTTTTTCTTTAGCCGCAGTCGTTTCTAGAGGCATTTCCGTTTCAACAGGCGCCTTAGTTTCTTTAACTTCTGTGCATTTGCCGGCCTTGCATTCTTTTCCAGTTCCACATTTTGTCCCGTCAGGAAGCACAGTGTATTGGCAAGAGCCAATCTCTTCTTTAAATTCGTCAATCGTGCATGGATTATTATCATTGCAGTCCTTGCTTTCTTTTACTTCATAAGCAACAGGCCCTTTCGTTGCAGTAAGAACTGCCTTTAATTCATTAATATCTGTGCTGTAATCAATATCAGAATAATACTGCACAGAAATTACGGCTGCATTTTCAATGCTTCCAAGATAAAACTCAATCACAGGGTCTTTTATGAGAACAGCAAAATTCCTTTTGCTTTTTACCGAGTCGGCGCTTTCTGCTATTTCCTTTGGGATTTCCTCAATTAGGAACAAGTTCTCAATTCTTCTGCCGGACACATTCTCAATTATAAGCATTACTTCAGCCCTAAGCCATTTCTTGTTTCCTTGGCTCATTTCCTTCAGCACAATCTTCCTCTCAATCCTTAAAAGCCCATCGAGTGCCATTGCGCTCTTTTTCCTTTGCTCCTTCTTTACAAAAACAAGAAAGCCTTCAAGGTCATCGCGCTTTTTGCAATGAATTGTTTCCTCCAACAATATTTTTTCTGCAACCTGCGGCGTTTTGGCTGATTGTGTTTGAGTTGGGCTTGCACTAGCGCTGCTGCCTCCAGAGCTACCGCCTCCGCCACCAGCACCATCATCATTAGGCGTCCTTGTTGGCGCTGGGGTTCTTGTTGAAGTAGGTGTTGGTGTCGGACTCGGCTGTGGCGTTGCTTCTAGGTTATAAGGGCAATTCTCAGCGGAGGTTGTGAGATTAAGGCGCTCCACCTTTGCTGACTGCCAGCGTGAAGTTTGGTTTGCTTTTAAAGCGCCAATGCAAAATACAATGAGCTTGTTCCTGTCAGCAGAGGTGCCGTCTATTGCAAGCTTTGGAAATCTGCCATAAAAGCCGCTTTCAGTTGTTTCAATTGAACCGCGCAATACGCCATTTATAAAAACATATATTTTAGTGCCAGCAGGGGCGTTTTGGTCATTTATTTTCACTGTTCCATAAAATGAATGCGGAATAAGAGGAAGCTCGCCTTCCTGTGCGGCAACATTGTTTAAGATCAATATTAAAAGCAAAAATAATGGCAAAAAAGCAATAAAAGGTCTTAAAACTGCTTTAACCATAATATCACTAAAAACTGCCAAAGTTAAATAAAGCTATCGCACAGTTGCAAGAAAAAAATTAAAAAGAAAAAAGTAATAAAAGCCCCTTCCGGGGCCATTTTTTTAACCTGGCAATTCTTCTCCTTCATCGTAGCAGGGCGATCCCGGCACTACTGCGGTTGCCCTGAAAAACACCCAGTAGCCGGTTCCTGAAGTCATTATGTATGTTTCTTTAATGTAAGTCCCAAGTATGTTGCTGTAAGTGAAGATCTTGTCGCCTATGTAATTGTACTTCGAGGTTTCAAGGAATTTATCTATGTATACCCACTTGTGTGTGTCTGGGCCAATCATATTCCACTTATTTCCGGCAACAGTTACGCTTGGCGGGACTTCCTGTATGCCGCAGGAGTAATCGTATATCGTTTCCCTGGTGCCCGGAGTTGCCTTATAAACCAGGTAACCTTTCAGCGGCTCCAATGCTGTTGGCTGTGTCCATGTGCCGTTGTAGTAGTGGTAGATTGCATCGCCTTCTTCTAGCCCAAGAACTTCCTGCGAGCTGTTGTTTGCAAGCTTAAATGGTATGGAGATGAAGTTCCACCCTTGGGCTAAATTTAAGCTTCCCTGTGCTTTCGGAATCCAGTATACGTCAATTGTTGTATTTGTATCCTCATTTAGGTTTCCTGCTTTGTCTTGAACAGCCCCAGCACCAACAAAGATGTAAAGCGTCCTGTGGCCTTCGTTATACCAGCTTTGTATAAGATCCCTGTGTACTATGCTCAGGTAGCACACAATGTAGTCGTAGCCGCTAAAGCATATGTCGCCTTCGTCAATCGCAAAGCCCTCTACTTGAGGGTCGTAAGAGACGAGAATCTTTGTCTCGTCAACTATATCCATTATCTTATCATCAAAGATCAATATCAATTCCTTGTATCCATGGCGATAAATGCTTCCCTCTTCCATAAGCTTTGGCGCAGTCTCATCCCAAGTAAAGCTATATTCAGCCCATTCCGATTCATTTCCAGCTTTGTCAACTGCAAAAACTTTCACATCAATCTGGACACCGTCCAAGCCATCAAATGTATTGGCACCCATATCTCCCAAAACCCACGTTTCGTTTTCCTCATCATATTCAGGACAGAACCGTGTTGGATCTCCCTCGCTCCACTCACTTCCATTCCAGCAGTATTGAGTTTCACCAGCGGTATAGCACAAGGTTACTATTACAAAGTTAACATCGCTAAGCTCATCGCTTGCTGTTCCTGTTATCTCACCAGGCCAGCTAAGAGGGCCGTAATACACATTAAGCCAATTTATTTCCACAGAGGGCCCTTCCTGATCCCAAGTAAAGCTGTATTGATTGCATATATTTCCGTTGCCATCAACAATTGCTTTTACCCTTACATTGATCTGCTCACCATTAAGATATGCATTTTCAAATATTTCATGCTCTATTGAATAACTCCACGTCCCACCCTCGTAATTTGCCGAAACCCAGCTTACGCCTTCTTCCCATGAATCACCATCCCAGCAGCTATCAGTGTCGTAGCATATTGCAATCCTGACTTCATCAACTCCGCTATTCCCATAGCTTGCTGTTCCTGTTATCTCATCAGGCCAGCTAATGGGACCATAAAATGACTTGGTCAGATTGGTAAATCCACAAATAGGCCCATCACCATTAGCGCTTACGCCTGCTGAGAGCAAAATTAAAAACAGCAAAAACAACGCACCCTTTATTTTTAAATTTTTACAGAAATTAACTCCAGACATCACATCCACCTCACAAGCATAAATACACGAACATTAATTTTTTCTTTACTTATTATTTGTTTTTTCTTATATATATTTTTATCTGTTGCTAATACAAAGCATTTTTTACTAAATTACAAACGTGCATACTTCTTAAATACTTTTCTGAAAGCATTGCTGTGTTTCATCGGCTTTTTTGAGGAAAAGAGAGATAAAAAATAGCCAAAAAATTTTTTCCTGAATAAGCAGCCCAAAGTCAGAGGAAGACTGCCTCTTTTTTCTTATTTGCGGATTGGGAATACAAGGGTTGCATTTTGGCAGGAAAGCACTAATCAAGCAATAGCCAAGAGCAAATTTTTTTGTTTTCTTCGCTTCCTTTTATCCAAAAAATTTTCCCTTCAAAAATAAGGAACCACTGCTTTTCCACAAATCCTTTTTTGCTCTTCCACCAAAAGAAATGGCATTTCTCATTTTAGTGAATGCTTTCCAAAGTGCGGGAAATAGCCAAAAAAAATAGAAAAAAAAGAAGCCGGCAAACCGGCTTTATTTAATTTGGAAACCTTTTTTTAGTTGCTTGCAACTTACTTGCTGTGCACCGTAATGTTGCCACCGCCGAGTGCAATCTGGCTTGTGTTAGTGCCTAACTGCTTCCATATCTTCTTATCTGGGCTGAAGATTGTTATGGCAATAGTATCTTTAGTTTTGGGGCTTGTGAGATCTCCATCCTTCACATGTACTATAAAAGTATAATTGCCCCAAGATTCAACCACTTCACCGGTTTCCTGGCTTATCTTCTGTAAGGTGCATTGGCCGCTGAATGTGGCGCTATTGGTGCTTGTGAAGGACAATCCGCCCTTTGCCCAGCTGTTGTTTTTAATCTTGTAGTCGTAGCCGTCAGTTCCCCTGAAAATAAACAGGAAGCTTCCTTTTGGCGCCCCTGTCTTGTTATAGTTCACTGTAAAGCCAAAGTTATCCTTTCCATTCAGGCTCAAAGAATCAGGCACCCAGCCACCGCCAGTGACTCTTTGCTCGGTGCTTCCAAGGACAACATTTAAGCTGCCCGTGCCGCATTTGCTTGTCTTCCAGTACAAATTGTCTTTGCTAACCACTGCTACAACATCATATGTTCCAACAGCCACGGTCTTTGTGGTCAGAGCAACACCCGAAGAATTGACTGGAATTTTTGGAACTATAATATCAGAGCCTCCGCCAACAGGCTTCAGTATAAAGGTTACTGTTGCCAAGCTCAAATCTCCTGGGTAACTGTCATCTTCTTGAATAAGTTGTGCAGACAAAGTTACAACCGCTGTCGTGATTGTTGGCCCAGCTGTCAAAACATAAGTATCGCCAGTGTATACAACTTCAACTTTTTCCTTTTTCACTGTCATCGTGCCATCAACAAAGTTAAAGTAATAATTGGTCGCTGAAAGAGTTCCTTGAGTGCATTTTATTTGATACGTGCCTGATGGGCTAAACTGGGTTGCTGTGGTTGTACATGATGCTTCGCCGCTGACAACATCTATTGTGTCTCCGTCAACAAAACCAGTTATGGTATAAGTCAGCTTCGGCACAGGATCACTATACTCAAATTCCTTATCCTCCGCCTTAACACTTAGAAGGGCTTTGTTTATTGTTAATGTTTTTTCTTGAGCTTGGCAGCCATTATAGTTTGCTCCTTCAGTCCACTGGCAGGAATAATTATAAACACCAGCATTTGTTACGCTATCTGGGCTTGAGACAATTTCGGAGCCTCTTGTGAAGACCATGCTTCCATCATTGCTTCCTGCTGAAACGATGCAGCTTGTATTTGACTCAGTGCCATCATATGTTCTTGTCCATTCCTTGTCTGTAACCAATGTGCATGTTCTATTTGCTTTTTGCGCGTTTACGGTTTGAGTTATCTGGGGTGCTGGATGATAATTGTCATTTCCTGCCTGGTTATAATAAACATAGCACGTTCCAGTGCCGCTTGTCATTGTTATTACTGCTGACCCTGAACCAGAGCCGCTGCATGAGCCGCTTGTTGTTATTGCAACAGGCAATCCAGAGCTTGCTGTTGCAGTAACATTAAAGCTTGTATTGTAAACAGCGCTTGATGGCGCATTTTGTGTAACAGTGATTGTTTGGTTCTGCTTTGCTGCTGGATTAACCACAATTTGCTGACAATTAGACACTGAATCCTGATATGATGAATCCCCAATGTGCGATGCCCAAAATTGGTATGTGCCAGCTGCAGGTGCGGTAAAAGTACCACTGAAGCCAGCTATAGTTGTAATAACTGTTGCAATCACTGAGCCAGCGCTCTTTCTGTTTCCAGCTGAAGGGCAACTAGTTCCAGAAAGATAGCGCAGCTCTACAGTTCTATTTGGTATGTTGCTAGCCCCAACTTTAACAGCGCCTGAAAATGCGACGCCAGTTTGGCCAGCACTTAAGGGGGTTGATATGCTATTCAAAGTTGTAGTTGTGTTTACCGCATCCGTGAAACTTGTAGTTGCTAAAACATTTGCTGTTTCAACATCTATTATTTCAACTATATATTTACCGAGAATTCCATTTAGAATATAATAAAACTCAAACTCGCCGTTTTCTGAAACGGTAGCATAATCATAGCTTTGAGGCCAGGGCCTGAAACTTCCATCACCGCTGACAACCGAGCCATCAGGCCTTATAACCTTTACAAGAACTTCTGCATTTGGCTCAAAGCCAGATCCATAAATGATAACGGTTTCACCAGGAGCATAATCCTCCTTGTCAGTCCAAACAAGCGCTCCGGAAAAAGCAAAAGAGCAAAAAACCAAAAGAATTAGCAAGCTGCTTAATACAAAATTATTTCTAACAAAACGAACCATGTCTTTACCCCCCTGTTTTAACAAGATTTTAACCGAATATAATTAATCTTTTCTATAATAACATTTATAATATTACCTAAACGTAACTTTCAAGATAAAAGAAGAGTTTTTTACCTAATGTATTCCTTCTTTTTCTTAATTATGTATAAGCCAATCCCCAAAATTCCAAAGAAAGCCAAAATTCCGCCAATCAAGAAAACAGGAATTCCAAGCAGGCTAAGGGGCTTTTCTCCTTCAGTGCTTCTTTCAGTGCTTGTTGGCAAAGGTGTTTTCTTGCCAGCATCTATTGGAGAGCCAGTAGGCTTTTTTCCCGGAGTTTGTTTTGGAGTTGTTGGTATTGAAGTTATGCCCGTAACAGAAAAGCTCGCCTTGCTCTCAAGATCTCCCGAGAAAAATACAGCTTCATATTTTCCAGCAGGCAATGTCTGCTTGAAAGCAGTGCTTCCTGTAAAGGCAAAAGGCCCAACATTAAAGCCTTCGCCTCTCACAAAATACTGCACAGGAACTTCCTGCTTTGTAGCTGAAGTGCTGTCAGCATAAACCGCGAAGTAAATCGTTTCGCCGCGCTTGAACTCATTTTTTTCAATTGTGAGTTTTTCATCACCATAGATTTTCACAATCAAGCCTGAAATTTCCTGAACAACAATTTTACTTTCTGCCTTAAGGTTATGTGCCTCACATTTAACCTTATATTCTCCGGCAGGAATAGTCTGGTCAAAAACATATGAATTGTTTTTCAGCTCAAAAGGCCCTAAGCTTATGCCTGAAGATTCAAAAAATATTTTTCCTTCAGCGGTGACTTCGCTGCCTCTCTCATCAACTGCCCTTACTTTTATGTAAACGGGGGAGCCCTTCAAAAAGTTGTTGGCTTCTTTGCTAAAAGCAGCATCGCTGTATGTTTTCATTTCGAGCTTAGACAATGCAGCATAAAACCTGTCGTAAACATATGGCTGTTCATATGAATCAAGCACCATTGAAGCATTTTCATGGTTTGTTGATATTGCTCCAAGCACAAAGTCAGAAAGATCTTCTGTAATATCAAAGGCAAACTTCTCTGTTCTTATTGGCACCTGTTGTGTAAGATCAACTGTTTTCTTTGCAGTGTAAAGCTTTTTTCCAGCTTTCATGAGATAAACTTCAATATCTGCCTTGCCTTCAGTTCTTGCATCAGAAGATGATAAAAACTTAACTAGGATATTTGCCTTATCTCCTTTTTTATAATAAATCTTGTCAGCATACGCAAACACAAACCTCGAGCTTAAGCCGGAAACATTCACGCGGTGCCTAAATGTTGAAAGCAGAGTCCCTTTTGAATCAACAACATCAAGCCTTATTGGGTAAGCGCCAGGCTTTGAAGGAGTAAGCACTTTTACATCTTTTTTCCAAGAGGAATTTGCGTTTATTCTATCAATAGGTACAGTGAATTCCTTAATAGCAGCCTCCTGCAAGGAATCATCATAGTGGTAAAATACAACGCGCAGCTTTAAGTTTTCTTCAGCTGTTGCTGATTTGTTCTTCACGACAGTTGTTATGGTAATCTCCTTGTCTGGCTCAACAATAACGCCAACAGGCCCGGAATAACAGTCAAGCTTAAACTGAAGTTCTGAAAGAGGCCCACAGATAACTGTGCTGTTTCTATCTATGCTCACATTCCTCTCTTGTCCGGAATTTTTTACTTTAAGATATGCAGAGTAAGGATAAACAAAGATGTGCGGCACGCCAATAGCATAGCTTCGAGGGTTTTTGAAGTAAGCATCAATCCTATAATTGCCAGATGGCGCATGCTCCGGAATTTTAAGCTCTATATTCACTGTCCTTGACTCTTTGCCTCGCAGATAATATCTTTCTGAAACCTTCTCTGCAATTATGTTTTCCCTATGGAAGAAAAATTCATTTGTGTCTGAAACATGCACAAGCTGGAAAACAAGGTAAGCGTCAGGGAAAGGCGCATCAGAAAGGTTGTCCATTTTAACAGAAACATTTAGAGTATCACCTGCATTTGCATTTATTTTGTCTGGCTTCACTAAAATTTGACCTCCCCAGAAAAACTCGGCTTCCCATGCAGCAAATGAAAAACAACACAAGAGCAAAAAAAAGATTAATATTTCAGTATGCTTCATTTTCTCACCTTCTTCCTTGACACAATAAAAAGCGCGGCAAAAGCGCAACATATGATTAGCAAAATGTGACTTTCATCAGCATATATCTCGCCAGAAGGCCTTAGAACTGAAAAGTACTTTTCAGCTCTGCACTCAAGGCAGAAATCAATTTCCCCAATTGCTTCAACTTTGTAAACACCTTCCTCAAGCTCAGGCCCAAACTCAATAACTCCGGAGTTGCAAGTGTATGATTGCTCGGCCAAAAGCTCATTATTTTGACTGTAAACCTTCAACTTCATCGGCATGTCAGCAGTGCATTCAACTAACGCTTTAGTTTTGTCCCCTGTTTTCAGGTTTTCAGCCTGCAGATTTGTTATTTTTTCAGGATAATACGCAACTATTTTTGTTTGCTTTCTGCACTCTGACTGCGTGCTTGGAGTGCTCACAATTAACTCAATTTCTCCAAGAACGCCAGATGGTAGTGTTATGTTCTTCTCAAAATATCCATTTGTCAAGACATCCGCATCTGTAGGCCCAAATATTGTTGTGCTTCCTTGTTTGAGTTCAATCCTAACCTTTTGGCCTGGTTGTGTGCAACAAATGCTATAACCAGATACCTTAAAAGAGCCGCCTGTTGGAATAGTTGCGCTTGATGTGCCAAACATCAAAGAGAAATTTCTAATTCTAAAAGACAAACTCTTCTTGCAGATGTCAAATCTAGAGTTTAAAGGTGCTTTTGCCTCTACACTGTAATTCCCAAAAGGAAGACCTGAGAGGGAAACCGTAGCATTGTAGACACCGTTTGCATCAATTTTCGTGCTAACACTCTTTACAACATTGCCAGTAGCATTTTTTATTTCAATTTCGACATTAGTCCCCGGCTCCCCACAACACGTAGATTTCCCAGAGATTGCTATTGACTCACTACCGCAATATTCAACTTTATCAATTGAAAAGCTAAAATCTGGATCGAGCAGCTTTATTGTTTGCCAGCCGCCCTGTATTATTCCAAAAGGAAGATGTGCTTCTGTAATGTGGTAATCATATTTTGTCTGCATTGCAGCAAAAACATCAAGCGTTTTTTGTTCTAGTGGCACAAAAGGGATAATTACTTTTGCGTTTGCACCAAATTCAAAAAGTGTGTTGCATTGCTTGGAGCTAAATCCACCTTTGCAATTGTGCCCAAATACATTTACTTTATTATTATTCTCACGCGTTCCCACAAAGAATGTGGGGTAGCCAGTCCTAACAGAGCCGTCAATGCAAACTATTGAAAACTGCTTTGGCAAGGTTACCTCTATTTCTGAGCCCCGGCATGTTTCTGTATTGCTATACACTGCATCAGCAACAGCTGTCTGAAAATGCCATGGGTGATATCGGCCATAAGGCGCTTCAGAATCACAGGTGAAAACTCTGTTTAAGCCAGTTCCAAGCAAAGTCCTCTCATTGGCAAAGTAGAGCTCCGTGCCTTTGCATACAAGCTTTCCGCATTTTTCTATATACTCAAGGTTTGTATTGTGAAGCATGACGCAGTCAATGTCCACCATGCCAAGGTGTGGCACAATTTGACCTGCATAAAGACAGTCCGCAAAAACACTTATAGGCAAACTTACAAGAAAGGATGCAAATATTACATATAAGCTCATGCCAAAACTTGAGCGCAAAAATACCACCAGACAAAATATTAACAAACTTATATTTATTTTTTTGCAGTGCCCTTAAATCTCTGCTGCAGTCTTTATGCGTGAAATAGCTTCTTCTCTATCTTTTTGCGCAAAAATAGCCGAGCCAGAAACAAGGATATTAGCGCCAGCTTTTACAGCCAGAGGTGCTGTTTGCTCGTTTATGCCGCCATCAACCTCAATGTCAATCTCAGGCGCTTTTTTTCTTATTTCTTCTATTTTGGGGATCATCTTTGCAATAAATTTTTGCCCACCAAAACCAGGCTCTACAGTCATAACAAGCACAAAATCAATTTTTTTCAAAAAGGGAAAAATTTTTTTGGCAGGAGTTCTAGGTTTTATTGCAATTCCTGCCTTAAGCCCAAAGCCACGAATCTCTTTTATAATTTCTTCAGCTTTCCTTGTTGCTTCCAAATGAAAAGAAATCATTTCAACCATTTCATTGCATTTTGCAAAAGCCTCTATGTGCTTTTCAGGTCTCGCAATCATCAAATGCACATCCAATGGCTTGGAGCACTTAATGTTTTTTATAACCTCGTTGCCAAACGTGATGTTCGGCACGAAGCAACCGTCCATGACATCACAATGGATTAGGTCAGCATGATTATCTACAGAAGCAATTTCCTCATTAAGCTTACCAAAATCAGCACTCAAGATGCTCGGTGCAATAATTGAGCTTTTCATTAACTATCATTCTTGCCAAATTTTTTTTGTAAAACAAGGCAAACTAAGATAATTGAAACCATCGCGACAGTTGTGTGCTCTGAAGCAACTATGGGTTTCGGATCTCTAAGTATTGAAAAGTGCTTGGAAGATTTATTGTTGATTATATATCTCTCTATCCCAATTATGGGGTGCGCAAATATTTCCGCCAAATATGTTCCCGGCTCTATATTTTCCGCAACACTGTCCAATTCAAACTCTACAAGCTTTCTTTCATAAGGATTGAACGAAACTGACTGTGTCTTAAATGCTTTGATTTCAAGAGTGTAAGGATCACGCAAAGTTAAGTCAACAGATGTTAAAACAGGGTTTCCAATCTTATTTTTTACATATGCTGATACTTTGTATATGCCTGCAAAGCAAGTTGGTACTAACAATAGTAGGATAAAAAAAATGGTTAGCCAGCAAACAGTCCACTTATTTGACATCTTATCTCACTAGGTTAATTCTCACTAACGTATTTCCACATCTTCAACACTCAAAATGTCTGCATCGACACAGCTGTTTTGATAACAAACCTTTCCATAACTGCAGTCGCTGTATGACCAGCTGTAGCAGTTGCCCACTAAATGTTTACACTCTCGTATTGTGTTTGTATCGTAGCACTCTACTCGACCCAACTCTGTGCACTTATTTGGACATACTATTTCTATCCTATAATTACCAGTCCAGTACTGAACATCTTTTGGGTCACTACGGAACATAAGCTGGGCCTCCTGATATGGCGCAATTTGAGTTTGCCATAATTTATCTAAATATGAGATACACTTAAGTATCGCCGAGACACTAATTGTGGCGTTTCCATCCTGAGTAGCGGTGCATACATCATTCGAGCAGCTGATCGGCCCCCTGACCCTTAGAGATTTTTCATATCCGCAATTTATTTGCATGCCTAAGTTTGAGTAAAGATTGCATTCTCTCTGACCATAGGATTGGTAGGAGTTGGGGGGGAATCCCGCATAACAATAACCATCTGCCATCCGCACCCAATATTTTAAGACTATTGGTAACTTATATGTTAGCTTATTAAATCGGCTGTCGTAGTAGCTTGCTCCCGGGTCCGTGCCCAAATTTCTTATTTGGAAACTGCACGTCTTGCTCATATCCCTTAATAGATTGTTTAAATCAGACATTGACATTAAATTAACCGGCGGAGAATTGGATGGTCCACCCGGTAAGAACCACTCACCAGAAGAGATTTGATTTGCATCTGCAATAGTCTCAACTCTAAAGCTTTCTCCAGGGAACATTTTGAAATTATTGCCCATTATTTCCCCATTTTTTATTATCTTTACATTGTCTGTAAAATTTATGCCTGTAGTAATTGTAAATCCATAAGTTCCGCAACTATAATGAAAAGTAAACCATCTTATGGGTGCTGGTACATATGTTTGTGCAGGTACATATGTTTGTGCATATGCATTTAGTATCAAAGTAGAAAACAAAATCAATGTAAAAAGTTTCATATACATCATTTACTCCTCCTTCTCATAAGCATAAATACTCCGGCAACCATCACAAAAATACCAACAACTAAACCAATCACCAAAGGTAAATCTATTTTTCCATACTCTTCTTTGATTGGTGTTCCAATGGCTGTTTTTGTAGGCGCCAAAGTTCTTTGTGGTTTTGGCGTTATTATTGGGCCTTTTATTTCCTCAAATAAAATATCTTCTCTATGATATAACCCAACTTCCTGCCTTTCATCTTTTCCGACAATTTCTAAAGTGTATAGGCCAGGTTTAAAGTTAGTCTCAATTATTGCCTCAGATGTTTTTTCAAAAATCTTTTTTAGAAGGATTTTGTCGTGTATGTCATAAACAACTATTTCCAGATCAAGTTTTGGAGTTGGTAACCTCTCTGATGTAAGTTCAACTTTGATCTCCCGATTGCTTTTTTTGCTCACAATCGCTTCAACTTTTGGATATAGCCTGTCAAAGTCATACTCAAAGGTGGTTTCCTCCATCGATTCATCATTTGGACCCATAATCTTCACTACTAAGTATCCCTTATAAAAGCTGCTTTTTGCGGTAAAATCTTGTTTTTGGCCAATTACAGTTGGATTTATAGTGCCAACATATTCAAATTCTTCCAGCTTGTTTCTTTTCTCGTCTAATAAAGAAACCTTGACTTTACCATTAAAATCAGTGCGATAATCTGCACCATTTGTAAAGCAGGCAAATATGGAATAATCCGAATTTTCAGTTAATGGGAATTTTGTGAGTGCAGCATATATTATTTTGCCTTTTGCGCCAATTATTGAAAATCTTATCTTTGCCATTGTTTTCTGGCCGTCATAATTTGCAGTTATTTTCAAAACATATGTGCCAGGCCCAAGATCTGTATATTTTTTTGTTATTTTGTGGCTTTGCTTTGCCTTTATAGTTAATTTTTCCTGCTCTTTTGATATTTTGTTACTGCTTGCAATCGTGTCCCACCAGTATAGCTCATAATCCAAATCCGTTGCGATATCTTGGGACGAATTGTTAATAAGTGAGATCTCAATATTGGCACTATTAGTATTGAGAGTTTTTGAAATCTCCCTGAGCTTTTGTTGTTCACCATTGACCTTTATAGAACGTAAGTCAAAAAGCAAAAACTTTTCTGATTGGTTTTCTACTGTAAAATATGCCGTGGCTGAGAAAATGTAATTTGAAAATGAAAGACCGCTTATGCTCAGATTTTTATTTGCGTTTATGAAAAGTGCTATAAAATAATTTCCACTAGGTGTATTCTTGGGAATCTTCCAACTTATCTTTAGCGGCCTAATAGCACCAGCTTTAAGATTTATGTTTTCTTCAGCCACGAATTCATCTAATAGATAGCTGCCATATTCCAGTTCATCACTAATGTTTTTTGGCCTTAAGTAAACTTGTGCAACAACGTCCAAATTCACGACAGCATAAGAATTGTTGTTTACTATGTCGGCATTTAATTCAACAGTATCACCGCCCTTTAGTGAGTCATTCTCTAAAAACACATTTTCCAGAACAACACCTTCAGAAAACTTGTAATAATCAAAGCAATTTATGTTTCCAAGTTCCGGGCTGGTGCCACCAATACTGATTGAAACGTTAGCGGACACTCCAGCGAAAAAAAGACAAACAATTAGAATTGTAAAAAATTTATTTAGCACAAACGATGCCCCCTCTTTAAAAACCTTAAAAGATTTTAACCAAACTACTATATAAAGTTTTCTATTCATTTGCAAGCTAACATTTTAAATGTGTAGAATTTTCTTTTAGCGAGCAAAACATAGAATTTTTTTAACTGTAGCTTTAATTCTTTCCTTATTTAATCCATACTTCTCATAGAGTTCCTTTGGAGAACCGCTTTCTGCAAAGCCATTAAGGCCTATTCTTTCAAAAGGAACGCAAAGCTTTTCTTCGGCAAGAACTTCAGCCACAGCACTTCCAAGGCCACCAATAATCTGGTGGTCCTCTGCAGTTATTATGGCACCGGTTTCTTTTGCTGCCTTTATTACTGCCTTCCTGTCAAGCGGCTTTATTGTGGGCATGTTTATAACCCTTGCTTTAATGCCATTTTTTTCTAACTCTTTACAGGCCTCTATTGCAATAGGAACCAAAGAGCCACAGGCAATTATTGTTACATCAGAACCTTCACAAAGCAAAGAAGCCTTTCCAAATTCAAATTTGTAGTTTTGCTCCTCAAAAATAACTGGCGTTGCCTCGCGATTTGTGCGCAGGTAGCATGGCTCATTAAAATCAGCTAAGAAAAGAGTTGCGTGTTCGGCTTCAATAGAATCAGCTGGCACAATGACATTCATGCGCGGCAAAACGCGCATTATTGCGATGTCTTCTGTAGCATGTGCAGTTGGCCCATCTTTACCTGTAAGAATGCCTGCGTGTGAGCCAACAATCTTTACAGGAACATTGTTGTAGCATACACTTTGCCTTATTACTTCCCAAGCTCTCCCAGTTATAAATATTGCAAAGCTTGAAACAAAAACCATTTTGCCAGAAAGCGCAAGGCCTGCGGCAAGGCCAATAGCGTTCTGCTCACAGATGCCGGCATAGAAAAATCTTTCAGGTGCGTACTTCTTGAACATAATGCTACGGGTGCTCTCAGCAAGGTCTGCATCAATTACAACAATATCTTTTCTGCTTTTAGAGAGTTTTTCCATTGCTCTGCCATAACCAACCCTTGTAGATTCTAGTGTGCCTTGCATTAAAGCCACCTCTTTAACTTTAATAATCTACTAATAAAAAAGCAATAAAAAAGAGATATAATTGACAAATAAGCCCTAACATAAGCCAAAAAGAACATAATATTATTGGCTTGAGAGTAATTTTATTACTTTCTGCACTCGCAAAACTTGCGAAAGGTTTAAATTATCCCAAATAATAATTCATGTGATTTATGTTATTTTTATGCAAAAAATGCCTCGGTGTTTTTTATGTCATCTAACTATGGAGAAAGAAAGCTAGGTAAATTTTTTTCAATTGCTTTAGTAGTGTTCTTTCTGACCTTTTTGCCATTAGTTTCATCTGCTGCCAGCACAAGACCAACTGTTCAAATAACCTCGGGAGATCTCACAAGGAACCAGAGCAACACAATAACAGCAACAGTAA
>JAOAJX010000005.1:65246-94832 GCA_026413945.1 Candidatus Iainarchaeum sp. | reverse complement strand
TTCACTTGAAACTAGCAAACCTTTATTTTCAGTTACTATTCCTGAACTGCCTCCTGAGTTGCCTCCAACTATGCCAGCCGAAGACTTGATACCGGTACCACCAGAGTAGAAGCAATGTGGCATCTATGGATAAAAAAAACATTTCTTTTATTTTGATCGGCATAGTTTTTGGTATTGAGGGCGTTCTAATAAGCTATTTTTGTTTTTCCCTTTCATCAGAGTTTGGAAAGATAGCATCAACCATGGAACAGGAGAAAGAGTTCTTTGATCAAGGCACAAACCCAGGATTTGTCCAAATTTTAAGTGTGTTATTTATGCTGGGGGTGCTCTACGGTATTGCAAAAACTATAATTGGCATTTTCTGCATTGCAACAGGTGCATCAGAGTTATTTGAGGGAAAGGCCTTAAAAGAAGAGGCGCTGGAAAAGCCAAAGATTAAATTTAAGGGCAAAGCGTAAAAATATGAAAACCTCAGAACTCAATTTTGACTTCATTCCAACAGGTCAGTGCTCAGCGGTCTCTTCATCGGTTTTCAATAGAATATTGCAACAGCATTTTTAAATCTATAATGCGAGAAATAAGTAATATTGGCTCTATAAAAAGCCCCGGTGGTGTAGGGGTTAAGCACTCCAGCCTCTCAAGCTGGCAACCCGGGTTCAAATCCCGGCCGGGGCATAAATTTTAGCTATTGTAAAAAAGGTGAAAAAATGTTCGATAAATTGTCTAGGAGTTGGGGCTTAGTTAAAGCAAGCTTTGAGGTCTTGAAAAAGGATAAGGAAATAATGCTTTTTCCGATATTCAGCGGGATATTTATAGTTTTATTGCTATTTTCTTTTCTCATTCCTTTGTTACCTTTACTAGAACAACCTCAAAGCCATATCCGCACTTACAATGTTGGGCCTGGGAGCATGGTTATGGTTGTCACCGAAAGAAGCACAATCTATCAACATATCCCTTTTATTATTTTGTTGCTTTTCGCTTTTTACTTTTTGGCTTATTTTATAGTAATATTTTTTAATGTTGGGTTGATTACTTGTGCATATATAAGGCTGAATGGTGGAGACCCAAAAGTACGAGACGGCCTTATAAGCGCAGTTAAAAATATTGACAAAATAGTTTTTTGGGCTGTAATTTCTGCTACAGTAGGAATAGTTCTTAAAGCTTTGGAGGGTAGAAATGGTAAAAGCGACATATTCTGGCAAGTAGTAGTCTCTTTGGTGGGTATGGGTTGGAGCCTGTTGACTTTTTTTGTGGTTCCAATAATGATTTTTGAGGGAGTTGGACCAATCGAAGCAATTAAACGCTCTGGCAAGCTTTTCAAGAAAACATGGGGTGAAAACATAATTGGACAAGCAACAATTGGCCTTGTATTTTTCCTTTTGGGCTTAGTTGGCGCAATAATTGTTATTCGGGCTTTTTTATTTGTAAATTATGTTTTTCCTATTGTAGACCTAATTGTAGCATTAATTTATTTGCTAGTGCTCATAATATTGCAAGTGAGTCTTGATGGAATCTTCAGGGCTGCTTTGTATATTTATGCAAAAACAGGAAAGTTGCATTATGCCTTTGATAAGAGCTTAATACAAAATGCCTTTCAAGCAAAAAGGAGGTAGCTTTTGGTCATTTAATGCAAAATGGTTGTCTCAAGGCAACCAAAACAAAGGCAAAAGGAAGAGCAAGTGAAGGTGCTGCAATGGAAAGAATCAATATATTGCACGTCATAACAGTTCTTTCAGTAATTATTATTTTTGTAATATTACTTACATTGAATAAAATCGAGATGTGGCCAGTCTCCGCTTTTATAGTGGGGGGTTCACTTGTTATTGCAACATTCATCTTTACAAGGAAATGGGAACGCTATGATTCCATTCTCTACAAAATACAAAGGCAGCCGATTATTCCTGCAAAATTCTGTACGCCTGGCACACCAGCACAGGTTTACGGCAAAATAGTTGCAAAAGAGCCTCTTCTCAATAGCCCATTTACAAAAACGCCATGTGTGTTTTACCATTACATTGAAGAAAAATATGTCCAATCAGGCAAACATAGCTATTGGCGTGTTGATGTCAACAAAATGAATTATGTGCATTTTGAAGTGATAGATAAGTCAGGAAGTATAAGTGTAGACTTGAGAAATGTTGATTCGGTATTAGGTAGCCATATAAAACTAGCCAAGCAAAACAAAGATTTAAGATTTGTTGATTATGATAACAGTGAGTTAGATGTACATGAGACGGCTAAAATGCAGAATTTTAATAGACCGACACAGTTCCTTTTTCTTAAAGTTAGCGAATTATGCCGCGCTTCAGAATATGTGCTTAAAGAAGGTGATATGGTTTTTGTAAATGGGTGGGTTTATGAAGAAAATGGGAAAAAATTCATTGCAGAAAGCGCTGAAATGCCACTAATAGTGAGCATAAAAGACAAGGAAAAATACCTCGAAGAATTTGCAAAGGGGGATAATTTTTTCTATCAGTCAAACCTGCTGCTTCTCCTGGGCTCAATTCTTATTTTCTGGCTTGCAAACCATTTTTTTGGCCTGCCCATGATTTACTTTGGAGTTGCTTTGGCAATCATTTTGGCGAGAGTAGTATATACAAGCTACAACCGCTTTGTAACACTCGAAAAAAGATGTGAAAACGCCAGCAGCCAAATAATGATTGAGCTCAAGAAAAGAAATGACCTTTTGCCTGAATTGGCTAAAGCAGTTGGCAGATACGCAAAATATGAAAGAGATGTGCAAGATTTAGTGACGAAATTAAGAATTCAACTTGGTGAAAGGCTTATAAAAGAGAACTTGTTGGAGTATATGGAAAAAGAAGGGTTGCTAAAAGATCTTATTATTTCGGTAGAAAATTACCCCGATCTAAAGGCAAGTGAAGTATTCTTGGACCTCCAAGGCAGAATTGTTGCAATAGAGGAAAATATAGCATACTTTAGGGGATTTTACAACAAGACAGTGCTGAAATATAATACATTAGTGCAACAATTCCCCTTCGTTATTATTGCCAAGCTCTTCGGCTTTAAGGAAAAGGAATTTTACAAATTTTAAGCTTTTGAGATATACGAAAAAATTATTAATAACGAAACGCATCACATAAATAAGGCTATTGGCCATGGAGGTATTAAGATGCCGTTTGCCGGGGCAAGGTTGAGGAGCGCAATAAGGGGAACGAAGAGGAAAGCCGAGAGGGTTGAGGGTGCCAAGCGCAGGCTTAAAATGTCAAAAGAAATCGTGAAGGCAAGAATCGCTCGTGCAGAAGCCGAAGCTGCGTCTTTGGGCAAAAAATTGCGGGAAATGCATAAAAGACTTGCTGATCTAGAAAAAGAACTTATTTCCGCCAAGGAGGCTCTTAAAAAATCAAAAGGCGGGCCAGAAAAAGAAATTTTAAGGATTAGCAAAGAAGTGGAGCTTTGGGCAAGGGAGATTTCATTCACTAAAAGCCAAATCAAAAAAAACACAAAAAAACATGCAGAATTGCTGAGAAGCATCAGTGAAGCGCAGAAATTGATTTAAAGGTTCTTATGCTTGAAAAAACAAATAGAAATTTTAGGTGCCAACTTGCTCAAGATGAGAAAGAGGAAAAGCAATTAAAAAAAGATTTTACAGAAGGAGTAGTTAAATTCTCTTACTCCCTCAATGCAGCAAAAATGCCTTTGGGGAGGATTTCAAACCTTGTGTTCTGGCGTGACAAGCTTTTTGATATTGGGCTTATTGGGGTTTATAACAAAGGACTTATGAAAGGCATCGCTTATGGAAATATTAGTATGCGGGCTAATTTTCGAGGCAAAAGAGGATTCTTTATAACAGGTTCGCAGACAGGCAGTATAAAAAAGCTTGCTCCTGATAAATACTGCTTTATTGAGTCATTTAATATAAACAAAAATTTTGTTAAAGCTCTTGGTTCCATAGCGCCTAGCAGTGAGTCTCTAACGCATGGGGCAATTTATTCTACAAATCCGCGCATAGGTGCAGTAGTGCATATACACAATAAAGAAATTTTTGAAAAAGCTGATAAGCTAAGTTTGGATCACATAAGTGAAAGGGCAACTTATGGAAGCGTTGATCTTGCTATTGAAATAAAGAAAGCAATAAAACGCATCGGTTACCCTGAGATTGGCACGATTGTTACGCTTGGGCATAAAGATGGTATTTTTGTTTGGCATAAAAGCATAGAAGAAGCTTCAACTCTTTGCATTGATCTCCTAAAGAGAGCCAAAAGTTTATAAGGTATTGTCATTTAGTTCTTTCACTTATCTTTTTTAGGTACTCCTGATATGATTTAACAATTAGTTCCCTATCTTCAGTTGTAATAGCTCTTTTCATCTCAGCCGGAACGCCGGCGTATAGAAAACCACCTTTTAGCAGTGAATTTGCCTTAACCAAAGAGCCTGCCGCTATTATTGACCAAGAGCCGATTTTTGCATTATCAAGTATTGTGCTGTTCATCCCTATAAGAACATTTGAGCCAATGGTGGCATTATGGATTACAGCAGCATGTCCAACTGTTACATTTTCACCGATCTTTACCTTTCCATGCAGTACGCAATTATCTTGTATGCTCGTGTTTTTACCTATTGATATGCTTCCTTCATCTGCGCGCAAGACAGCGAAAGGCCAGATGCTTGAGTTTCTCCCAAGCGAAACATCACCCTCTATGAAAGCCAATGGATGAACAAACGCTTTTCCAACTCTTTCAAGCTTTGAAAGCTGTATTTTCACGAAAGAAATTTTAAAACAGAATATTTATAAAGTAGTTAGTCATTATTAAATTAAACATAACTTATAGAACAGCATATGGGGGTGTGAATAATGGACCAAAAAATTGGTGGTTTCGCTTTTATAGCAGGGGTACTTATTGCCTTATTAGGTGGAACTATGAGCGGCCTCGGCATGGCTGAGCCGGGCTGGATTATTGTAGTGCTTGTAATACTAGGTCTTATAGTCGGGTTTATGAATGTGAGTGACAAAGAGATAACCGCATTTCTAATTGCCGCCATCGCTTTGCTTTCTATAAACAGCGCTACTTCAGATAAGGAGAAGATAAGTAATAGCTTGGACTTGCTATTGCCAAACTTGGGAAAAGTAATTGTGAATATAACAAACCATATTGCAGCCTTTGTCGCTCCTGCAGCGCTTATAGCTGCATTGACTGAGGTTTACAAGATCGCGAGTACACCTGAAGGCATTAAAACCGGAAAGGGGAAGTAAAAGCCCCTTTTATTTTACTTTTGCATTTTAATATTTGTTAGTGTATTTTATGCCAATAAATAGAGCAAAAAAAGCAGACTGTGGAAAACAAAAGAACTTCATCATTTTTTTTGTGATTGCTTCTTTTGTTTTTTTAGCTATATTTGTTATTCTCTTGTTTGCACAGGGTTTTTTTGAAAAAAAGAGCACTAAAGCAGAAGATATCAGCTATTACAAAAATTTTGGGGCAAAAATTCATGCTGATATGCAAAAAGTAATAAATGAATCAAAAGAGTCGGCACCACGAGAGTCGGACGTAAATTTTGAGGATCCCGAAGAGGTTTTAACCTTCAATTTTTACTTATCATTCATGGATGATGTTCTGTGGATTGGCGAAGCTGAAAAAAGGAATTATGAAAATCTTGCTGCAACTAACTCTGCTGAGGAAGCAAAAGAGCTTTACAGGAATGAAATCTCTTACAGTTTAGTGATGCACTATATTCTTATAGTAAATCTCGTTGCTGAAGAGCAAATACCTGAAATGCCTGATTTAAACACGCAGAATAAAGCCCTTGAATTTGCTGAAGCTCTGCTGAAGAAACCTAAAAGGTTTGAGATTAGCAAAGCCTTTCTTGATAGTTTTCGTGATGAATACGGCCTTAAAACAGAAGAAGTTAATACCAAGGTAAACGAAATCTTTTCTTTATATGTCAAAGACTTAGCTTCAAGGTTTTTACGCTCATTAAATGCCGAAAATCGGGAAAAGGCATACATAGAGGCTGTTAAAATTATTAATATTGCAAACCCTTAAAGGCAAAAAATTTATAACACCTTCAAAATATTACTATTATGCTGCCTCGGTAGCATAGCGGCAATGCAGCTGACTTGTAATCAGCAGATCGTGGGTTCGAATCCCACCCGAGGCTTGGAAGGTTTTTCTGTGGAAAATACAGTTGAAAAAATAAAAGAAGCCGTATCAAAAGCTTTTGATACTGGAACGCACCTAAACATTGCGAAAGCAACTGAAAAAATAGCAAAAAAGCTCGGGCTGAGTGAAAGGTGGGTTGAGTATACACACATTGAATTTAGAAATAAGATGAATGAAATAGCATATAAAAAAGTGCCTTACAACGAACGCCTTCTGTTCTTGCCGCATTGCATGAGAAATGCCACAAGATGCAAAGCAATTTATGATTCGGAAGGTCTGCAATGTGTGTGCTGCAATGAATGCAAAATTGGTTCAATAAAAGCGATAGCTAAAGAGCTTGGCTACAAGGGCATTTTTGTTTGTCCGGGTGGAAGCATTGTGCTTGAGCTAGTTAACAGATATAAGCCAAAGGCAGTTCTTGGTGTGTGCTGTTATAAAGAGGCTATGATTGCGTTTGATGTCCTTAAAGATATTGGAGTTGCACCACAGGCTGTGCTGCTTTCGAGAGCTGGGTGTATAAATACTGAAGTTAATACTGAAGAAGTAATCGAAAAACTTTTGCTAAAGGAGTGAGGTGTTTTTATGGGGGCTGAAGGTGTACAATTAATAGCAAATCTCGATAATTGGTCTTGTGTTAAAAAACTGAAAATTGAGAAAGATATGCAACCTCGCGAGGTTGCCGAGTTTTTAATTTCATTAAATATGAGTGTAAATAAAAAATCAGAGGATTTTCTTTCCAAAGATATAGATTTCAGCATCATAAAAAATGCTGTTGATTCATGTGCGTGCGAAGCTACAAAGCTTCTTGAAAATCAAGCTCTTAAAAAGGCGATAAAAGATTCGATAAAGAACAGAGCTGCGTATGATAACAATTCACTAAAAGTACTTGAAGAGTTAGCAAGCATTTTTGCAGTAAGATACTTTTTGCAAAAAGCTGGCCTGAAAATTGATTACTATGAAGCGGAGTTGCCTTCTTTGAAGCTTGCTAGGAAGCTCAGCAAAAAGGTTAAATAGCTTGCTTGTTCAATAATTATTTTATCCCGCCTTTGCATAGTAGCTAATGCGTCCGGCTGTAGGCTTGGTAGCAACAGCTTGCCTTGTTAAGGCAGGGGCTGTTACCGGAAGATCCCCGGTGCAAATCCGGGAGGCGGGATTTAACTTATTTTAATTACATTTTTGATTAAGCAGTAGTTTTAAATAATTTTATACATTTTTATTTAACATGCGTTTATGGGGTTGGGTGCTTTTACTTTATGCTTTTTTGACTTTCCTAAGTTTGTTTATTGCACCAGAGCTCTTCTTCTTTATGGGTTTCGTTCTCTTATTATTGCTTTTGATGTCAGTGAGGATTGTGTATGAGTATCAGCGTGGCATTCTTTTTACACTTGGAAAATATTCCGGCATTTTGCAACCTGGTCTTAATGTAATATTGCCCTTGATTCAGTGGACAACAATAGTTGATTTACGCGTTGATGTCGTTGATGTGCCAGAACAGACGCCCATAACCAAAGATAATGTTTCTATAAGTGTTGATGCAGTATTGTACTATAGAATAAGGAAAGAGCAGGCTGAAAAGGCAGTATTAGTGGTTGAAAACTACCACTATGCAGTAAGCCAGCTTGCACAGACAACAATGCGTGATGTTATAGGCGAGATGACCTTAGATGAAGTTTTAAGCAACAGGGATGAAGTTTCAAAAAAGATTCAAATGCTAGTGGATAAGGCATCTGATCCTTGGGGCATTGAAGTGCTTTCTGTAGAGTTAAAACATATTGAGCTACCAGAATCAATGAAAAATATTATGGCAAAGGCTGCAGAGGCTGAAAGGCTCAAAAGGGCGGCAATAATAAAAGCGAGTGGTGAAGCCGCAGCTTCGGAGATTATAGCAAAAGCAGCACAAACGCTTAATGAAGTTGAGGGCGGACTTAATCTGAGAACACTACAGGAACTTGGAAGCATTTCATCAGATCCATCAAACGAGGTAATATTCTTTGTGCCTCTCGACAACTTAAGGGCAATAGAAGGCTATCCTGAGCACAAGAGCAAGGAAAAGAAGGTGAGTCACTGATGCTTCTTCTTCAAACTCCATTTTGGGTTTTAATTTTTGGCAGTCTGTTGTTTTTTGGCGTTCCAATTATGGTAATAATCATTTTGGTATCAATAAAAATTGTACATCAATACGAAAGAGGAGTTAGATTTACTTTTGGTAAGTATAGTGGAATAATGGAACCTGGCCTTAACATAGTTTTTCCAATAATACAATCTTGGGAAAGGGTTGATATAAGAACTCGCGTAATAGATGTGCCTAGGCAAGATACAATGACAAAAGACAATGTGTCTGCGGTAATAAATGCTGTGGTATATTACAGAGTAAGCAACCCCATACTTGCCATACTTGAGATAAAGCAGTATCATTATGCTGTAAGTCAGCTTGCACAGACAACGATGCGTGAAGCAATAGGTGAGGTAAATCTTGATGAGCTTTTGACACAGAGAGATAAAATAGCAAAAAGAATAGGAGAAATACTTGACAGAGTTACAGACCCTTGGGGCATAAAAGTTGAATCTGTTGACCTTAAAGAAATAATTTTACCTGAAAGCCTCGTAAGGGTTATTTCAAAAGAAGCGGAAGCTGAAAGGGAAAAAAGGGCCATTATATTAAGAGCTCAGGGTGAGCTTGAAGCAGCACAGAATCTCAAAAAGGCTGCGATGGAGCTTGCAAGTGTGAAAGGTGGAATGCACCTAAGGACTTTGCAAGTTATACACTCTTTAAGCACTGAGAAAAGTAAAACAGTAGTATACACTGTGCCTTCGGAGCTTCTTAAGCAAATAAATGTCAAGTTTGTTGACATTGCGAAAAAGCTTTTAGAGTAAGTTCAATTTGCTATACCCTCTCTTTTTTATATGAGTATTACAAGGCCATATAGAAACACTGCCAATACTGGAATGCAATACAAAGCAACGAGATAGATTCTATTATACGTTACGTCGTCTTTGCGTTTTGCATGACGCATCATCATCACTGTACTAAACAAGCTCAGCAGTAATATTGAATAAGTTGATATCATGAATTTGTCAGCAAATGTCAGGTAGCCAACTGGCGGTATGCTAGAGGTGACATTAAGATGAAACATTACAGAAGCAATGAGGGAAGAGGTGTTTATGCCAATCCTTGTCCATAGTTTGTCTTGCTCGTGTATAAGCAGCGCAAGCAGACCTGCTATTACAATGAATATTACTGGGAGGAACGTCTTGATTATTGCGGCAAGCAGTATTCTCCTTATGTGAATTTTGAATATAAACCTTGAGTAAGTCTCTTCATATGGTTCATAAAAATGTTCAGCTACTTCTTGCTCATAGCCAAGCAAATCCCATCCAACTATAACTACAGATGGATCAACCCCGGCTGATTTTTTGTCTGGCACATAAACCAATTTATCAGATTTGTTTCTCTTATCTTCTAATTGTATTGTCAAAAAGTGTTCATCAAAAGGATATTTTTTAAGGTCTATATTTTCTGCAAGAGATGCTTGAATACGATAAAACTTTTCATTTGGTTCATCGATGAGTTTATCTATAGAAGTTGCACGACCATTCATAAACTCAAAATTGCTAGGATCACATGCGTCTCTACATTTCATCGAGAGATAGAAGTCAACTGTGTATGAGCCAGTACTTACTTCAAACTTGCCAATATTCAAGATATATATTCCAACTTCCACCTCTTGTGGCTCATCTGCACCAGTTGACAATTTAGCTAAAAGAATTACTAAAAACAAAGTTAGTGCTAAGATTTTTGCTTTCAATTAATCACCAAAATAATTTAGCATCACAACAAATAAAAAATTATTATTGTGTCTCTATGAGGAAAAATTTTAACATTGATCTTACAAGGTATTTTTATGAGAAGGATGTCTTTGCGTGCACCAAAAGAAATTGCTGACTGGGTTACTTTCAAGAAAAATTTTGAGCACCCAATACACAATTGGTTCTATTATAAGGAAGGCTTCTCAAAGGAGCTTGTTGACTGGTTTATTCAAGAGTTCATGTTAAGAGGCCCAATCTATGATCCTTTTTGTGGCTGTGGCACTACTTTGCTTACAGCAAAACAAAGAAATATTAAATCTTATGGAATAGATATTTCACCATTAGCAGTCCTTGTTAGCAAAGCAAAAACTAGAAACTATGATACTAAAAAATTAAGGTTTTTTCTTGATTTTTGTGTCAAAAAGGAGCGCTATGCTAAAGCCCAAAAAATTTTCAGGAGGTACTTTCACAAGGAAAATATAGGTGATATTTGCAATATTAAACAAAACATAAAAGAATTGAAAGATGAAAGAGCACGCGATTTTCTGATGCTTGCACTTATTGATTCTGCCTCAAAAGTTGCTTTGGTCAAAAAGCAAGGTAGGAGCTTACGAAGGATAAAAAGAAGTTTTTTTCCATTAAAAAAAATTTTCCGTAGGAAGGCAGAAAGCATGATAAGAGATTTAGAAAGCCATCAGGCAATTGGGCCTGAGCCCATTATTAAAGAAGCTGATGCACGTTTTTACCAATTGAAGAAAAAAGTGCAATCAATAATTACATCGCCGCCTTATCTCGGGAAAGAGGAATACGCTAAAGTCTATAAGCTAGAACTTGGTCTTTTTCTTGATCAACCCACCCCTTGTTTGCATACTTACATTGGATCAGATGTTTCAAAAAATCAGGCCGAAAATTTTAGTTTGTCGGAGATGCACAAAGACCTGCCAAATGAAGCGTTGGCCTATTTTTCTGATATGAAGAAAGCTATTGAAAAAATGTATCAATCATTGCAAAAAGGCGGCTTAGCCTTTCTTGTTGTTGCTGGGGGTTGTTTGCCAGATTTAATTGTTGAGTCAGACGAAGTTATTGAAACCATTGCCGAAGATTCCGGCTTCACAAAGCTTGACAGGATTTTTGCAAGAAAAGTTCCATGTATGCGCAATCGCATAGAGCTTGTTGGAAAAACCAGGGAAAGCATACTTGTACTTGAAAAAGGGGGTTAGCTTGTTTTTTTAAAAAGTTCTTTTTTTAAATAGTTCTTGCTAATAAGCAATTGTTTGAGGTGAGTATATGGCAATGCCAAGTTCACAACTATTTACAGGCAAAGGAACAAAAAAAGAGCTCGTACTTGAGCTTTCCAAAGGCGAAGATGTTTTTGAATGTATAAAGCAAGGAATGAAACAGCAAAAAATAAAAGAGGCCAATGTAAAAGCTATTGAAGGTACGCTATCAAAGGCCTCTATAAATTACATGAGTGGTTCTCGCTATGTTTTCGATGAACTTTCTGAAGTTAGTGTCCTGAAAACTCATGGAAAGTACGAGTTGCGCGGAAAGAACAACGATGTTCTTTACGGAAATTTGCATGTTGTTGTAAAAATAGCTGGTAAGCCCATAAGCGCAACCTTAACCAAAGCCACTGCAAATGACGGGTTAAAGATTAGGCTTCAGTTTGTAGAAGTTGAAGAAAAAAATTAGCATCTTATGTGAGTTCATCTAACATACGAGCAATTTCTAACATATTTTTCATTATGCGTTCAACATCTTCTTGCATCTCTGCAATAGTATTTGATAATGTACTTGCTCGCAATTGATAGCGTCTTCTTTCTCTCACAATAAGGCCAGCATTTATTAGGCGATTGAGTTGGTTTATAATAGCCCCCCTAGATTTGTTTATACGCATAGAAAGCTCTGTTGAGCTTAGACCTTCTCTTGATTTAAGTAGCTCCAGCAGGATTTGCTTTGCAGTATCTGTTTCATAAGCTTCTAAACACAGAGATTTGCATAGGTATTCAATAGCGTTATCAAAATTTGGGTTAGAGAGGCGCTCTACTTTCCTTAAGCGAATGACAAAAGAGGCTCGAGCCATAAGTAGAATAGGTTGAGAAAGCTTTTTAAATAATTTGTTCAATAAATATTGAATATGTTCAATAAAACTTAGACAAAATAGGGAGGTGATTGGATGAGGAGAAGGTTTGGCTTTCTTGATCCATTTGAAGAGATGAGACGTATGCTTTCGAGCTTTTATGAATTCGACGATGAATTACCAGTGGAAAGCAGGATGAGGCATCCGGCAGCAGACCTGTGGGAATCGGATGATGCATATCATCTTAGTATAGATATGCCAGGAGTTCAAAAGCAAGATATAAACATAAACATAGTTGACAACGGTTTAGAAATTACAGCAAAAAAGAGGGAAAAACACGAGGAAAAGACAAGAAACTTTTACAGGATGGAGCGCAACTACTCTGGTTTCTACAGGTTTGTAGCGTTGCCAGAAAACGCAGAACTGGAAAAGGCTGATGCAAAATACGAGAATGGCGTTTTGGAGATTAAAGTCCCAAAAAGCAAGGAGAAAGCCATTGGAAAGAAGCTGATTGAAATAAAATGATAAGCTTCTTTCCATCTTAATTTTTTTGGAAACTTTGTGAGGTGGTTTTATGTTCGATGATGATTTTTTTAGTGACTTTGATGATTTAGAAAGCTGGTTTTTCGGAAAGAGAGCCAACAATAGAGAAGGAATTCAAGAGACTGGACATTCTCAATTAGTACATGATATTTGGGAAAGTGAAAATAAAGTATTTGTAACTGTGGAACTGCCAGGAAAAAAAGAAAAAGATATTGATCTACGGGTTTCAGCTAATCGCCTATTTATAAAAGTCAAACAAGAGGGCACTGAAAATCAAAGTGATTATTACACAACAATAAGATTACCTTCAGCAGTAAAAGAGAAGCCTACAAGCAAAACCTTCAAGAACGGAATATTAGAAATAATATTTGAAAAGAGCAATGGCTCTGGGCAAAGGATAGAGGTAAGGTGAGTTTATGGGTAGTAAGAAAAGATGTTCAAAAGGAGAAAAAGAAATTAAAGAAGAGATTGAGCTTACAGTTGGTGAAGCATACAAAATGGATGCTGGTCGAGGAGTTGTGAGAATGAGCACAAACGCTATGAAGTCTCTTGGTATTGTTGCAGGTGATGCTGTACTCATTAAAGGAGCTGAAGAAGCGCTTGCAATTGTTTGGAGGGCCCATAACGAAGATGAAGAAAAAGATATTATACGGCTAGATAATGTTCTTAGAAGCAATGCGAAGGTTTCTGTCGGGGACAAAGTAGTTGTGAAAAAAGTTGAGCTCGAGGAGGCAAAAAGTGTTACACTTGCACCTTTAGAAGAAGTAAGATTTTCAGGAGACCCAACACACTATTTTCATGATAAGCTTATGGAAAAAGCGATAATGAAGAATTCTATGGTTGCAATTGATGTTATGGGTACAACTTTGCATTACATAGTAACTAATTTGCAACCAAAGTGTTTTGCAAAAATAGTTCCTGAAACTAAAATAGTAATCTCTGAGAAACGTGTAAAGGCAGAAGCTATGAAAATACCATCAATAACGTACGAAAATGTTGGTGGCCTTAAAGAAGAGATTTCGATGATAAGAGAAATGGTTGAATTACCAATGAGGCATCCTGAGGTTTTTGAGCGAATTGGTATAAGCGCACCGAAAGGCGTACTACTAACAGGCCCACCTGGGTGTGGGAAAACTCTTTTGGCAAAGGCTGTTGCAAATGAGAGCGAAGCAAACTTCTATGCAATTAATGGTCCTGAGGTTATGAGCAAATGGTATGGTGAAAGTGAAAAACGCTTGAGAGACATATTCGAAGAGGCGGAAAAGAATGCCCCGAGCATAATATTCATAGATGAAATTGATGCAATTGCACCCAAGAGAGAAGAAGTTACAGGCGAGGTTGAAAGGCGAGTTGTAGCACAATTGCTTACATTGATGGATGGTTTAAAGTCAAGAGGCAATGTGGTAGTGATTGCGGCAACCAATAGGCCTGAAGCGCTTGATGAAGCATTGCGTAGGCCTGGGCGTTTTGATCGTGAAATAGCAATTAGTGTACCTGATCAAAAGGCAAGAAAAGAGATATTGCAGATACATACAAGGGGCATGCCTTTGGCAAAGGATGTTGATTTGGATAAGCTTTCTGAGATAACTATTGGTTACACTGGCGCAGACTTAGAAGTACTTAGTAAAGAAGCTGCGATGAAAGCCCTTAGGAAATATATTCCTGAATTCAAAAAGTACGAGGAGAAAATACCAACCGAAATCCTTGAAAAGTTGGAGGTTAGGATGAAAGACTTTTTGGAAGCATACAAAAAGATAGAGCCAAGTGCAATGCGTGAAGTTATGATTCAGAAACCAAACGTAAAGTGGAGTGACATAGGAGGTCTTGAAAATGTAAAAAGCAGGCTCAAGGAAATAATTGAATGGCCTTTAAAAAAGCCAGAGTTATTTAAGAAAGCAGGCATAAAGCCAGCAAAAGGAATATTGCTTTACGGTCCTCCGGGCACGGGAAAAACTCTTCTGGCAAAGGCTGTTGCAAATGAGAGCGAAGCAAACTTCATTGCAGTGAAAGGCCCTGAAATTATAAGCAAATGGGTGGGTGAGAGTGAGCGTAACGTTAGGAAAATATTTAGAAAGGCAAGACAAGTTGCTCCTTCAATCATATTCTTTGACGAATTCGATGCGATAAGCCAAGTGCGTGGTGCAAGTTTAACTGATGCTACTGAGCGTGTTATAAACCAACTTCTTACTGAATTAGATGGAATAGAAGAGTTGGAAAAAGTTGTTGTCATTGCAGCAACAAACAGGCCAGAATTGATTGATAAGGCATTGTTAAGGCCTGGTAGAATAGATGTTCACATCGAGATACCTATGCCAGATGAGAAGGAGAGACTTGAGATACTTAAAGTCCATACTAGAAACATGCCCCTAGCAAAAGATGTAAATGTTATTGAATTAGCTGCAGATACAAATGGCTTTTCGGGCGCAGATATTGCTGCGATATGTCGCGAAGCTGGTATGAATGCTATTCGGCAAGCTATGAGAAAAAACACTCAGCAAATTACAATAAGTGAAGAACACTTTAGAGATGCCATTGCCAAAATTGCTGAAATGAAAGGATCTTCGAATGAGAGTGGCTTGCAAAAAGGAGCAACATAATAAAAAGGCATAATTTTTAATAAACTTTTGCATTTTTTATTTTGCATGCCTATAGGAAGGTTAAGAGAAGGTAGGCCTCTTCCTGACACCGAGGAGATGAAGCTTTGGAGAAAGAGTTACAGCAACATGAGCTTTGAGGATCACGAAGAAAAGCTTAGGTCTCTTGGGCTTGATGACAATGATTTGGCCGAATTCAAGGAAGTTTGGGAAAAGGAACGAAGAGAAAGCAAAGAGAAAAAATAGATAAAATATGGAAGAAGCCGGATAATTGCTTGCATAAAAGCAAAATAGCTTAAGGTTGGTTTGGAGCATAATATTTAAAATGTTTTCTAATTATAAATAGTAAAGCAAAAAATGCTTTGTTAGCTATGGGATTGGCCGACTTTTAAAAGCTTCAATTATTATTAGTAGGGCGAGATTGTGGAAGAAAAAAGGCATTTTCTAGTTCCAAAACATACGATTTTGCCACCTGAAAAGGAAAATGAAATACTAAAAAAGTTTCATACAACTAAAGATGACCTTGCAACAATCCTCTATTCTGATCCGATGGTAAAAAAGCTAAAAGCCAAGATTGGAGATATAATTGAAATAGAGCGCGAATCACCCATAGCAGGTAAAAGCATATATTACAGAGTAGTAAGATGATTTATTGCCTGGTGAGCATATGGATACTTGGGCACTCATAGGGGCTTATTTTAGAGATAAAAGCATAGCAGATCTTGAGATTCAAAGCTTCAATCAATTTGTCGAAGAAAAGCTTGACGAAATAGTGAGGGAAAACCAGCTAATAGTTCCAAAGATTGAGGAAGTCAAGGTAGAGCTTGGTGGCATCCAAGTTCTAAAGCCAAGAATTATTGAAGCAGATGGCTCTCCTCGCGGTGAGTTCTTGCCGATGGAAGCACGCTTAAGGAATATGACTTATGCTGGCCCAATATATGTAGAAATGAAATTATACAGGCGTGACATAGAGCAAGATGTAAGGACGGTTTACGTTGGTGATTTGCCAATACTGTTAAAATCAAAAAAGTGCTGGCTTTATGGAAAAAGTGAGGAGGAACTTATAGAAGCCGGTGAAGATCCTTTTGACTTTGGCGGATATTTCATAATAAACGGCTCTGAAAAGGCCTTAATGACACAAGAAGTTTTATGTTCTGATCGTGTGATGGTTTCTGAAAAAAACGCTTCAGGAGATGTAACAGTAGAAGTAATAAGTACAAGTGGGGCATTTAAAGGAAGGGTTAGGATTACAAGAAAACTTAATGGCATGCTCTATGTCTCGTTTCCAAGTTCCCCAAAAAAGCTAAAGCTTTTTACACTGCTTAAAGCGTTGGGGCTTGATACCCTAAACGAAATAAAATCCGTCTTTACTTATGGAGAGTTAGAAGTTGTAAATGATGTAATATTAAATTGGGAAAACACAGAGAAGATGGATGAGAAAGAAGCCCTAGATAAAATCGGGAAAAGCGTTGCTCCCGGTCAGATTATTGATTATCGCCTTAGAAGAGCCCAAGAAGTGATAGACGGCTTCTTATTGCCTCACATAGGACAGAGTAAATCTGACAGGCTTGCCAAGGCTTTTTATCTCGGCATGATGGCTTCAAAGGCAATCGAAAGTGCATATAATCTGAGGGTAGAGGATGATAAAGACCATTATGCAAACAAGCGTTTAGAACTCTCTGGAAAGCTTATGGAGCACCTTTTTAGGTATGCTTTTAAATATTTTGTTAAGGATTTAAAGTTCCAAATTGACAGGACTGTTACGAGAAGGAGAAAGCTTAACATAAACACTATTGTAAGACCGGATGCTATAACTGAAAGGATAAGATTTGCAATGGCTACGGGAAACTGGATTGGTAGAACAACTGGTGTAAGTAAATTCATGGATCGTGTAAATTATATTAGTCCTCTCACTGATATAAGAAAAGTTAAAAGCCCATTAAATAAAAACAGAGAGCTTTATGAGGCAAGAGATGTGCATGGTACACATTGGGGTCGCTTCTGCCCAATAGAAACTCCTGATGGGCCACAATGTGGGCTTGTGAAAAACTTGGCTCTTTTAGCAAGAGTTACTACAGACGAACCAACTGATAGTTTAGAAAAATTTCTTAAAGATAGGGGCGTTAAGCTTTAGTTAGGGTTGAGATATATGACAGAAGCAAAGACAAAGGTATATGTTAATGGTAAATTTATAGGTTTTCACCCATCACCTGAAAAACTTATGAAAGAGCTACTTAATTCGAGGCGCCAAGGTTTATTAACTTCAGGTATAAATTTCTCGTATAATAAGCATACTGATGAGATATTAATAAACACTGACGCAGGTCGTGTGCAAAGACCACTTATTGTTGTAGAAAACGGAAAACCAAAACTAACGGAAGAACACATTGAAAAGATAAAGAAAGGATTAATGAATTGGGAGGATCTTGTAAGGGAGGGGGTAATAGAATACTTAGACGCTGAAGAAGAAGAAAATGCATTAGTTGCTGAGAAAGCTGAAGATCTAACGCCTCAGCACACACATCTTGAGATTAATCCTGTAGGAACTCTTAGTATAATAACCGGGATGATACCTTTCCTTAGCCACAATCTTAGTGGAAAGGTGTTGCATGGTGCAAAAATGTTCAAGCAAGCAGTTGGCTTTGGACAAGCAAATTTAAAGCTTAGAACAGATACAGAGGGTTTCTTGCTTCATTATCCACAGAGGGAGATTGTAAAAACCAAAATAATGGACTTTTTAAAGGTAAGTGAAAGGCCACAAGCACAGAACTTTGTAGTAGCTATAATGCCATACTACGGATTCAATATGTTAGATGCAGTGGTGATAAACAAAGGGGCTATTGATAGATGTCTTGGTAGAAGTTCTTACTTTAGAGTATATGAGTCAACTCAGACAAGATACCCTGGTGGTCAAAGAGATAAATTTGAGATACCAACAGAAGATATTGTGGGTTATCAAGGATCTGAAGCTTACAATTCACTTGGTGAAGATGGTTTGGCTGAAGTCGAGTCTTACGTTGATGAAAAGCACGTGGTTATTGGTAAAACATCACCACCAAGATTCTTAGAGGAGATTGCAGAGTTTGGTGTTGTGAAAGAACGTCGTAGGGAATCGTCGGTTAGCACCAGAAAAAACATGGGTGGCTATGTTGATAGTGTTTTTCTTACAGAAGGACCTCAAGGTGACATAGTTGCGAAGGTAAAAACACGTTCTGAGAGAATACCAGAGGTTGGCGACAAGTTTGCCTCAAGACATGGACAAAAAGGAGTAGTCGGAGCAATAATTCCGGAGGAAGACATGCCATTCAACACAGATGGCATAAGACCAGACCTTATATTAAACCCACACTCAATACCTAGTAGAATGACGATAGGACATTTACTTGAGATGCTTGCTGGAAAAGCAGCATGTCTAAAGGCAGAAATTATAGATGGCACGGCGTTTAATGACATTGAGCAGGATGAAATTGAAAAAATACTTATAGAAAATGGTTTAAGTCCTAGCGGAATGGAAACATTTTATGACGGTATAAGTGGAGAGAGGATAGAAGGTAGAATATTCACGGGTGTGATAACATATAGGCGACTTTACCATTTAGTTGCCCATAAAATGCAAGCTAGATCAAGAGGACCTGTACAAATACTTACAAGGCAACCAACTGAAGGTAAAGAAAAAGAAGGTGGCTTGAGGTTTGGTGAAATGGAAGGTGAAACATTAATAGGGCATGGTGCAAGCATGTTGTTGCAGGAAAAAATTGTAGAGGATTCTGATAAGTCGATTGAATACGTATGTGAAAAATGCGGAATTATAGCTGTAAATGACCGCATAAGAAATAAAAAGTATTGTCCAATTTGTAAAAACTCAAAGGTATATTCTGTTGAAATGAGCTATGCCTTCAAGCTGATGTTAGATGAGCTTAAATCACTTGGCATATATCCTAAGCTAAACCTTGTAAATAAAGCATAGTTTAATGGTGGTTTTGTTGCTATATAAAAAAATTGGTTCAATTGATTTTAGGATCTTAAGCCCAGAAATAATAAGAAAGTTGAGTGCTATTGAAATAAAAACTGCTGAAACTTATGACAAAGATGGCTATCCGATGGAAGAAGGGCTTATGGATCCTCATTTGGGTGTAATAAACCCAGGTCTGCGCTGTAAGACTTGTGGCCAGACAATGAAACACTGTCCGGGTCACTTTGGATCACTTGAGCTTGTTAGACCGGTAATTCACGTAAAATTCGCGAAAAAGATAGAAGAAATACTTGAGGTTACTTGTAACAATTGTGGGCGAATCTTACTTACTGATGAGATTCTTGCAAATCTCGAAAAGGAATATGATAAGAGCTGGGAGGAGAGATATAAGAAGATAAAGGCAAAGACAAAAAAGGTTTCAAAGTGTCCACATTGCAATACAAATAGGGTCAAAATATTAGTAGATAGGCCAACAAACTTCTTTTTTGATTTAAATCCCCCAAAAAGAATATATCCAACAGAGATAAGAGAATGGCTTGAAAAAATCAGGGGTGAAGACTTAAAGCAATTTGGGTTAAACTCAGAAAATATCAGGCCGGAATGGTTTGTTATTACTGTGCTTGCGGTACCACCAATTAACATAAGGCCATCTATAACACTTGAAAGCGGCCTAAAATCAGAGGATGATCTAACACATAAGCTTGCTGAGATAATAAGAATAAATGATCGCTTACGAGAAAATATTGAAGCTGGTGCACCACAACTTATAATCGAAGACCTTTGGGACTTATTGCAGTATCATATAACAACTTACTTCGACAACCAAACAGCAGGAGTATCACCCACAAAACACAGATCTGGTAGGCCTCTTCAAGCCCTAAGTGATAGGCTAAAAGGTAAAAAAGGAAGATTTAGGTATAATCTAACTGGGAAGAGAGTAAACTTCGCTGCAAGGTCTACGATAACACCAGACCCTTATATTTCAGTAAATGAAGTTGGAGTATCGGAGCAAATTGCAAAAGAATTAACAGTGCAAGAATGGGTGACTCCATGGAACATATCAACAATCAAGGAGCTGATAAAAGGAGGTTTGGTTTTTTCAGTAATAAGACCGGATGGTCTCAGAAAAAGGGTTCTAGAGGAGAACAAACAGGAGATAAGCAAAGAAATTGATGTAGGTTACATGGTAGAAAGAGTTCTACAGAATGGTGATATTGTTCTTTTTAATAGACAGCCATCACTGCACAGAATATCGATGATGGCGCATTTCGCAAAAATCATGCCTGGCAAGACACTTAGGATGAACCCAATCATATGCAAACCATATAATGCTGATTTTGACGGAGACGAAATGAACTTACATGTGCCACAAACACCTGAAGGGCAAGCAGAGGCTAGGGAATTAATGCTGGCTGAGAAGCATGTAATAAGCCCTAGGCATGGTGGTCCTATAATAGTACTCGAAGAAGATGGAATAAGCGGCGCGTTTATACTTACTCTCGATAAAACGGAATTTGATATAGAGAAAGCTTACCAATACTTTTATGAGATTGGTGTTAGTGAAATACCTAAGCCTGATCGTGGTGACAAATATTCTGGGAAATTAATATTTAGCCAGCTTTTGCCAAAAGATCTAAATCTGCACTATAAGTCAAGGATGTGTGAGATCCTTAGCAAAACATCACCTAACTACAAATGTAAGGGCTTAGATTGCCCTTTTTGTGTTACAATAAGAAATGGTATTCTAGAGAAAGGAGTTATTGACCAAAACTCTTTGGGTGAAGTTAGGGGTGTTCTTGCTGATGCACTAGCTAGAAGATACCCACCAGAAGTATTGCGCTCATTCTACGACAGGTTTAGCAGAATATATGCTGATATTATAACCGTTAAGGGTATGAGCGTTGGGCTCGAAGAGTATGAAGTAAGTAACAATATAAAATCTACCATGGATGCTGCAATAAAAGAATGTATGCATAAGGGAGAGCAGATTGTCAAGAAGTATAAAGACAAGACTTTGCAGCTTATACCAGGTAGAAACTTTGAGGAAAGCTTTGAGCTTTATATGATGAGAACTACTGCTGAGGCAAAACAAAAAATAGAATCTCTGATACTAAAAGAAAAAGTAGAAGATATGCTTGAAAAAACAAAATATAACTCCATAGTGATGATAATATCTGGCTCTAGAGGCGGTAGCATAAATCTTATGAATATGAGTGGCTTTTGGGGTCAGGCGTCAGTTAGGGAGGGAAGGCCTAAGCGAGGTTACCGCGGCAGGGTGTTATCTCTTGAGAATGAAGGTGATCAAGGAATAAAAGCGAGGGGCTTTATAACACAAAATTTCCTTAAAGGAATGGATGCTGAAGAATACTTTTTCCACTCAATAGGTGGAAGGCAGGGTGAAGTTGATACTGGTGTGAGCACGAAGGTTTCGGGTTATCTTTATAGGCGCCTCGCAAATTCATTAAAAGACCTAATTGTTGAGTATGACAATACAGTAAGAACAAGCTCAAGCCAAATAATTCAGTTTTTATATGGTGATGATGGCGTTTTCCCAAAAAATACCCGCCTTGGCAAAGTTATTGACATAAAAGAGATTGTGAATGAAATTCTCAAAGAAAACAAGGCAGAGAAAACTACAAGAGCTGAGCTTTCGTTAGGGGAGCTTAATGAAAAGTTTTCCCAACTTATGGGCAATTTGCCTGAAAAAGCATGGAATGAGATATTAGAAGCCATAGTTGAAAATAAACTCAACGAGGAAGCTTCAAAAGAACTCATTGAAAAGGCAAAGGTTATTTATGAAAAAGCCTTGGTAGAGCCTTGTGAGGCAGTCGGTATTATTGCAGCGCAATCAATGGGGGAGCCTGGCACTCAGCTAACGCTTAGAACTAAACACTATGCTGGTGCCGCTGAAGTTAGTGTAGGCTCAGGAATACAAAGAATTGAAGAAATTGTCGATGGTCGCAGCAAGACGAAATACTCGAGCATGACAATACACCTTAACGAATCAATAAGGGAAAATAGAAAGAAGGTTGAGGAGTTTGCAAGAGATATAATTGAAGTCAAAGTACAAGACATAGCAAAGGTTAAAGAGGATCTTGAAAAAGAAACTGCCGAAATAGAGATTGTTGACGAATGGGTTAAGGAAAGGAACCTTGACAAAGAAGCCCTAATTGAAAAAATAAAAGGGAACATAAAAAAAGGGAAAGTTTCAAAACGTGGTGACAAGCTTATTATATCGTTTGAAGGTTTGCGATTGTCATATTTGAAAATAAGGGGCGAAGTACTTAAAATCATGAGAAAACGCCTTCAAGGCGTACCGGGTATTGAAAAGACAATAGTCATTGAAGAAAAAGGTGAATTCATCGTTAAAACACTTGGAACCAACCTCAAAGCAGTAATGAAAAGGCCTGAGGTTGATCCATACAGAACAATTACTAACGACATTGTAGAAATAGCAAAAGTTTTAGGAATTGAAGCAAGCAGAACCGCAATTGCAAATGAGTTGCACAGAGTATTAAAAGAAAACAATATAAAGGTGGACATTAGGCACCTATTGCTTTTAGCTGATCTATTAACTTTTACTGGTGAAATAAAAGGCACGGTTCGTACAGGAGTAATGCGCTTCAAAAGCTCGCCATTTGCAAAAGCTGCTTTTGAAGAAACTGTCAAGCACCTGTTTGATGCAACGCTCTATGGCGAAAATGAACCACTTAGAGGGATAGTAGAAAACATAATTGTTGGCTTACCTGTAAAGGTTGGCTCTGGAAAAGTAGAACTGGTAATGAAAGAATAGGTGATTTTGCATGGAAACTGGAGTTGAAATAAGGCGAGCTGTAGATTCTGGCAAAGTACTTATCGGCTATCGTGAGTGTGAAAAAAATGTTTTAAAAGGTATTGGAAGATTATTAGTAGTAAGTAAGCAATTTGAAAAGAAAAAAATTGAAAAGCTAAAGCACATTGCTGATATTGCTGGAATTCCATTTATGTATTTTGAAGGCAGTCCTGCAGAGCTCGGTGCAATATGTGGTAAACCACATACTGTGTCAACAATATTAATCCTAGATGAAGGTAAAAGTAAAATTATAGAGATTGGCAAAAGAGGTGAAAAGGGCAAGAAAAAATAGGTCACAAAAATAAGTTTTTCATTGATTTACTGATTGCAATTTGCTACTTTGCATGGGTGTGTGTTGATTAATGAAGTTAACACAGCAAGAAATTTTTTACATAAATAAGTTTGATTCATTTACCGGTGTTGCAGTTAAGGATTGCATAGTTGATGATAAAACAGTTGCATTTCTTGTCAAGCCAGAAGATGTGGGTAAAGCAATTGGTTCAAACGGTTCTAAGGTGAAAATCCTTTCTAAGCATTTTGGAAAGAAAGTTGAGGTATTTGCGATGTATGAAAGAGTTGAGGACTTCATAATAAATGCTTTTCCAGGGATAAATTTTAGTTCAATAGAGAAGAATGGCAAAAGCCTATTTGCGAGACTTTCAAGTGATGAAAGAAGAAAATTTATGGAGAAGATGGCAAGATTTAAAAGAATAAAAGCCTTTGCAGAAAGAGATTATAATATTGAAGAAATCAGGTTTTAGGTGAAATTATGGCTACTGGCGAGTTTGCGGCGAAAAAACTTGAAAGGAGTAGAAAAAGCTGGAGATGGAAGCAGGCGAAATACAAGAAAAGGATGCTTAGGAAATTTGGTAAGTTAATCGATCCACTGGAAGGTGCACCACAAGGCCGTGCAATAGTGCTTGAGAAACGTGGTGTAGAAGCTAGACAACCAAATTCTGCAATAAGAAAGTGCGTACGCGTTCAGCTGATAAAAAATGGCAGACAGGTTACTGCTTTTGCACCTAGAGACGGTGCAATAAAATATATTGATGAACACGATGAGGTTTTGATTGAGGGTCTCGGAGGTAGAAAACATGGCGCAAAAGGGGATCTTTGGGGTGTTAAATACAAAGTTATTGCAGTAAACAACCAAAGTCTTGAGATGCTAAGGACAGGTCGAAAGGAGAAAATAAAGAGGTAATTGCATGGTAAAAGTTTTTGACCGATGGGAGTCTGACAATATAGTTATCAAAGATATTGGCTTAGCTGATTATATAACCAAAGAAGCTAAGATAATTCCACACTCGTTTGGTCTTGGCTCGAGAAAAAAATTTGGAAAAGCAAGGATTTTCATAGTTGAAAGGCTTATTGATAAAATAATGAGAAGTGGTCAAGGTAAGAGAAAATTAAGTGGCAAATTCATAAGAGGTCGTGGCGCCACAGGAAAAAAACTTAAGGCAATGAAGATCGTAGAAGAGGCATTGGAGATAGTTGAAAAGAAAACATCTAGCAATCCTGTTGAAATGCTAATAAGAGCTGTGGAAAATGCGGCCCCCAGGGAAGATGTCACGAGGTTTAGAAAAGGTGGCTTAATATATTCGCAAAGCGTTGATGTCGCGCCAATGAGGCGCCTTGATGAGGCCTTAAAAAATATTGCAATAGCTGGTTTTGCAAACTCATACAGATCAAAGAAAAGCGCTGCGGAAGCTCTTGCGGAGGAGATAGTGCTTGCTGGACAAGGGGATGTTAAGAGTTATGCAATAAAACGCAGAAACGAGATTGAAAGGATTGCTGCAAGTAGTAGATAGTGGTAATTGGCGGTGGCTTTTTATGGGAAGACGTGAAGAAATGGTAAAACTTGCACAGCAGATGATGCTGAACAAGAAAAACATAAGGAATATGGGCATTATAGCACACATTGATCATGGAAAAACAACTATGAGTGATTCATTGATTGCCGCGGTTGGTCTTATGAGCGAAGAGCTTGCTGGACAACAGCTTGTTATGGACTTTTATGAGCTTGAGCAGCAACGTGGAATAACAATAAATGCTGCAAATATTTCTTTAGTATACAAATATGAAGACGAGGGGTATTTGGTAAATCTAATAGACACGCCAGGCCATGTTGATTTTGGTGGAGAAGTTATAAGGGCGATGCGCGCAGTTGACGGTGTTATTGTAGTAGTAGATGCTGTAGAAGGTGTAATGCCGCAGACTGAAACAGTGCTTAGGCAAGCATTACGTGAAAACTGCAGGCCTGTACTTTTCATAAATAAGGTTGACCGCTTGATAAACGAGCTGAAAGTTGATGAAAAAGAGATGCAAGAGCGGCTTGTTAAGGTTATTGCTAAGGTAAATACCCTCATAAAAAAGTTTGCTGCAGAGCAGTTTAAGGAAAAATGGCAAGTAAAAGTTGAGGATGGCAGTGTTTCTTTTGGTTCTGCACTGCAAAAGTGGGCTGTTTCAGTACCAACCATGAGAAAGACTGGCATTGGTTTTAAGGATGTTTTCATGCATTGCAAAGAAGGTACACAAGATGTTCTTTCAAAAAAGAGCCCTCTTTACAGAACAGTCATGGAAATGGTGATAAGGCATTTGCCAAGCCCATTAGATGCACAGAAGTATAGGATACCAACGATATGGAGCGGCGACCTTGAAAGTGAAAGCGGAAAGGCAATGCTGAATTGTGACGAAAATGGGCCTTTGGCTATGATGATTACTGATGTGACAATTGATCCACACGCTGGTGAAATTGCCACGGGAAGAATATTCTCAGGAAAGCTTACACCTGGCCTTAAGGTAAAAATAGATGGAAAAAGGGATTCGAGTGTACAGCAGGTTTGCCTTTTTATGGGACCTGAAAGAGTGAATATTGATTGTGTGCCGGCTGGCAACATTGGTGCTATAGTCGGAATGAAAGATGTTAGAGTTGGAGAAACTGTAAGCAGTGCTGAAATACAGCCATTTGAATCTTTCAAAAGTTCATTTGAGCCTGTTATAACTGTAAGCGTGGAGGTCAAAAAAACAACAGACTTGCCAAAACTTATTGAAGTCTTGAAAAAAATAACCAAAGAAGATCCTAACGTTGTAGTTGAAATAAACCAAGAAACTGGGGAGCATCTTATAAGCGGCATGGGTGAGCTGCATTTGGAAGTTACAAAGTATAGGATTGAAGTTGATAATGGTATACCTGTTGAGATGAGCAACCCTATTGTGGTGTATAGGGAAACCATAAGGGCTAAAAGCCGCGAGCTCACAGGAAGAAGCCCAAATAAGCACAATGATTTTGCAATGATGGTAGAACCAATGAGTGAAGAAATGCTCGAAAAGCTGATTGAAGCCAAGCTTGAAGGCAAAATAAGGAAAAAAGATGCAGACAAAATTGCTAAACTTGAAAGCATAGGATTAAGCTCAGATGATGCAAAAAAGGTTTGGTGGGTGCATAACAACTGCCTTTTAATAGATAATACCCGTGGAATAGAAGCAATACAAGAAATACAAGAACTTGTGTGCCAAGGTTTTTCAGATGCTATAAAGGAAGGTCCATTGGCAAAAGAGAAATGCTTAGGTATAATTGTGAGGCTTATTGATGCCAGGCTTCACGAAGACGCAATACACAGAGGCCCAGCACAAGTGTTGCCAGCAATAACGAGAACAATATATGCCTGCATGTTAAGTTCAAAACCATTGCTTCTTGAGCCAAGGCAAAGGCTTTTCATAAACATTCCTCAAGAGTATATGGGCGCAGTATTGAAGGAACTACAGCAGAGAAGAACAAGCATTGAAGAAATGCGAACAGAGGGCGAACTAACAATAATAATAGCAATAGCGCCCGTAAAAGAGCTCATCGGATTCAGTTCAGCAATAAGGTCTGTTACACAGGGTAAAGCGATATGGACTGCTGAGTTTTATGATTATAAGGCCTTGCCTGAAAACATGCAGAAAGATATAATAAAAGAGCTACGCACTAGAAAAGGTCTTGAGCCAGAGCCAAAGCCAGCAGAATACTTCCTCAGTTAATATTGAATTTTAGCTAAAAAGAATTGGCAAAGTTAAGGTTATAATATTTAAATTTAATGGTGTAACTATATAGTTTATTGCAAAATTAAATAATTTTATGTTCTTCTGGAGGTATGAATATGGCTGAGAAAAAGCACATTAACCTGATATTTATAGGGCATGTAGACCACGGCAAATCTACAACAGTTGGTCGTCTATTGTATGACTCCGGAGCAGTTAGCGAACAAGATCTGAGAAAAATTGAGGCAGAAGCAAAAGAGCTTGGAAAGGCATCATTTGTTTTTGCCTTTGTGATGGATCGCCTTAAAGAAGAAAGAAAGCGCGGCGTAACCATTGATCTTGCATATAAAAAGTTTGATGGTAAAAAGAACTCTTTTACAATAATTGATGCACCTGGCCACAAAGACTTTATAAAAAACATGATAACTGGAACAAGCCAGGCAGATGCTGCGGTGCTTGTTGTATCCGCAAAAGAAGGAATACAACCGCAGACAAAGGAACATGCTTTTCTGTCACAAGTTATGGGCATAAAGCAAATGGTTGTTGCAATAAACAAGATGGATGAAGTCAATTATGACAAGGGCAAATATGAACAATTACAGAAAGAGATGCAAAAGCTGCTAACAACAATTGGCTATAAACCTGAACAGCTAAAATTTGTGCCAATATCTGCATGGAAAGGAGATAATATAGTAAAAGGCAAGGGATCCCTTGACTGGTGGAGCGGCCCACAACTAATGGATGTACTTGACTCTCTGGAAGCCCCGCCATTACCCACTGACAAACCCCTTAGGATTCCGGTGCAAGATGTATATACTATAAAAGGAATAGGCACAGTCCCTGTTGGTAAGGTTGAAACAGGCATACTTAAACCGAACGATAAAGTAATAGTTATGCCTGGTGGCAAAGTTGGTGATGTTAAATCTATAGAAATGCACCATCAAGCACTTCCACAAGCAGTTCCTGGTGATAATATTGGATTTAATATAAGGGGACTAGGAAAAGAGGACATTAAGAAAGGCGACGTTGTTGGGCACACTACAAACCCACCAACAGTTGCAGATGAATTTATAGCACAAATTGTAGTTCTAAATCACCCTACAGCAATACCAGTAAACTACACTCCTGTCTTCCATATACACACTGCTCAATTGTCATGCAGAATAACAGAAATACAAAAGAAGCTTGATCCTAAAACAGGGCAAGTATTGGAGGAAAACCCTAAGTTCATAAAAACAGGTGATGCAGCAGTAGTAAAAGTTAAGCCATTAAAGCCAGTGGTTGTTGAGGAATATAGCAAGTTCCCTCAGCTTGGCAGGTTTGCTATAAGGGACATGGGCCAGACTGTTGCTGCAGGAATAATAATGAAAGTAACACCAAAGGCGGCTTAAAAAAATAAGAAGGCTTACTGCCCCTTTATTTTTATTATTTTTGTTAAATATCTGTGATAAAGATGCAAAAAGCACGCATAAGGCTTTCAAGCCCTGATTACAAGGTCTTGGAAGAAGTGAGCAGCAATATTGTAGATATTGCTAAACGCACTGGGGCAAAATACTCTGGACCTGTGCCATTGCCAACCAAGCAGATTGAGATTGCCACGCGCCGAGGAATGTCAGCCGGTGGATCAAAAACTTACGAAAGATGGCAGATGCGGATTCATAAAAGGCTTATTGATATTCAATCAGATGAGCGCACATTGCGCAGGATTATGCACATTGAAATTCCTGATAAAGTGCATATGGAAATAGAATTAATGGGATAAATTTAGTTGTTAGTTTTCTGTTTCTTAAATTTTATGATTCACCTCTTTGCTCGTGGTGAAGCTATTGATGTTAAAAAGCATCGCCTTAAGACAGAAGTAAAGGGTGCTACTTATTCTGGACTTAGAATCATTGGAAAGAAAGGCAATTACATGGCACAATGTATTTTGGATGTGTAAAATTACTCTAAAACTACTCTAAAACTAATCTCACAGTCTTAAAGCCAATTTCACAACTATTGCAAATGATCCTATATTCCTGTGAAACGGGAGTAGAAATAATGGCATTTTTATCCGGTAATACTTTTATATAACCTGGTTCAGCATTTAGATCCTTAGGTGGATTAAAAAGACCAATTAGGGAAACTCTTTTTTGTGGGTTTACAATAAAGTCTCTAGCAGTAGTATATTCTTTACCCTTTAAGTATTGTTGAGTAATGTAATGGGTTTTAGAGTCTCTATTATCTATGAAAATTATCGATCCGGTTTCTTTTTTTATGACGATTTCTTTCACAGATAACTTGTTGTTTTCGACAATAATTGTTTCCTCTAAAACTTTTGCCTCTGAAGCCCATTTACATAAACCTTCACATTTAGCTGGCTGACCTATTTTTATAACACCAAAATAAAAAAGGATTAAAACCAGAAATAGTAAAAAGGATGTTATTCCTAAAAAAATAAGTTTGTATTTTTTTCTCATTCTGATCACTTGCTATTCTAACCAATATTAGCATAATGTTTTTTAACCTTTCAGTATTAGTTACTATTAGCTTTGTGAGGGATAAAGTTGTTCTTTTCAAATTTGGCTCGAAGACAATTATTTTTGATCTTATTTTTATTTATAATTTTCAATTTGGTT
>JAOAJX010000005.1:0-65149 GCA_026413945.1 Candidatus Iainarchaeum sp. | reverse complement strand
TTGGTAATGCTTTTGCTGATTGCAGACAGTGTTGTGATACTTGTCGGCAGATGGGCTGTGACTTAGAGCCTTGTATTCCGCCCTGTAGATGTGAAAATGCACCCATATGTGATTGCGACGACCGAAACCCCATAAGTTGCATTTGTGAGAGAGGTGGTTGTGTTTGCCCTGGGCCTCCGACTACTCCAACTCCAATAGATCCCGGCTGTGGTGGATACTTTTGCGTTGGCAATGAGCTCTGGCTTGAAACACAAAATTGCTCTTCCTATCTTGTTGAAAATTGCCAAAGTTCTTCATGCAGCAGTTGGACTTGCAGCATAAGCGGAAATTCAAAAATAAGGCAACAAACAATTGGGCAATGTAATAGTTGGTTAGCAAGATGTTCTTACAGCACCACCACATGTGGCTCTTATCCTTGCCCTTATGGCTGCACAATAACTCAAAACATTGGAAATTGTAATTCTAACGCAATTATAACAACTTATGGAATAACAGGTAGCGAAATTCCTGTAGGAACAAACGTAACCTTTAGCTGTAAACAGAGTGTTGAACCGGAATGCGGAGATGCCGCTTCTGACAACCCGGCAAGATGCACTTTTGACTCATGCAATGCATGCACATGTTCCTGGGAAATTAAAAAGGTTTTAGCAGGTGGTGGGGAAATTACTGTTAATACGTCAAATCAAAAGGAGTTCTCCCATACTTTTAACGATAGTGGTAGCCACAAAGTATATCTTAGGGCTTGCGATGAGATGTCTCTATGCACAAACACAAACATAACAGTCAATGTTGCAAATGCTCCGCCGGTAGCTGATTTTGTAATAATTCCTACGCAAGGCATTGTTGGAAAGACTTCTTTTGAGATGAATGCATCCGCTTCCTATGATCCAGATGGAACAATTGTTGAATATATCTGGGATTTTGGAGATGGGAACATAAGATCTGGTGGAAAGGCAACTCATGAAAAATTGTATTATACTTATTATAGAGTTCAGGGCAATGATCAAAATTTTAATGTTACACTAACTGTTAGAGACAACAACGGGAATGTTTCGCAAGCAAGCAGGAGTATAAGAGTCAGGAACAATCCTCCAAAAGCAACATTCAGCGCTGTGCCCTTGCATGGTATAAAGCCTCTCACAGTGCTTTTCAAAGCAATTGCAAAAGATGACGACGGACATAATGTGAATTGTGATTGGAACTTTGATGATGGCACCTCAGCTAGTGGTTGTGAGAATATACACATATATAATGACCCAAGGAATTATTATCCAAGGTTAATAGTCACTGATGGGTTTGGTGGGGAAACCATCTATAATCTTGACATACTAGTCTACACGATGAAGGCGATAACGGACGTAAGGGTGAGGAATACAAAAGTTAGAACAGATACAGTCATAACTGTGCGCTGTACAGAAGGGTTGGAAGGCCAAAATCACCAACTTATAATTGAAGCACCAAATGGTGCAACAAGAAACTATCCTGGTGGCGTGCCATGCAGCACAAATGGTTCGGTATCAACAATACCAGGCAACTACTTGACTGAGGCTGGAGTATATAAAGCAACAGTTATTGCGGATTCTGCTGATTGCTCAGGGATGGAATGCAGCAAAACAACTTCGTTTAATGTTTATGAAGAAGCCCAAGTTGAAGCTTCGGAGACAAATATTATTGCAATTGTTGCAATAGCTATGATTGTACTGATTTTGGCTAGGTCTTGTGGCAACAGTAAAGAATTTGGCAAATGATGATTTGCTGCTTACAGGCTAAAAAAGAGTCCATTTGTTATTTTGCTGAAGTTAATGTTAGTGTTGTATTACTAGCGCAGCTAAGGCAGGAAATTATAAAAATATCGAGCGGATTATTATCTCGTGGCTCTTCACTTTTACCTGGCTTATTTAAAATAAGAAACTTTTCTTTGCTACCTGCTTTTACCGAACGCCTTTCAACAAGTGAGTTTCTGCCGTCAGCGTAAGGTAATATAAGCACAAGTTGGTGTGTTTTATTCAAATCTTTGTTAAAAATAACAATTCTTGAAAGGCTATTCTCTGCTAACTCTATTTTATTTTGTGAAAAACCACCATTTTCTATTACAACAGAAACATCAAATATTTTAACCTTCTCAGATGAAACAATTTGCTTTGTCTGCCGCTCTTGCCCTTGTGATGTGCCAAAAAAAGTTAATATGGCAAAAAAAGTTAATAGAAATGCAAAAGCCCCCAGCAAAGAAAGCTTAATCAATTTTACAGGCAGCTGCATAAAACCAAAAAATATTATTAGCATAATTATTAAAATAACAACATATATTGTTTTTATTGGCAAATCTCAAGGTGAAAGAGCACTAAAGGGGCCACTATGAAATCTTTAAAGAAAATCTTCTTATTTTTCATTCTATTTTCGATTGGCTCTTTAGCAGCTCAGATGCAAGTTTGTTTCGGTGACATGGTTGTGGCAAAATCTAAGGCAGAAGCTGCTTGCAATGCATTCTGCAAAGATTTTTGTGAATGTGAAGTTGCAAATTACTGTGTAAGTTTGAGTGATGGTTCGTGCGATGCTCTCTGCACACCAAATAGCAATTGTATTCCGTGTTATAAACCAATAATTTGTAATTGTAATGCAAAGATTTTGAATGTTAGCCCATTTGTCTTTAGCGCATGTAAACAAGAGCCAAAGTGCTATAACAGAATTATCTGTGATGAAAATAACTGCACTGAAAAATCAGATGTCTGGGTCTACGACAGCTGCAATGGGTGGCTCAATGAAAAAGAAGATTGCAACAGATTGAGCAAAACAACTGAATGTGGAGAATGGAAATGTGTTGCACAAGGAAAAACTAAAACTCAAAAAATCAAATATGGAACAAAAGTCGAAGGTTACTGCAATGTTGGCAAGTGTAACTCGAGGATAATAAACACTAGGTGTGATATATATGATTGTCCATATGGTTGTTCAGAAATACAAGGAATTGGCAATTGCAATCCAAAAGCAGTTATAAAAACAATTCCTTTCATAAGCGGTAGAAATGTCGAGATTTCTGTTGGGCAAAGTGTTATTTTTGACTGTAGCGAAAGCCATGATCCGGAAGCTACAGATATTATCTGCAAATGGGACTTCGGCGATTTTGGCTCAGCAGCAGGGACTACTGTAACAAAGTCATTTATGAAAGAGGGTTCTTATATAGTTAAGCTGGTAGTGTCTGACGCTGCTGGATTAACAGATTCCACAGAAATATTGCTAAATGTTGTTTCGAAAAATTGGCCACCAAACGCCTGTTTCGATATTATGCCTGAAGAAGGTATTGTTGGAGTAACTGAATTTATTTTTGATGCTAGCTGTTCAAGCGACCCTGACATTGGCTTGGGTGACTATGTTGCAAAATATGAATGGGATTTTGGCGACGGCAGTATAGCTAATGGAAAAAAGGTGAAGCACACTTATACAAAAAAGCCAATACCAGAAGAAGTAACTTTCAATGTAAAGCTAACTGTGAAAGATTCTGGGCTTGGCTCAACCCCAATGTCATCAATGCAGGTGAAAAGCGTTACTGTAAAAAATACCCCCCCTAGTGCTAAATTCATTGTTGAGCCGGTTGAAGGTAAAGCGCCTTTAAGGATTTCATTATATGTTGAAGAACCTGAAAAAGATGGCCATTTTGCCACATATGAATGGGATTTCGGCAATGGAATAAAAAAAGATGGAAAAAATGCCGCACACACTTACAATGACGTTGGTACTTATACAGTAAAACTAAGGGCAACTGATGAGTACGGAGCTTCTAGTGAATCTAGCAGAACAATATATGTCTATTCATTTAAGGGAATAACAGCCCTCGGAGTAGAAAATGTCACACAAGGGGAAAACACCACAATATTTGTCGATTGCTCAGGAACGCGAACAGTCGATATTATAGTTAGGAAAGGGCATCAAGCCACAACTATACAAAATATTACTTGTGGCACACATACTAGCTACGGACCATTAACAGAAATTGGTGAATATGAGGTAATTGCAAGCTTAAAGAATTGCGGTGGCGCAGAATGCACAAAGAGTGCCTCATTCAGTGTTTTGGAAGCCAAGATTTTAAAAAGCAGTACTGCCCCAGAAATAAATTTTGCCCTTGTATTAATAGTTTCTTTAATTGTTTTAACATTAGTTAGAAGAAGCAAAAAATTAAGCTCTTAATAGAACTATAAAGCGGTGGCTTCTTTGGCAATTAAAAAAATAGGTGAAAATGTCTGGGAAATCCAGAAAGAGGGCAATATGCGTGTAAATGCAAAGATTTACGCGTCAGAAGATATGGTTAAAGATCTGATTGAAGAGGAAAAAAGTCAAGAAAGTACAATAAGGCAGCTAAAGAATGTTGCGTGTTTGCCTGGTATTATGAAAAATGCTATTGCACTTGCCGACTGCCATCCAGGTTACGGCGCCCCCATAGGCAGTGTAGCAGCCATGGACCTAAATGATGGTGTAATAGCTTTTGGCCTAATTGGCTTTGATATAAATTGTGGGGTCAGAACGTTAAAGACTTCACTTTCCTTAGAAGACATTGAGAAAAAAAAGGGTGTTCTAGCTGAAGCCATATTTGAAGGAATACCAGCAGGTCTTGGGTCGAAAGGAACTATAAAGTTTTCTATCAATGAACTAGACGAGATACTGGCAAAAGGTGCAAAATATGTTGTAGAAAAAGGTTATGGATTTATGGATGATTTGGACTATATTGAAATGAAAGGTTGTGCAAAGAATGCATTGCCAGATGCAGTATCAATTAGAGCAAAGCAAAGGCAACATATGGAGATAGGAACACTTGGCTCAGGAAACCACTACATAGAAGTGCAGTACGTTAGCAAAATATTTGATATTGAACTCGCTAAAGACTTTGGACTGTTCCAAAATCAAGTTCTTGTAAGCATACATAGCGGAAGTAGAGCTCTAGGACATCAGATAGGAATGGACTATATAAACATTTTAAGAAGGGCCACTGAAAAATACAAAATAAAAATATTGGATAAAGAGCTTGTAAATGCACCAATAGAGAGTGAAGAGGGTAAGAGTTATTTGGGTGCTGTAAATGCTGGCATTAACTGTGCTTTTGCAAATAGACAAGTTCTTGGGCACTTGACAAGATGTATACTCGCAAAAAAACTTGGAGTGAGTGAAAAAGAAATAACTGTTCTTTATGATGTTGGACACAATACTGCAAAGATTGAAAAGCATGAGGTTGACGGATCAGAAATGGAGTTGCTTGTGCAAAGAAAAGGCTCAACAAGGGGTTTTGGGCCTGGCCATGAAGAACTACCACCAAATTACAGAAGAGCTGGCCAGCCAATATTAGTGGGTGGCACAATGGGTACAGCAAGCTATATTTTAGCCGGCACTGAGAAAGGCATGCTTGAATGTTTTGGCTCCTCTGTTCATGGTGCAGGTAGAAAGATGAGTAGGACTGCAGCAATAAAGAGTTTTAAAGGCACAAAAATAATAGCTGATTTAAGGCAAAATGGCATTATACTTAAAGCGCATTCCATGGAAGGTGCAGCTGAAGAAGCACCACAAGCTTACAAAGATATAGACGTGGTAGTTAATATTATGCATAATGCAGGAATAAGCAAAAAAGTAGCTCAGCTAAGGCCACTTATATCAGTGAAGGGCTGACAAATAACTTTTTAACGATAAACAGGAAAAATTAAATAAGGTTTGCACAATTTCTTATATATGACTTCAGGCGTAGCTAAAGTAAAAGGCATTAAACTAATGATTTTAGTTTTTATTATTGGAATGGTTTTGCCTGCAGTTTCATCAAACTGCAATTATCAGACAGCTATTGATAGTTGTTGCTTTTATATTAATTCGAAGGAAAAGGTGGAAATAAACGGCTGCGGCTTTTTGAATCTTAAGATAAATAATTTCAGCCACCAAGATGCGAGGATAACTTTAACGACTGAAGGCGCTGATATTGACACTACATTCTATTTTGTTCCCGCCAAAACAGTGGTTGACAAGAAACTTTTTGTGAGAGTTACTTCAAATAATGCTAAAATTTTATTAAATGCAAATTTGGGCCTTTGTGGAAATCAAACCAAAGAAATTAGAATATTAAATTTGAGTCAAATAAGAATGGAGCCTCGGAAGGAACCAACACAAGCGGGCTTGGAACCTCTGAAAGCAGATTTTATAACTATGCCTGTTTTACCAAACCTCGAACTTTATTATAAATTGGGGGAACGAAACAACCAAGTTTACGTTGATGCTACACTTAGAAACGCTTCTGGGCAGAATGTCATTGGAACTCTTTTCGCGGATGTTCCTGAGGGTTACAGAAGCAGCACACATCATGTTGAATTAGCACCTTTTGAAGAGAAAAGCTTTAGAATTTGGATCAACTCGGATGGAAAAAAAGAGAAGTATAGTTTTGATATTGTTTTTGCTATTGCAGAATTTTCATTCAGGGAAAAGGTTTATGTGGAACCCAAAAAAGAAGGAACTTTTGCTAAAATAATAGGCCTTTTTTCTTTGAAGGATATTTCTATTTTTCTTCTCATTGCAATTTTAGTTATAATTTTATTGCTGCTGATCAGTGGCAGAAAGATAAAGCCGAGGCATAAGAAAAGGTTTGAATGGGAATAGTAATTTTACTATGCGTTTGGTTTTAAAGCACAAGGTTTTTAAATTAATTCTCGCAATTCTTTATTATTGTTCGTGCAAGCACACTGTGCCTCAAGAAAAGCACCATTGGGGCATAAATGCTGTAGCTTGCTTCTTTTAGGCTAATGCCTAATTATGGTGCAATAGATGACAAAAAAGCATAAACCCAGAAGCGGTAGCTTGGCTTTCTATCCGCGCAAACGCGCAAAAAGAGAGACGCCAGTATTTAAAAGCTTTTTAGAGAAGAGCACAAAAGAAGTTAAGCCACTAAATTTCTATGGCTACAAAGTAGGTATGACCCACGTAATTTTTACTGATCCCCACAAAGGTAGCCCAACTTACAATATGAATGTTGCCAAAGCGGCCACTGTGCTTGAAACACCACCTATTTTTGTTTTTGGGGTTAGGGCTTATCAAAAGAACTTTGATGGCTTGAAAGCAGCGGCTGATATCTTCTATGAGAATTTGCCAAAGGAGCTTTCAAGAAGAGTGATAACACTAAGAAAGAAAAACAAAGTCGTAGGAGAAAAAGAAGCAATAAGTGATGGTGAAAGAAATGGCATAAAAATTATTGAAAAATTGTTAAAAGAAGGTGTTGCTTGTGAAATAAGATTGCTTGCATGTTTGCAGCCAAGGCTCACCTCAATCGGCAAGAAAAAGCCTGAAGTTGTGGAAATCTCATTAAGTGGGCCTGTAGATGAGCAGCTAAATTATGCTATTTCAAAGCTTGGAAAAGAGATTAGCGTCAGAGAAATATTTTCAGAAAATGAGTTTGTGGACATAAAAGCAGTAACAAAAGGAAAAGGTTTCTCAGGAGTGGTCAAGAGGTTTGGTGTAAAAACCCATAGACCGAAATCAAAGAAAAGAAAAACTGTTGGTTCTCTTGGTCCGATAACGCCTGGAACTGTTCAATGGACAGTTGCTAGAGCAGGACAATTGGGCTATCAAACTAGGACAGAATACAATAAAAGGATACTTAAGATAAGTGATGATAAACTAATGCCAAAAAGAGGCTGGAAGAATTATGGAGAGATAAAAAATGAATATGTTGTTATTGAGGGCTCGGTGCCTGGCCCATCGAAGAGATGCGTTGCAATGCGCCAAGCATTAAGGCAATTAGCAGAAAACCGCTTTGTTTATGGGGTGAATTATATTGCAGCAAAGCAATAAACAGAATTCTGATAAATTGACAGTGCCGGTATATGATCTTGATGGCAAAGTTGTAAAGGAAATTACTCTGCCAGCTGCATTTATGCATGATTTGGAACCGGAGATCATAAGGAGGGCTGTGCTTTCAATACAATCAGCTAGAAGACAGAAAAAAGGTGTAAAGCCAGAAGCCGGTATGAAAGTAGCAGAATATAGAGGTAGGAGAGCGCTTCCTGCACAAAATAGAGGCATAAATGTTGAACATGCACGCCTCCCCAGACTGAAAAATAGGGGCTCTTTGCTTGCAAGCCGCGTTGGTAATGTGCCACAAGCAGTCGGTGGTAGGGCTGCTCATCCACCCAAGGTCGAGAAAATAATATTTGAGAAGATAAACAAGAAAGAGAAAAAAAAGGCACTTATTAGCGCAATAGCTTACACGAAAGAGTTAGAGCATGTTTCCAAAAGACACAAGATTAAAAAAGGGTTGGCTCTTCCTGTAGTAGTGGAAAACTCAATCGAAGGTTTAAGAAAAACCAAGGAGATTGTTGATTTATTCTCAAAAATTGGCCTTTTGGAAGATATAGAATATGCTAAAGAAAAAACAAAAAAAAGATCAGGCAAAGGAAAAATGAAGGGGCGTAGATTAAAAAAGAAAAAAAGTTTACTTCTTGTGACTTCGAAGGAGTGCCCAGTATATAAAGCAGCTAGGAACCTAGTTGGTGTAGATATTGTGCCAGTAAGGAAACTTAATGCTGAAGTTCTTGCACCGGGTGGCCAGCCAGGAAGGTTAACTATGTGGAGTGAGGATGCTATAAAGAAGGTTTCAGAGTGGTTGAAATGAAAAAAGATGCTGACAAAGCCATAACAAAAGAAGTTATGGGAAAAAGTCGTAAGAAAGGTAAAAAAGAAGCATCCGAAAAGTTGAAGTCAGTAGTTACTAAAAAGGAAGATTTTGCAGATAAAATGGTGCATGAAGAAGTAAAAGTGAGTGATATTGCAGATAAGAGAAAAAACTCAGAAGAAAAGCCGTCAAACTTCCTGGATTTTATGGTAAGGCCTCTTGTTTCTGAAAAAGCAGTTGATATGGTTGAGAAAGAAAACAAAATAACTTTCATAACAAAGAAAGAAGTTAGCAAAGCCAAAGTAAAAAAGCTTTTTGAAGAAGAATTCAAGGTAAAGGTAGACAAAGTAAACATAATAAATGATATGAGAGGCCAAAAGAAAGCGATAATAAAGATTAGTAAAAATTATAAAGCAAGTGATATAGCAATGAAGCTTGGGTTGCTGTGATTATTATGGGTAAAAGAATTAGAGCTCAAAGGCTTGGAAAAGGTGGGCCGCCTTATAAAGCAAGGAAGCTTGGGCGTATAGATGTTAAGTATGCAAATATCCATAATGAAAACATTAAAGGGCAAATAATTGAGCTACTCAAAGAGCCTGCTAGGGATGTGGTTGTAGCAAAAGTTAGACTTGAGAATGGAAAGGATTTTTATATGCTTGCACCAGAAGGAGTGTTCGAAGGAGAAAACATAGAAATAGGTGAAAATGCTGAAATTTCTTTGGGTAACATCCTCCCACTTAAAAACATACCTGAAGGTTGTCCAGTATTCAACATTGAAATTGAGCCAGGTGATGGGGGTAAGCTTGTGAGGTCTTCTGGAGGTTATGCACTTTTGGTTGAAAAAAGAGGAGATAAAGCTGTGATAAAGATGCCTTCTGGTAAATCCAGAGAGATTCCTGTGGTCTGCTACGCTACGATCGGTTGCTTAAGTTGTGGAGAAAGGGTTGAGAAGCCTTTTGTGAAGGCTGGTAAAGCATACCATCATTACAGGGCAAAAGGCAAGAAATCTTTTAGAGTAAGGGGTGTTGCAATGAATCCAATTGATCATCCATTCGGTGGTTCACAACACCATGTTGGAAAAAGCAAAAGTGTGAAGCGTGGTGCACCACCAGGAAGAAAAGTCGGGCAGATTGCCGCTAAAAGGACTGGAAGACGCAAGAAGTAAAAAGGTGAATACTTTGGAAAAGACCTTTACATATAGGGGAAAAACAATTGAAGAAATGAAAAATATGACATATCAAGAGTTTGCAGCACTGTGTAACTCAAGGGCAAGGAGAAGTTTATTGCGTCATGGAATAGATAAAGGTCTTGAGAAGAGAATATTGGAAGCTAGGAAGCTAATTGAAAAAAATGTGAAAGATGTAAAGCCAATAAGAACGCATAGACGGGACACCATAATAGTGCCACAAATGCTTGGACTTAAGTTTGGTGTTTACAACGGGAAGGAGTTCACAGTAGTAGAGATTGTACCTGAAATGTTGGGGCATTATCTTGGAGAATTTGCACTTACAAGAAAAAGGCTAAAGCACGGAAAAGCTGGCATAGGTGCAACAAGGTCAAGTACAGCAATTGCAAGGAAGTGATAGTTTGGTAAAAAAGGGCTATCAGATAAAGGATTATAATGAAGCAAGCACGGCAAAAGCCATGCTTAAGAATAGGCCTATAAGCCTGAAATATGCAACAGAGATGTGCAATCAGCTAAAAGGCCTTCCTGTCGCAAAAGCTGAGAAAATATTGCGAGAAATAGTCGAAATGAAGCGATACTTGCCTTTAAAGAAGTACCACAAGAAAGTGCCACATAGAAAAGGAAACGCATTAAAAGGTCAAAAAGCTGGGCGCTACCCAATAAAAGCTTGCATGGTTTTCCTCGAATTAATTTCTTATGCAAAAGCAAATGCTGAAAACAAAGGCCTTGACCCTGAAAAGCTTATAATAAAGCATCTATTTGCTTGTCAGGGATATAGGCGCTTTTCAATGCAGCCCAAAGGCAGGATAGCAGGCAAGAGACGTAGGAAAAAAAGCACTCATATTGAGATTGTACTTCAAGAGGTTAAATCATGATAGAAAAGCACTTTATACAACAAGGGCTCAAGAAAATGATGTTAGAAAAATACTTAGAGCCGGAGCTTAGATCTGCTGGCTTTATAGGAGTAGATGTCGTAAAGACCCCAATTGCTACAAGGGTAATCATAATTGTAACTAGACCAGGCATAGCAATAGGAAAAAAGGGAAAGGCAATAAAAAATCTAACAAAAGAACTTGAAGAAAAGTTTGGATATGAAAATCCGCAAATAGAAGTACAAGGAATTAATAACCCAGAGCTAAATGCAAAGGCATGTGTTGATAGAATAAAAACACTCATTGAGAAAGGATATTCTTGGAGAAGTGTTGTTTATAGAGTTGTTGAGGATGCAATCTCCAATGGTGCTCAAGGTATAGAAGTTGTACTCCAAGGAGTATTAGCTGGCAAAGGCAATAGAGCCAAACATGAAAGGATTGCAAAAGGCTATATGAAAAAAGCTGGAGAACAGGCTTATCTCGTTGATTATGCAAAAGGTGTTGCAGTACCAAAGATAGGAGCAATAGGAATTAAAGTTAGGATTATAAGGCCCGGTATTGTATTCCCAGATAAAAGAAAGATAAGTGATATTGTAAAAGGAAAAGTCGATGTAAAAGATAATGAAAAAGTTATTGAAAATAAAGAAGGTGTTGAAACTAAGACAGAAAGCGAAAATACAGAAGTAAGCGAAAAACCAAAGATAGAAACACAAAACAAAGAAGGTGTTGCCGAGGAAGTGAAAGAAGAGGCAACAGAATTAGTTGAGGCTAAAAGCAACAATAAGGGTGTACCGAATGAAAGCATCTGAAATAAGAGCACTAAGCGATGATGAACTTTTAGAAAAACTGACATCATTGAAGCGCGAGCTTTCAAAAGAAAAGGCAACTGTGGCTTCCAAAACAAGATCTGAAAAACCGTCCAAAATAAAAAATCTGAGAAGAGATATTGCAAGAATACTCACAGTTATTAACGAAAGGAAGATTGCGATTGCAGGAAAAAGTTTGGAGGAGAATGCCAATAAAAAGGAGGTGGAAAAATAGGTATGCCTGATATCTGCCCAAAGTGTGGGCAACCGAGGGAGTTATGTGTATGCGGGGAAATCGCAAAGGAGCAACAGAAAGTTAGAATACAGGTTACAAAGAGGCATTTTGGAAAAATGGTAACGCTGATAACAGGGTTCGACAAAAGTGTCGATATTGAAGGGATTGCAAAAGAGATGAGAAAAAAACTTGCTTGTGGAGGCACTGTGAAGAATGGTGTAATTGAGCTACAGGGTAATCAAAAAGATAGAGCCAAAGAGCTTTTGAAAAAAATTGGCTATAACGAAGCTTTGCTTGAAGGTTAAAATATGGCTAAGAATAAGGCATTGGTAAAAGAAATTATCGGGCTTAAGGCAAAAGTTTTGGAAAGTACTGACAAAGGGCGTGTTGGCTTAACGGGTGTAATAATAGATGAAACTAAAAATACTTTAATTATCGAAAACAAGGGTGAAAAAAAGGTTCTGCCAAAGGCAGAAATTGTGATTGAGGTTGAAGATTGTGGTGAAAAAATTATTTTGGATTGCAGGAAGATGTTGTTCAGACCAGAGGACAGGATAAAGAGATGTTGGGGTGAATAAAATGGCTGAAAATGTATGCACCGACAAAAAGTGCCCATATCACGGAAAAATTAATGTACGCGGGGACTATCTCGAAGGTAAAGTTGTAAGCGCTAAGACTAAGAAAACAGTTACTGTTGAAAGGCCTCTTATAAAATATATAAAAAAATATGAAAGATATGCAAAAGCAAGATCCAGAATTCATGCTCACAACCCCGATTGCATAAACGCTAAAGTTGGTGACCATGTTCTTATAGGCGAAACGAGAAAGTTAAGCAAACACAAATCATTTGTTGTATTGAAAATTTTGAGTGATAAAAAATGAAGGCAATAAGTGCAGTGCAGGTAAGAAGTCTCACACAAAAAAGCAGATGTGTTTGTGCAGACAACTCTGGGGCAAAAGAGGTTGAAATAATATCAGTTATAGGTCACAAAACAAAGAAAAGGATGAACCCAAAGGCTGGAATTGCTGATCTTGTGATAGTTGTCGTGAAGAAGGGAAAACCGGATATAAGGAAAAAGGTGGAAAGAGCAGTGATTGTAAGAATCAAAAAGGAATATAGGCGTGCTGATGGTACTAGGATAAAGTTTGAGGATAATGCTGTCGCGCTCATAGATGAAAAGGGAATGCCTAAAGCGACTGAGATAAAAGGACCCATAGCAAAAGAAGCAGCAGAAAGGTGGCCTAAGCTTGCAGGTATTGCTCAGCAAATAGTATAGGTGTCCATATGGTTAAATCAAAAAAGCCGGAAAAGCAAAGGAAGAAAATTAAGGAAATGCCATTACATCAAAGGAAAAAAATTGTTTCAGCGCATCTTAGCAAAGAGCTTAGAGATGAATTCAAAAGAAGAAGCCTACCTGTTAGGAAGGGGGACACTGTGAAGATAGTAAGAGGTTCGTTCAAGAGCAAAAGTGGGAAAGTCTCTAAGGTTGACTTGAGAAAAGGTTTCGTATACATCGAAAAGATTGTTAGGAAGAAAGCTAATGGGTCCGAAGTTCAAGTTCCAATACATGCCTCAAACCTCATAATAACATCACTTGAAAGAGCTGATGAAAAGAGGTTAAAGAAGAGGTGAGCACATGGCTAAAAAAGGTGGTGACAAAAGAGTAAAGAGGCACAAAGCGCCTAAGACAATGCATTTGTTTAAGAAAGAGAAAAAATTTACTCTAAGCCCAGAAGTTGGCCCCCATAGCAAAGAGCGCTCAGTACCTATTGGTTATATATTGAGAGATTGCTTAAAAGTAGCTTCGAGTGCAGCAGAAGCTAAAAAGATATTAAACGAAGGAAAGGTTAGAATAAATGGAAAAATAAGAAAATCCTTGCGTTTTCCGGTTGGACTTTTTGATTTTGTTTCAATTGAGGGGCTCAACAACGAATATAAGATACTCTTTGATACAAAAGGGCGGCTTTATCCTGAGAAAGTAGAAAAGAAAAATGTAGAGTGCATAAGGCCTTCAAAAATTGTCAGAAAAACTGTTGAAAAAAAAGGCATAATTAAGTTAACAACAGATAGCGGAAACAACTATCTTGTGGAAGGTAAACTAGCTATAGAAGCAAAGCCGAATGATACTTTGCTTATAAAAATACCAGAAGATGAGATAAAAGAACTAAAAAAGATGGAAGTTGGGGCAAAAGTTTACATAATCGCTGGCCCGCATGTTAGTAAGCAAGCAATTATAACTAGCATCAAGCCAGGTACTGCTAAAAGTAGCAGAGTGGTAATTATAAAACAAGGCCAAAATGAGTTCGAAACAACTGCAAAAAATGTTGTTGTAATAGAATAAGAGTGATTTTATGGATATGCGCGAAATAATGGTTGACAAAGTTGTTATTAACATAGGCGTAGGCGAATCAGGCGAAAAGCTACAAAAAGCGCATAAAGTGCTCGAAGAGATAACTGGAGCAAAAGCAGTTAGAACAAAGGCCAAAGTTAGGCAACCAAAGTGGGGCATTAGGCCTGGCCTTGAGATCGGAGTTAAGACAACGCTGAGAAAAGACAAGGCAATTTCGTTTCTTAAGAGAGCACTTTCTGCCAAGGGTTTTAAGATAAGGAAAAGCCAATTTGATGAAAACGGCAATTTTGCTTTTGGAATAAAAGAACACATTGAATTGCCAGGTACAAAATACAATCCACAACTTGGTGTTTTTGGTTTTGATGTGATTGTTGCATTGAAAAGGCGTGGCTATAGGGTCAAATTCAGGAGATATTGCAAAAATAAGGTTGGTAAAAAGCACAGAATTACAAAGGAAGAAGCCATTGAATATGTCACAAAAAAACTTGGGATAAGGGTGAGCGAATGAGCAAAAAAACAGTGAGAAGAAAATGGAGAAAAAAGTGCTCAGTCTGTGGTACATATGCCGGCGTAATGAATCGCTACGGCCTAGTGATGTGCTGGCGTTGCTTTAAGCACAATGCTGAAAAAATAGGCTTTAGAAAATATGATTAGGTGAAAAACATGCAGCTTGATACTGTAGCAAACGCATTAATAAACATAAAGAACAGTGAAAGGGCGGCAAAGGAAGAATGTATATGTAGGCCAACATCAAATCTGCTTGGCAAAATACTGGAAATAATGAAGAAAAACAACTATATTTTAGACTATAGGTACGTTGATGACAAAAAAGGAGGTTACTTTGTGATCAAACTTGCGCACACGATAAACGAGTGTAAAGCAATAAAGCCGAGATATAAAACAAAAAAGCACGAGTTTGAGAAGTTTGAAAAGAGATATTTACCAAGCAGAGAGATTGGAATATTGATAGTAAGCACTTCAAAAGGCATAATGACTCATCATGAAGCAAAGGAAAAAGGTCTTGGCGGAAGACTATTGGCTTATGTTTATTAAGGTGAAAAAATGGAAAGAAGAGTTTTAGTTCCAAATGGATTCGAAGCAGAAGTATCAAACAACGTAGTAAGCATAGCGTATAACGATAAAAAGGAGAGCAAAAGCTTCAGAGCTAGAGTCATTGAAATAAGCAAAGAGGGAAACGAAATTCTTATAAAGGGCAAAAACCAGAAAAGAAAGACAACTGCAATAGTTAACACAACTGAGAAATGTATAGAAAACATTATTTTGGGTCTTAAATACGGCTATGAAGCAAGGATGAAAATTGTGCATGTGCACTTTCCAACAAATGTACAGATCTCTGGAAGGGAGATAGTAATAAACAACTTTCTTGGAGAAAAAAAGCCAAGAAAAGCAAATATTGTCGGTGAGAACACGACTGTCGAGCTTAAAGGAAAAGAAATAGTAATAAAAGGCACTAACAAAGAGCATGTTGGACAAACTGCCGCTAACATAGAAAAGGCAACAAAAATTACAAAAAAAGACCTTAGGATATTTCAAGATAGCATATATCTTGTCCAGAAAACAAAACTATTGAATTCGGAGTGAGAACCTTATGCCCAAGAAAATAACAGATAAAAATATTTCAAAGACAAAAAAAATTATAAAAAATAAGAAAAAGCCAACATTTAGGGGTCATTTCGGAAAAAGATCTGTGAGAAGAAAAAGTAAAGAAAAATGGAATAAATGGCGCTACCCAAGAGGGGCTGACTTTAACTTTGAAAAAGCTGATGGTAAGAAGCCTAAATCTGGTTATAGAACACCAAAAATTATAAGGGGACTTCATCCGAGTGGCTTTAAAGAGGTTCTTGTGAGAAGTATTAAGGATCTTGAGCAAATTAAAGAAAAAAATTGTATTATTAGGATCTCTAGCAATATTGGGTTGAAGAAAAGGGAGATGCTACTAAAGAAGGCTATGGAAAAAAAACTGAGAGTTGTTAATGCGTGATAATTTATGAGGACTGAAAAAGCTAAAGAAATTGCATCAAGGCTCTTGAAGGTTGGTAAAAGTAAGATTTGGGTAAACCCACAGGAATTGAACTCTGTAAAAGAGGCGATAACAAAAGAAGATATACGAGAGCTAATAAGAAAAGGGACTTTAAAGAAAACAAAGAAAAAATGGCAGAGCAGGGGTCGTGCAAAGGAGCTAAAGATGCAAAAAGAGAAAGGAAGGAGGAAAGGTAAAGGAAAGAGAAAAGGTAAAAAAAGCGCAAGAATAGAAGGGAAGCGGCGTTGGATTGCAAATGTAAGGGCGCAAAGAAGCCTGCTAAGAAAACTCAGAAAAGAAATGCCAAATCAATTAAAAGAAATTGGTTATAGGAAAATTTACAATATGATAAAAGGAGGGTATTTTAAGAGCAAGAGTCATTTGGAGCGTTACATTAGGGAGGGTAAGTGATGACAAGCACGAGAAAAGTCCCTTTTGCAAGAAGGAGAAATAAGAAGACAAATTACATAAAGAGATTGGCTTTGCTAAAATCTGGTAAAAATAGGCTTGTATTTAGAAGAACTAACAAAAGTTGTATTGTGCAGTTAATAAAATATTATCCAGAAGGAGACCGAACTGTAGTGCATGTAAATTCAAAAAGACTAGCTAAATATGGGTGGCTTGGCAAAGCAAATATGCCTACTGCGTATCTCTGTGGATATATTGCAGCAAAAGAATGTCTTAGCAAAGGCATAAACGAAGCAGTATTTGATATTGGTTTAATCACTCCAATAAGAAAAAGCAGCTGTTTTGCTGCATTAAAAGGTGCTTTGGATGGTGGCCTTTCAGTATCTCATAGAAAAGAAGTCATACCTGATGAGGGTACAATCTCTGGAAAACACATAGAAAGTTTTGCTTCTAGCAAAAGCCCAGAGGAGCGTAAGAAAATATTTTCTGAATATTTTAGAAAAAATATAGAACCAACAAAGTTAAATGAGCTCTTTAAAAAAGTAAAAGAATCTATCGACAAAGAATTCCAAAAAAAATAGTGGTGGTTTTGGATGGAAAAAAACATAGAAGAGATTAGCGAAATTGAAACAAAAACACTGGAGAATTGGATTCCAAAAACCAATCTTGGTAAAGAAGTGCTTAATGGTAAGATAAAATCACTCGAGGAAATATTGCTTTCAAACAAGCGCATAATGGAGGCAGAAATTGTTGACTATCTTGAACCAAACATGGAGAGCGCAGTTGTCGATGTGCAAAAAACAGCTCGCGTGGTACGTGCTGGAAGGAAATTCTCTTTTAGGGTTGGAGTTGTAGTTGGTAACAGAAATGGCATTGTTGGATTTGGCACAGCAAAGGACAAAGAAAAATGGCCCGCTGTGAAAAAGGCAACATATAATGCGAAAATGAACCTTATACTTGTAAAGAGATATTGTGGTAGTTGGGAATGTGCTTGCGGTGAACCACACAGTATAAAATACGAAGTTACTGGTAAATGTGCCTCGGTTAGAATTACTTTGATGCCGGCACCAAAAGGGGTTGGCTTGGTAGTTGGAAAAAACGTAAAGCCGGTATTAGAGCTTGCTGGCATAAAAGACGTTTGGAGTAAAACAAAAGGCAATACCCCCATAAAATTAAATTTTGTTGGTGCTTGTATCGATGCTTTAAGAAAGACCACAAAAATTAAAGAAAGAGAGTCATTATCTGAAAGACGCGAAAAGGTGACAAAATGATTGCAGCAATTAGAATACGCGGGACTGTGCATGTTAGGGAAGAGGCAAAAAGAACGCTTAAGATGCTAAACTTAATAGCACCTAACAATCTTGTACTTCTTGATGAGAAAAGCAGCAATGTAAAGATGCTTAAGAAAGCTGAAAACTACATAACTTGGGGTGAGATAAGCGCAGAAGTCCTCGCAAAAATAATTGAAAAAAAGGCAACTCTTAAGCGAGGTGGTAAAATTAGCAAAGAAACACTAGATAAGTATAAAGCAAGATCTTTTGAAGAACTAGCAAAGAAAATCATTGATGGTGATATTCAAATAAAAAAAATTGGAATTGAGATACCAATAAGGATGAGACCACCAAGTAAGGGATATGGCAGAAAAGGGATAAAGAAAAGCTTTAGCATTGGTGGCGCCCTTGGCTATCGTGGAGAAGACATAAATGAGCTTATAGAGAGAATGCTGTAGGTGCTTTTATGGTAAGGAAAAGAAAGAAGAAGGAAAAGTTAAGAGGTCATAGGACTCATGGCAAAGGTGACACTAAAAACAAGCGTGGCGGCGGCTCAAGAGGTGGTTGCGGCAGAGCTGGAGCCAAAAAGCATAAGTTTATGCTTTTCAGAAATGAGGAACCGAAAAAAAGATTAAAGCCAAGGGCAAAAAAAGCTGCTATCAGTATAAGAAAGTTGGAGAAGTTATTGGAGAAGCTTAAATCTAGTGGAAAAATAGATTCGAAGGATGGTTTTGTAGTTGTTGATGGTAAAAAATTAGGTTTTGAAAGAATATTGTCAAATGGCATCGTAAAGACAAAACTAATGGTACTGAATGCGGTTCCATCAAAAAAGGCAAAGGAGAAAATATTGGCTGCAGGCGGTGTTTTTGTATCTGAAATTCAGGGAGCTGATGAAAATAAAAAATAGGTGAAATAATGTCGTTAGTTGATACTTTATCAAGAATTTCATCATACATTCCAGAGGTTAAAAGACCTCTTGGCGAAGTGCCTGTTAAAAAGCGCCTGATATGGAGTGCTTTAGCACTTTTAATATTCTTTGCACTAGGCCATATAAAATTGTTGGGACTCAAATACCAATCTAGCCTACAAATTGATGTTTGGATTATAATGGGAAGCACTATTGGAACGCTAGCAACAGCTGGCATAGGACCAATTGTTTTTGCATCATTGTTATTACAACTTGTAGTTGGTGCGAAATTACTGGACATTGACTTGAGTGATCCAAAAGGTCGAGCACAGTTCCAAAACATACAAAAGTTAGCTGTAATAATTTTCTGTGTTTTTGAGGGTTTTATTTACCCAATGAGTGGGTTAATTCAGGGCGACGTGTTCCTTCTTAGTCTGCAGATAATATTAGGTTCAATAATTATATTCTATCTTGACGATCTTATAGGAAAATACGGCTTTGGTTCTGGGATAAGCTTGTTTATAGCGGGTGGTGTAAGCAGCCACATAATTTCAGAGCTTTTTATGCCGCAAGTTTCTGAAGTACGAGGAGCAGGTATTTTTTGGAAATTGTTTTTATCGCCAAACATAGTTGATATCATACGCGTTATTGCAATGATAATTTTGTTCCTGATTGTTATATATGCACAGTCAATATACATAAACATACCAATAACTATAGGACGTGGTGGTTTGGGTGGCAGGTTCCCTGTTAGGTTACTTTATGTTTCTGTTCTTCCAGTGATATTTGCTTCTGCGCTTTTTGCAAATATATCACTGCTAACGGTAATGTTTAAAGATACTCCTGTTGTTGGAGATATTGGAAGAGCACTCACGTGGGCTACGGGACAACCTTTGAAAGAAGAAATGCTTCCCAAGGGAGATGCTGGTATTTGGGCAAAGTTCAAAGATGGTAAGGATGAAGGCATAAGAAACCTACTCCTAAACCTAGCTATTCAAGTAAGTGGTAATGGTTTTTGGGTTATATTCGCGGAGCCGTACAATTTGAAGATTGTTCAAGCAATTATATTCTTGATAATATTTAGCGCAACTTGTGTGATTTTTGGCAAACTTTGGATAACTATTGGTGGCCAAAGCCCAGAAGATATTGCTGAGCAGCTTGAAAGTTCTGGCATGTATATTCCTGGCTTCAGGCGTGATAGTAGGGTCACAGTTAAAATACTTGAAAGGTACATACCAACCATTGTTGTTCTTGGTTCTTTGTTCATAGCGCTTCTTTCAGGTATAGGTGATATGAGCTTAGGTGCGCTCACATCAGGCACAGGCATATTGCTCACAGTTGGCATAATACAAAACCTATATGAGCAGCTCACAAGGCTTAAGGTGCAAGAAATGCATCCTTTGTTTAAGAGGCTTCTGAAATAGGTGATGTAGTGTTTTTATACTTTAGCAGACAATTTTTTAATATAAGATTACGCTATTTCCCAAAAGGTGTTTAAATGTATTTTGAGCTTTCGCCAGAGATAGAATTATTCATGATTGCGGTAACAATAGCAATTGCTTTCGGTATATTAGGCCACTTTATAAGGAGAAAGACTGTTGGGAAAGATGCTTTAAAGAAGCTGAAAGAAAAAGGCAAAGAAGCCAGAGAGCTTATGAAAAAAACTGATAGGGCATCACAAGAACGCCTGAACCAGTTAAATATTGAAATCGTGGAGATGAATCTTAGTATGATGAAAGCATCTTTGCCAATAATGTTTATTTCAATTGGGTCTTTTCTTTTTTTGTGGCCTATTCTTAGCAACCGATATAGCGGACATTCTTTCCCAGTAGTCAATTCCTGGGTTTGGTATTATGTAATAGTTTCAATGATGGCATCTCTTTTGCTACAACTACTGCTAAAAAGATTTGAAGATTGATGGGGTGCAAACATGGGTAAAAAAGCAAAAAGCTCAAGGAAAAAAATTTATCGCAGGACGCCTTCTGGGCGCGTTAATATTTATTTTGAAAAGAAATCAAAAAAAGGAAAGGCTTCATGCGCTTTGTGCAAATCAAAGCTTGCTGGAACAAAGCAAGCAAAAAACATAAGTAAGAGTGAAAAAAGGCCTTCGGCTTTATTGGCAGGCATTTTATGCAACAAATGCCGCCGTGTGGTAATAGAAGAAGCAATAAAGGTTAGAGAAGGTGTAAAGGGGCTAAAAAACTGTGATATAAGAGAGATAAAGTATATAGAGCAGGCTTTAAAATCATTTTAACGATAAAGTATATTGGTATTAGGATGATCATAACATTAAATTCATTGCCAGGTAGTGGAGTTGAAAAAATAAGTAAGCTATTGGCGCTACAGCTTGGTATGAAATATTTAACCAAAGAAAAGCTTGTGGACAGAACTATAAAAAAATGCGAAGAAAAATGTTATTCAAAAGGTATGTTTTTAGAGGAGAAGTTTGCGGAAAAGCTTAAGGAGGTAATAGAAGAAGAATCAAAAAATGCTCACGTTATAATTGATTGGCCAATAGCTTGTTGGGTTATGGATAATGCGGTTAGGATTTTTTTATATTCATCTCAGAAAGCACGGGCTGAAAAAATCACAGTAAGAGATAAAATACCTATCGGGGCTGCAAGAGAAATGCTCAATGAAGAGGAAAATGAATTGAAGACTAACATGCTGTCCCTTTTGGGAATAAACATATATGATGCTAAAAATTTTGATCTTGCAATAAACATTGATAAAATATCACAGGAAGATTGTGCTGCAGTAATAATAAAATATCTTAAAGGGCTTAAGGCTGTAAGGTGATTCTATGGTACTTGAGGTTGGAAGAATTTGCTATAAAAGCAACGGTCGGAAAGCTGGAGAAAAAGCAATTGTCATTAACACTCAAGAAAATAGAGCCGAGATAATTTACAAAAGTGGAAAGAAGGAAAAATGCAGCATAAGGCATTTATTTCCCACAAAAGAAAAGATTGATATTAAAAACAAATCTGTGGAAGAAATAGTAAAAATTATGCAAAAGGTTGAGTGAAATGAGCAGCAAAAAAGAGAAAGAAGCAGAGAAAAAAATGGAAAAGCCAAATCTTAATGAAACTAGTACACAAAGCAAAGCAAAAGAAAGTTCATTAAGGTACATTGTGAGGTTTTGTTCAGTAGATCTTGATGGAAACAAACCAATATATCAAGCCCTTACTAAAATAAAGGGAATTGGGCGTAATCTGGCCATGATTTTCGCAAAAGAGTTTGAAAGAATTGAAGGCATAAAATTTGATGAAAAAATTGGAAAATTAAGTGATGAACAACTCTCTAAGCTAGAGTCAATAGTTACGAATCCTGAAAAAATTAACTTACCTGAATGGTGCTTGAACAGAAGAAAGAATTTTTATAATGCAAGCTCAGAGCAAAAAATAATGGGTGATTTGGACTTTGCGGTAAGAGAAGATCTAAAAAGGCTGAACATCATAAAAAGTTATAGGGGCCTCAGGTTGGCTTGGGGCTTAACTGTCAGAGGCCAAAGGACCAAGAGCACACACAGAGGCAAAGGCTCGATTGTTGGAGTAATAAAGAAAGAAGTAAAAGCAGCTTCAGCGCCAAAAAAAGGAGAGTCTAAAGAAAAATAAGGTGTTTTGATGGGAGATCCTAAAAGGCCTAAAAATAAGTATGAAAATCCAAGGAAACCCTGGGAAAAAGATGAAATAACACAGAGAAAAGAGCTATGCAAAAAATATGGTTTAAAGAATAGAAGAGAACTCTTAATTTTGCAAGCATACCTTAAGAGAAAGCGGATTGTAGCTAGAAAACTGCTTGCAGTACCCCTGGAAAAAAGAGTTGAACAGCAAAGAGCCTTAATAGAAAGCTTGGAAAAGGTAGGGCTTTTGAAGAAAGATGCAACAATAGATGATGTTTTGGGAATAAAGGTTGAGGGATTGCTCGAAAGAAGACTCCAAACAATAGTTGTGAAAAAAGGCCTTGCTAGAACTATGAGACAATCGAGACAATTGATAACTCATGGCCATATAAGTGTAGGTGGTCGCATTGTATCCGCTCCAGGTTATTTAGTACTTAAGAGAGAAGAGGATACTGTAAAATTCGCCGACCCGAAGATAGGGGAAAAAATAATGGCTATACAACAGGTAAAGACCAAATCTAGAGGTGGCTCAGATGAGTGAAAAAACAAAGGAGGGAGTAGTGCACATATATTCTTCTCCTAATAACATATTGATGCTTCTAACAGACATAACTTGTGCGGAAACAATAGCAAAATGCACTGGAGGCATGGTAGAAAAAGCAGATCATAAGCAAGGTACGCCATATACTGCTATGAAAGTTGCTGAGATTATAGCGCAAAAAGCTCGGGAAATGGGCATATATTCAGTAACAGTAAGAGTACGTGGCCCGGGTGGTAACAAAAGTACTGCTCCTGGCAAAGGAAGTGAAGCAGCAATAAGAAGCCTTACGAGAAATGGTTTGCAAATAAAGCATATAGAAAATGTTACCCCTATCCCGCATGACGGCTGTAGAAAGAAGAAAAAGTTTAGGAAGAAGAAATGAGGTTTTTATATGAACATAAGGAAGATTGAAGAAAATGAAAAAATTTGCGTACTAAAAATAATTGGCACGAATACAAAAGTAATGAACGCAATTCGTAGATGTGCTATGAGCGATGTTCCGGTGTTAGCGGTTGAAAACATAGCGATTCATAAAAACTCTTCTGTTCTTTTTGATGAGTATATTGGAATGCGATTGGCACTTTTGCCTATAAAAACCGATCCTAAGATATATAAAAAAGGCGACAAGGTAAAACTCGTGTTGAAAGAACGAGGTCCAAAAGTAGTTACTAGTGCAGATATAAAGTGTTCTGACCCAAATGTGGAAATTACGGCCAAAGATGTCCCAATAGTAAAGCTTAAGGATGGTCAACAAATCTTCTTCGAAATGGAGGCTGTTGTTGATACAGGAAGAGAACATGCAAAATGGCAGCCAGCACTAATAGCATACTACGAATTACCTAAACTTGATGGAGAAGTGGATGAAAAAACCGCCAAAAACGTTTTGAATTCATGTCCAAAAAAAATACTCGAATACAGAGCTGGTAAAGTGTTAATCGAAAGGCCTGAAAGCTGTGATCTTTGCTTTTGCTGTGAAGAAGCTAGCAATGGGAAACTGAAGCTTAACCTTACAAATAATAGTTTCATACTAAAAGTCGAGACTTATGGTTCTTTGAAACCGGCATTGGTTCTTGAAAAAGCAATAGAGGCAATTAGAGAGAGGTGCGAAAAATTTGAAGATGAGCTTAAGAAATTGAAATGATGCAGGAGTGCCCGAGCGGCCAAAGGGGCAGGACTTAAGAGCCCCTTGGTTTAGAAATCCTGTGGCTTAGTGCCTTCGGCGGTTCGAATCCGCCCTCCTGCAATGCTGATCTGAAAAATACTTGCAAGAGATGGTCTTATGAATAAGAAATCAAAAACAATAGAATTAATCAACGAACTCAAAAAAAAAGCAATATCCGATAAACAAATGATATGGAGAAGAATAGCTGAATGTATTGAAAAACCAACTAGAACAATGGCTGTTGTAAATCTTTATGATCTTGATAGATTAGGCAAGAAAAATAATGATAAAATATTTGTTGTTCCTGGCAAGGTCCTAGGCAATGGTGACATTGCTTTACCAATAAAGGTTATTGCGCTTGATGTTAGTAAAAGTGCAGAGCAAAAGATTCTAGAAAAAGGTGGCAACGTTCAATATTTAGCTGAGATCATTGATAAAAAAATAGAAGGAAGTAAATTAATTATTGTAAAATAGGTGGCTATATGGCAATAATAGATGCTAAAGAACATGTGGTGGGGAGACTGTCAAGCATAGTTGCGCAAAGAGCATTAATGGGGGAAAGAATTGATATTATTAATGCCGAAAAAGCAGTTGTTATTGGCCAAGAAGAAGTAGTTGTGCAAAGGTGGCGAAGAAGGATAAATTTGACCAGAAAAGGCAATCCAGAGAGAGGTCCAAAATTCCCTAAAAGACCAGATAAAATACTTAAAAAAGCAATCACTGGTATGCTTCCAAATAAAACGAACCGTGGCAAAAAGGCAGAAAAAAGAGTAAGGGTTTTCATCGGTATTCCGAAAGGTTTAGATGCGAATAAAGCAGAAAATATAAGGATTGCGAAATACAATGGGAAAGAGGCTGCTATATCATTAGAAGAGCTTTGTAAAAAACTTGGCGCAAAGTGGTAAATATGGTAAAAAAAGGTAAAAAAAGATTAATTTTTGTGTCTAAGAAAAAATCTGCAGTTGCCAGGGCTATCATAAAGGAAGGCTCTGGAAAGGTCTCAATAAACAAGAGGGATCTGAGCACAATAGAGCCAAAATATGTGAAAGTTTTTATTGAGGAACCACTTATTTTGGCAGGAGAAATTGCAAAAAAATTTGATATCGTGGTTAAAGCGTCTGGTGGTGGGGCAATGGCCCAAGCTGTCTGTGCAAGAAGTGCAATTGCAAAGGCACTTGTTAAAGTTAGCAAGGACAAAAACCTTGAGAAAAAGTTCAGGCAATATGATAGGCTCTTGCTTGTTGATGACCCACGAAGAAAAGAAAGCAAAAAACCTCTTGGAAAAGGTGCAAGAAAGAAAAGGCAGAAAACAAAAAGGTGATATAATGATAATACCTGTAAGGTGTTTTAGTTGCGGAAGTGTTGTTGGGGATTTGCATAAGAAATTCGAGGAAGAAGTTAGAAAAGGTAAGAATCCCAAAGAAGTACTAGATGAAATGGGTGTGAAAAGATACTGTTGCAGGCGGATGCTTCTAACACATGTTGAAGTAATAGATGATCTAATGAAGTTTTCTATATAATTATAATATGGTGATAACTTGGTAACTAAAACTTTGATTGCAGCAAAGGATTATTTGCAAGCAGGCATACATATTGGTGCCAAATACAAAAGCGAGGGAATGCGCCGCTTCATATTTAAGAAAAGGTCGGACAGATTGAAGGTTTTAGATATCGGAACAATAGATGAAAGGATACGCATAGCAAGCAGATTTATAGCCACTTTCAACACAGAAAAAATTGCTGTTGTTTCGCAAAAAGAGTATGGCAGAGAACCGATAAAAAAATTTGCAGAAGTCACTGGGGCTAGAGCAATATATGGGCGCTATATTCCGGGGACAATGACAAACCCTCAGATGAAAGGTTTTTTTGAGCCAGATCTTGTAATAATAACAGATACTACTAACGACCGTCAAGCACTGGAGGAAGCAGCGAGGCAACATAGCATAATTGTGGCCATGTGCAGTACGGATAATGGCACTGAATTTGTTGATTTGATTATACCTTGTAATAACAAGGGAAAGAAAAGTTTGGCTCTCGTTTACTGGCTGTTGGCAAGAGAAATATTAAAAGCTAAAGGCCAAAAGAAAGAAAAGCCATTCAACCTGAAGGTTGAGGACTTTGAGTCCAAACAAAAAGGCAAGGAATCTGAAAACCTGATGCAAAATAAATAACAGAAAAAATTTTAACTAAATTTGGACTAATTTTAAATATGGGCGATAGGATTCCTGCTGTTTGTGGATTGTTTTATCCTTCAGGCAGAACAAAATTACAAGAAAATATTGCTAATCTTTTTAATAGAATTGAGTTCTTCGAAAAAGCGTCTGAGGCGATTGTACCGCATGCTGGTTACAATTACAGCGGCAGAGTTGCCGCAAAAACAATTGCTTTGTTGGAAAAAAAGGAAAGATTCATTATTTTAAGTCCAAATCATACTGGCATGGGTTGTGATATAGCTTTGAGTGAAAGCGACTCATGGATTACCCCGCTCGGTAAAGTGAAGGTTGATAAAGGGCTCTCCAAGAGATTACAGCAAAAAGGATTTGCAGATTTTGATGAATCTGCGCATATAGCGGAGCACTCAATCGAAGTAATATTACCATTGTTACAGCACAGGTTTAGGCCAATAAAAGTTGTGCCAGTGACAATAGCAACCACTGAATTTGAAAAACTTGTTGAATTTGGCAAAATAATTGCGGAAAATGCTAAAGAAAATGATTTTAATGTTGTTGCTTCTAGTGACTTCTCACATTTTGTAACTGAGAGGAGTGCAAAAGAAAAAGATTTGTTAGCAATTGATATTATAAAGAAGATAAGCCCACGCGAGTTTTATGAACTGGCAACTGGGAGAAACTTCAGCATATGTGGCGTCTCGCCAATAACGGTTTTGCTCCAGTACTGCAAAATGATCGGAAGAAAAAAGGCCCAACTTATTGAATATTCCACTTCTGCGAGTTTTAGCAAAGATTACGCAAATGTTGTAGGCTATGCTGGAATAGTTTTTTTATAAGTGTTCTGGCAAAAAAAGTCGTAATATCTGATTTTTGTTTATATGTAACAATTATAAATTATGAAGATGTAATAATATAGAAAAAAAATAAATAAATTGTCGTTTCACCAAGTTCAAAAGGTGGTTATATGAAAAAGGAAAATCTTATTACGCTCTTTCAAGATTTAGGACTCACAGAATATGAATCAAAGACGCTGAGCGCTCTTACACGTATGAAAGAAGTAAAAGCCCCGGAACTTTCAAGATTGGCTGAAGTACCAAAAACAAGGATTTATGATGTTCTCGATGATTTAGCTTCAAAAAATTTAGTGATAAAACTCCAGGGTAGGCCAAAAAGATATGTTGCAAAAGAGCCTGAAGAGGTACTGAATATTCTTGTTGAGGAGAAAAAAAAGCGATTCTCGGCGCTAATAGAAAGTGCGGAGAAGGCGAAGGAAGCACTAAAATCATCCAAAGTTGCAGAAGAATCGGGTACGAGAATCCTGAGAGTCAAGGACAAAAATGATTTCATAAAAATGATTGCTCTTGAATTGCAAAGTGCAGAAAGCTCACTTCTTGGCTTTGCCGAGATTCTGGCAAAGCATGTACCAATCAAAAAAGCAATAAAAGGACTTAAGGAAAAGAATGTGCAGGTAAAGATATTACACCCAAAAGCAGGTGAGCTTGAAGATATACTTAAATATGGTGTCGATATCAAATCAGCACAGCATGGTCTTGAAGCATATATAGTAGACAATAAAAAATTGATTATTGCACTTGGTGATTTAAAAAAAGAAGGTGAAGAATACTGTTTCGCGGTTTGGAATAATGCTCCTTTGATAGAGCCACTTAGGCAGCACTTTGAAAGGAGCTGGGCAGATACAAAGAACTGATTTGAATTCTAATTTTGTTCAACTTTTGTTCATATTTAAAAATATTCCTATATAAATAGCATATATGCAAAGCATAGAAAATGCTGCATACAAATATTCGATAAAGAATGCATTTTTACACGAAGGAAAAGCGAATGAGGTTGCTGTTGTTGGTAAGCTTAAGGCGCTATTTCCAGATTCTGACATAAAAACCTTGTCAGAAATTGCTAAGGAAGCTGTTTCTAAAGTAAATGCCATGGCCTTTGATGAAATAAAAAATGAGTATCAAAAAATCGAAAATATTGAGGGTTACGAGCTAAAGCCAAAGCAGAAGGTTTTGGGGTTGGAGGATCTACCATGGGCTAAAAAGCAGAAAGTTATAACAAGGTTTGCGCCAAATCCGAATGGGCCTATGCATATAGGCAATGCGAGGGCGGCTATTTTGAGTCATGACTATGCAAGAAAATATGATGGAAAATTTATATTAAGGTTTGACGATACTGATCCAAAAGTTAAAAAGCCGATGCCAAATGCTGAAGAAATTTTCAGGCGTGATCTTGAGTGGTTGGGATGTAAAATTGACGAAGTCTATTTTGCCAGCGATAGGCTAGAAATATACAAAAAATACATGGTTGAGCTCATAGAAAGCGGGAGAGCATATGTTTGTACATGTAATCCTGAGTATTGGCGTGCCAGAGTAAAAAAGCAACTTCCATGCCCGTGCAGAGAAAAACCATCAAAGGAGCACATGAAAAGATTTGATAAAATGGTCAAAAATCAGTATAAAGAAGGTGAAGCTGTAATAAGGATAAAAACTATTTTAAGCCACCTAGATCCAAGTGTTAGGGACTGGTGGATTGCAAAAGTTGTTGATAAACCAAATCACCCAAAAGTCAAAGATGATCAGCATGTATGGCCAAGCTACAACTTTGCTTCAGCAATAGATGACCATCTAATGGAGGTGACTCTAATTATCAGGGGGCAAGAACACAAACAAAACGAGACAAAGCAAGTTTTTCTATATAATTATTTTGGCTGGGAGTACCCACACACAATATATACTGGTCGTGTAATGCTAGAAGGTGTAATTCTTTCAACATCTAAAACAAAAGCTGCAATAGAGGAGGGTTTGTATAGCGGTTGGGATGATCCAAGACTAGGTACTATAGTTGCTTTAAGAAAGCGCGGGTTTGTCCCAGAAACGATAAGGCGGATAATAATGGAAATAGGTACTAAGCCTAATGATACAACTGTTGAGTGGGATATGCTTACCGCTATAAATAGGGAATTAATAAGTGAAAAAAGCCCACGAATCAACACAATAGAAAAACCATTTAAACTCATAGTGGAATTTCCACCAGAAAAAACAGTCAAGTTAGGTGAAAATATAACTATAAACTTAAACGCTGACCTGCAGCCTTTCTTGGTTGATAAAAGCGCAATTGAATCTACTAAGGGCATTTTCAGACTTAGAAATGCATATAATGTAAAGCTGAAAAAAATCACAGAAATGCAAGCGTTTGCGGAATATGCTGGGCACGAAAAAATAGAACCCATAGTGCCTTGGGTGCTTTCCACTATTGATTTATACATAAAGATGCCTGACGGCACTACGATTAAGAAATTTGCTGATAAAAGCATAAATTTTAAAGAAGGCGAGACATATTACATTGACAATCTCGGTTTTGTGAAAGTGGATGCTATAAGCGAAAACGGAATCATGGGGATATTTATACACAGATAACTTTGCTTGCAACAAACAATTTTAAAACTTCCTCTAGAATAAATAGATAAAGGCTTCTAATTTCCGATGAAAAACCGAAAGGTAGGAGGTCTTAGATTATGGAGTTTAATGTATCAGAAGAACTTGCCGCTGAACAGCTCAGGCTGCTTCAGAGAATATCTGAAAGTGGCAAACTTAGGATAGGTGTAAACGAAGTTACTAAATCTATTGAGAGGGGTGAAGCAAAACTAGTTTTGATAGCCCAAGATGTTGAGCCGAAAGAAATAGTTATGCATATACCTTTGATTTGTGATGAGAAAGGCATAACTTATAGTTTTGTTAAGACAAAAAAAGAACTTGGTGAAAAGGCAGGGCTAAATGTAGCAGCAAGTAGCGTTGCCATTGCTGAACCAGGTAGCGCAGCAAAGGAGCTTGCTGAAATCATAAAAAAGATACAAGAAGTTAGGGCAAAAAAAGAAAGTAAGGTGAAGTAATGCCAGAAGGTACTCCAGCAAAAGTTGTTGAAATAATAAAACGGACAGGCGTACAAGGGGAGATAGTGCAAGCTCTTGTGCAAATATTAGAAGGTCCGGAAAAAGGTCGAATAAAGAGGAGAAATATACGCGGAAATACAAGGATTGGAGATATAGTTACACTTCTCGACACTGAAATTGAGGCCACTGAAATAAAGGAGTTCTAGGTGATTTTTTTGCAATGTTCGTTTTGTAAAGATAAGATAGTGGAAGGTACAGGTAAGATTATGGTCACAAAAGCTGGCCGAATACTTTGTTTTTGTTCAAAAAAATGTGAGAAGAATATGATTATGCTTAGCAGAAACCCTTCTAAGCTAAAATGGGTCAACAAGCAAAAATAGGTGTGAAAATGGCCTTAACATATGAGCAGACACTTGTTATAATAAAGCCAGACGCAATCACCAGGGGACTTATTGGTGAGATAATTTCAACCTTCGAGAAAAAAGGTCTCAAGATTTCTGCGATGAAGATGAAGATCATTGAAAGGCAAATTTTGGAAAAACATTACGCAGAGCATAAGGGAAAACCGTTTTTCAATAGCTTGGTTTCATTTATGAGCTCTGGGCCGGTAGTACTTGCAATTGTAGAAGGGCTTGATGCAGTAAATGTTGTCCGCAAATTAGTTGGTTCAACAAACGGTCGTGATGCTGATCCCGGCACGATAAGGGGCAAATATTCGATGAGTCAGCAAAATAACGTAATTCATGCATCTTCTGATAGCATTGTGGCTAAAAAGGAAATAGAGCTCTTTTTTGAAAAAGAAGAAATTTTTAGCTATGACGGCCTAAACTCAGTGATATACTCAAGAGACGAGCTTTCGAATATAAGCAGTAAGAACAAGGTATGATTTACTCATAATCGCTAAAGGTGCCTTCAGCACTTTTTATTAAGTGATGCAAATGAAAAAAGAGGCATTAATTGTTAAGATTGATCAAAAAGCAAAATTGCCAGAAAAGGCATTAGTTGGAGATGCTGGATATGATCTGTTTTCAAATGAATGCACAGAGATTGAACCAGGCAAAATAAAAATTGTTGGAACTGGTATAAGAATGGCGCTTCCAAAAGGAATTGAGGCACAGATAAGGCCTAAAAGTGGCTTAGCAATGAATTATGGCATAACTGTGCTTAATACTCCTGGTACTATTGATCCTAATTATAGGGGTGAAATAAAAGTAATTTTAATAAATCTAGGTGAAAAGAAAGTTAAGATTGAAAGAGGACAAAAAATCGCACAAATCGTTTTTAACAAATTTGAAATGCTTAAGCTGAGAGAAACTAATGCACTCAAAAATACAGAAAGAGGTGAAAAAGGTTTTGGTTCTACGGGCTTAAGGTGAGTGGTACAAATGCTAAGGCAACCAATAGTTGTAGTACTCGGACATGTTGATCATGGGAAAACAACTTTACTTGATACAATACGTGGAACTATTGTTGCAGAGCGTGAACCTGGAAAAATAACTCAGCATATTGGGGCTACTGAAATACCAAAGCATATAATAGAAAAGGAAAGTGCAGATCTTCTTGAAAGGTTTGGCTTTAAGCTTAGTATACCTGGTGTTCTCTTTATAGATACTCCGGGTCATGAAGCTTTTGTTAACCTTAGAAGAAGGGGTGGAAGCAATGCTGATTTGGCGCTTTTGGTTGTTGACATAAATCAAGGAATACAACACCAAACTATTGAATCTATTGAAATACTTAAGAAGTATAGAACTCCTTTTATCATAGCTTTAACGAAAATTGATACCCTTACTAATTGGATTTCAAAAAAAGGCAGTTTCATAGATAATATGAAAAAACAATCAAAGGAAGCTATAGTTGAACTTGATGAAAAGTTATATTCTGTCGTTGGAAAAATGTTTGAGCTTGGCTTCACAAGTGAAAGATTTGATAATTGCTCAGATTTTAGGAAACAGGTTGCTTTGGTACCATGTTCAGGTAAAACTGGTGAAGGTATTCCTGAACTTTTGGTACTCATTGCTGGACTCAGTCAAAAATTTATGAGCAAAAAACTCGAGATAAGCCAAGAAGAAGCTTTTGGTGTAGTATTGGAGACAAAAGAGGATTTTGGCCTTGGTAAAACAATTGATGTTATATTATTAGCTGGCACCTTAGCCGTAAATGATGTAATTGTTGTCGGCGGGCGTAATGGCATTATAAAGACCAAGGTAAGAGCTCTCCTTAAACCAAAACCATTAAATGAGATATCTGACAAGAGAGCAGCTTTTACTTCTGTTAAAAAAGTAAGTGCAGCATGTGGGATAAAGATAGCTGCGCCTAACCTTGACGATGCGTTAGCTGGTTCTCCGCTTTTACTTGCCTCAGCAAAAAATGCTGATAAAATTATAGAAGGTGAGATTGAGTCTGTTATTGTTAAAAACAAAAAAGGCGTTATCGTGAAGGCAAATGCACTAGGATCACTTGAAGCACTTGTTTCGATGCTTAATTCAAGAAGAATAATGGTTGGCAGTGCAGACATTGGCACAATAACGAAAAAAGATGTTGTGGAAGCGGCGTCTGTAAAAGAAAGCATGCCACTTGAAGCAGTTATACTTGGCTTTTCAGTAGATGTTGATTGTTATGCCCAAGAAGAAGCTGATAAACTAAATATTAAAATATTTAAAGGGGATGTAATATATACGCTAATAGAGGAATACCTAAAATGGAGGATTGAGAAAGAAGCAGAAATCAAAATGGAACAGAATAAAAAGATAGTCTGGCCAGCAAAAGTTCAAGTTCTAAGCAGATATGTTTTCAGGAAAAAAGATCCGGCAATATTTGGTGTAAAAGTATTGGCTGGTAGAATAAAGAGAAACATTGAGTTAATGAACGAAAATGGTAAAATAGTGGGAAAAATTACATCAATTCAATGTGACAAAAAAGATATTGATGAGGCACTTGCGAATCAAGAAGTTGCAATTGCCGTTGAAGGCGGTGTCGTTGGCAGGAATATAAAAGAGGACAGTGTGCTTTATAGTGTTATCAGCAAAAGAGATCTTTTTATGTTAAAGGAATTTGATTTAAATGCAGAGGAACATGGTGTTTTAGCTGAAATAAATGAAATCAGCAAGAAGTTGTTGAACTGTTAAGGTGGTGATATATGAATATTGTAATTAGTGATCCAAAAACAAGGAAAGCATACAACATAAATTTTCCAAAGCCGGTTTTTTTAGGCAAAAAAATAGGCTCGGAAGTAGAACTTGATGTTTTAAACCTAAAGGGTTACAAAGCAAAAATAACTGGTGGTAGCGATAAATGTGGCTTTCCAATGAAACCAACTGTTGAAGGAGTTACTAGGCCGATGGTTCTTCTCAAAGCGGGGGTTGGGTATAGACCTAAAGAAAAAGGAATTATGAAAAGGAAAAGGGTTAGAGGCAATGTGATTGCTGAAGACATAAACCAGTTGAACCTTAAAATAACAAAATATGGTGAAGAACCAATAGAAAAGGTGCTTGGAAAAGAAGAAAAGGCGGAAAGCAAAGGGACATAGGTAATGACCAAATAGAAGATTTAAAGAGGCGGTAGATTGAAAAAAACTAAAAAAGAAAAAAAACCAGACAGAGATGTGCAATCAAGTGTTAATATAGGTCTTATAGGCCATGTGGATGCTGGTAAAACAAGCCTAGTAGAAGCACTCACTGGTAAATGGGTGGATACTCATAGCGAGGAGTTAAAAAGAGGCATATCAATAAGAATAGGTTATGCTGATGCTAATTTTTATAAATGCCCAAATTGTGGAACATATTTTTCTGTTGAAGAAAACTGCCCAAAATGCAAAGCTCATGGAGTATTCCAAAGGAAAGTTTCCTTTGTCGATGCACCTGGCCACGAAACTTTGATGACTACAATGCTTAGTGGCGCAGCGCTAATGCATGGGGCCATACTTGTTGTTGCTGCTAATGAAGACTGCCCACAAGCACAAACTATAGAGCATCTCAATGCTATAAAGATGAGTAAAATAGATCAGATCGTAGTGGTACAGAATAAGATAGATCTTGTGACGAAGGATGAAGCTCTCAAGAATTATGCACAGATACAAAAATTTTTGAAGTCATATTCTGTCAGTGCTCCAGTAATACCAACGGCAGCACATTTGAAAGTGAATATAAGTGCACTTATTGAAGCTTTGGAAACACATATAAAAAGCCCACTATTAGATGAAAATAAGCCACTGAAGATGTATTGTGGTCGATCTTTTGATGTAAACATCCCCGGAACAGAGATTGATAAAATGTTTGGTGGTGTATTGGGCGGTACTATATTGCAAGGATCAGTGAAGGTTGGTGATGCCATAGAAATAAGCCCTGGTTTTGATGGTAAAAAGGTTATCACAACTGTTTGCAATATAAGCACAGCCTCTGGAAAGCTCGATTTTGCAAAGCCTGGCGGCCTAATAGCAATAGAAACAACTTTAGATCCAAGTACAACCCAGAACGACCAGATGAAAGGGCAGCTTATCGGCGCTGTTGGAACGTTACCAGAGCCTGCTAAAGAAATTGAGCTGGAAGTACATTATATGGATAGAACCACTTCAAAAGCGATACAGAGCATAAAAATTGGGGAGTCTTTAGTATTGACTATTGGAACCATGACTTCGCTTGCGATTGTTAAGAAAGTTCAGGGCAATAAGATAAGTGCGCAGCTTAAAAAAGAGGCCTCTTTTTGGAAAGGGCAAACGATTGCAATAAGCAAACAGCACGAGATGAGATGGAGGTTAGTTGCGTATGGGATCGCACAGTAGAATTGCCTTAGATACTAATATAATACTTTATTCTATCGAAAAAAAGGTTGACTTATTCGATGAACTTACTAAAAGCTTTGGTTTATGTGAAATTTTTGTTCCACAAAGTGTTATAAACGAAATTAGAAAAATTGCCAAATCAAAAGGTGCAGAAACATCTGTTGCGAAAAGGGCAAAAATAGCTGTTAAAATTTTAGAGCATAAAAATATCAAAGTAGTTATGCTTTCTAAAAATGCGGATAAAGATCTAGCACGTCTATCAAAAAAAGGCTTTCTTGTTGCAACCCATGATCAGAGACTTAAGAAATTAATTAAAAGTTATGGTGGGAAGGTTATTTATCTGAGAAATAAAAAAATTTTCGGAAGTGATGTATGTGTTTGAAGTTGTTCGTGTAAAGGATAAACTTAGGGTTCCGCCAGTAAAGCTTGGCGTAAAAATGAAAAAGGCTTTACTTGAACTAGCACAAGAACAATACGAAGGAATTATAGACGAAGATATAGGTGTTATAGTGGCAGTAATCAACGCTAAAAAAAGTGGTGAAGGTAAAATAGTGCATGGTGATGGAGCAGTTTATTATGATACTGAGCTTGAGTTTTTGGCTTTTAGACCTGTAATGCACGAAATTGTTGAAGGAGTGGTAAACGAAACGGCTGACTTTGGTTTATTTGTAAGGATAGGGCCAATAGAAGGCCTTGTGCATGTGAGCCAAATAATTGATGAGTATCTAAACTATGATTCAAAAAATTCGGTTTTTGTTTCAAAAGAGAGTAAGTTAAAAATAGGGATTAATGACAAAGTCTTAGCTAGAATTGTAAGTATAAGCCTCAAAGGTAGCATTTCTGATTCGAAGATTGGATTAACTATGCGTCAGCCATTTTTAGGAAAACAGCAATGGGTTGAACAGCAGATAAAAGACGCGAGAAGTGGTAAAACGAAGGAAAAAAAAGATAAAGATAAGCCACAGAAGAAACCGATTAAAGTTTCTGAAGACAAAGATAAGAAGCAGAAGGAGAAAGGTGGTAAGTAATGGAGCGTGACAAAGTTTGTAGGAATTGCAGAAGAGTTATTGAGAAAGGAAGTGAGTGTCCAAATTGTGGATCAAAAGCGCTAACAACTTTTTGGCGCGGATATGTACTTCTGCTAAATCCGGAGAAATCAGAGATTGCCTCAAAAATGGGTATAAGCACACCAGGAAAATATGCCCTTAGGATAAGCAGGTGATTTTATGGAAATAGAAATAAAAGAAGATATAAGTAATCCAGTAGTTGGTCGAGAGGAAATAATATTTGAAATCAAAGGTGCTTTGGTTTTTAAGAGAGATGAGGTAAAAAAAAGAATTGCACAATTAAAAAATACTAATGAATCAAATATTGTAATAAGATATATTAAGAGGCGATTCGGCGAGAGACGATGCTTTGGAGAAGCACACTTATATAAAAACAGCGACTTGCTGAAAAGGTTTGAGCCGAAGCATATACTCTCTAGAGGAACTGAAAAGACTGATCAGAAAGGAAAAAAAGTTGTTGATGAAAAAAATGCGAAGTGATTAGATGAATAAAAACAAAAAAAATAGCAAAAAGCACTTAAAATCAAAGTTTTATGAATGTGGTGGCGCTGGAGTAAGCAGAAACAGATTTTACTGCTCAAAATGTGGCCCAGGAGTTTTCTTGGCTGAGCATAAAGACCGTTTAACCTGTGGTTATTGCGGCTATACTAAATGGAAATAATGAAGCCGAGAATGGTGCTTTTGGAGAAAAAGATTTGCTTAGGGATTGAGAGCACAGCCCATACATTTGGAGTTGGCATTGTAGATTCAAAGGGCAAGGTTATAGCTGATAAGAGGATTTCATTCTTATCTGATGGTGGAATAAGGCCACAAGAAGCAGCAAAAAAGCACTTGGACAATGCTCCAAAAATAATTAAAGAAGCACTTGATGAGGCAAAAATTAAAATAAGTGATTGTGATATTGTTTCATTTGCTCGTGGTCCAGGACTTGGCCCATGCTTGAAAGTGGGGGCTACTTGTGCAAGAGCTATTGCTTTAAAAAATGGGAAGCCACTTATTCCTGTTAATCATTGCTTAGCACACATCGAGATAGGAAAGCTTGAAACTAAAGCTAAGGATCCTTTAATAGTTTACGTGAGTGGTGGGAATACTCAGATAATCTCTTTTAAAGATGGCGCTTACAGGGTATTCGGTGAAACTTTAGATATTGGTCTTGGAAATATGCTCGATTCTTTCGGCAGAGCACTCGGCTACGGCTTTCCTGCAGGCCCTACTTTGGATGAAATTTACTTTAGAGGCAAAAAATACCTTTTTCTTCCCTATACTGTGAAAGGGACGGATCTGGCTTTCGCTGGCCTTGAAACCGCGGCCAAGAGATTGGTAGGAAAAACCAATAAAGAAAATCTTGTTTTTAGTACACTTCACAACGCGTTTGCAATGCTTACGGAAGCCACTGAAAGGGCGCTTGCCTATACTGAAAAAACTGAGGTTTTGCTTGTGGGTGGGGTGGCCGCAAGCAAAGCACTTCGCAACATTATGTTTAAGATGTGCATTTCTCGTAATACAAAATTTTTGGTTCCGCAAAATAAGTTTTGTGTAGACAATGGCGTGATGATTGCTTGGCTTGGGATATTAGAGTATTTGTATGGCAAAAAAACTGAAATTGGAAGTAGTCAAATAAAACAAAGAATGAGATTGGAGGAAGAAAAAATACTTTGGGCTTAACCTAATGCCAACATTTTATGGACAAGCTTTCCTATCTCGGAGTATTTTGATTGCGCTTCTGCCTCTAAACTTTATTGAGTCGAAACTGCTAGCATATCTGTGCAGCCAAACCACAAAAAAAAGTATTGCTAAGAATATAAGCACCTTTGCCACAAATAAAAAAAATTCTTCTTGATATGAAAGCATTTCTGTATGCGTATCTTTTATTATGAGATAGGCATCTATAGCACCGGCGAGCACAATAACTAGTATAAACTCAAGCAAAAGCAGAGCTATGCCAAATGGATTTTCTTTTTGGGCTTTTACTTTTTGCTTAAAGTTTCTTTTAAGAGTTTCGCCAGCCTCTAGTTGCAACATGTAGAGTCTGCTTTTTTTCTTTTTTAGTGCTTTGTTTATTACAAACAAAGAGCACACAAAAAGGGCTAAGGCAATATAGCTACGAGAGTCATTTGAAACCTTTAAAGACATGTGTTCAAAGGATGGTTCTAATATTTTGTAAACCATGAGTGCAGTACCTGCTAAAAGGAAAAGTTGTGTCACAATTAGTATGAATAGCTTTTTGTTACCGAATAATTTGGAGAGTTCTAGATTAAGCAATGGAACCTCTGTCCTAATTTTTTCTTTATTATGCATAATTAAAAGAGGTTTTAAAGAAATAAAATACTTTGCCCATTTTTGTATATTCAAAGAAGTTCTTTAAAGTATTTTATTTTTGCAAACTTTTTTGTGCCAAAATACCATAAAATAACTATTGCACCAGACATTAAGAACCAGCTACTTATATGCAAAGGTTCAACTAAGTTGTGGTTTATATGAACGCCAGCATAAATTACAGCGTATACTCTAGCTAGATTTACTAAAAAAAGTATGGCTGAACAAGGCAAAAAAACCATGATTTTTTCCTTTAAAGATGGCCTCCTGAAGGAAAAAACAATTGCTGCAAGCACAGATATAGAAACAAGTCCGGTGCAGGAGTTATTTATTACAAAAACAACTGTTCCTGATCTTATTGTATTTCCTTGGCTCTGAAGACTGAATAGTGAAGCCTCAAAGGAGGCTATCCAGTTGGTTACAAAGGCAACATCAGCAAAATATATTATTGTTTGAAGGGCGCCATATATTAGAAAGAATTTTAAAAGGAAATATAGCTCTCTTTTTCTATCATCGTCACCAAAGTTAAGTTTCCTCTTCTTGTTGCGCATCTTACCACGCAACCTTCTTAATCTTTAGTTTATACGCTATATAATTTGTCGCCTTATGTGTTAAGAAAGTGCATGAGAAGATTAAGATTACTTCTGCAAAATTAGGCATTCTAATAGGCAAAGTCAAAATAAGGCTGCCAAAAACAAAGTCGAGCTGATCTAAAAAAAGAACTGGTGCGCCGCTCTCCAAACCAATGCGCCTCTTGAGAAAAGATGCAGCTATATCGCCAAAAACGGCTCCAAATACAAGAAAAACTCCAAAAATTAAATAGTCTGCAACAAACCATTTTGGCATAAGAGAATCCAGAAGAAAAACAACGATTAATCCAAATACAATGCCTGCTAAAGTGCCCCTTATGGTTTTGCCTTTGCCAAATATTGGTTTGCCATAAAGTTTTTTGTTAAGGTCAAGTGGCGTGCCACCACCAAAGATTAGAGCACATGCATTTGCAACATATATTGGAACTAAGTATGCTGCAATAGATATCAGTAAATAAAGCATAAGCTAAGATTTAAGACAAAAATCTTATATTAACTTCTACTAAAAGTTTGACAACCAAAAAAGAGAATACCATAAAAAATTGGCTAAAAATGCACTACTAGAAGAGCTCAAAAAATTAACCCATGTATTATTCAGCAAACCTTTAGTCTCAAAAACAGCTCCAAGAAGAGAGTCGATAATACAACCAGTGAAACCGCTTAAAAATATTATAAAAAAGCCCAAAGAAGAAATCCAAATAGTGTATTCGTTCAAATTAAATAAAAAGAAAGTAAAACCTATTAGAAAAGCCCCAATGATACCAGCAAAAAGGCCTAGCAATGTTATGCCACCATCAGTGCCGCGTGGAACTTCTTTATTAAGGTTTGTTATTAATCTTGGCTTTTTTTTTGATATCAAGCCAATCTCTGAAGACATTGTATCAGATAAAGCGGCGCTTATACCACCATAAAAACCCATTGTAGAACCGAGCAATAACGCAACTAAGGCTGGCATACCATTACCTATTATGTTTCCAACATCTCTCTTTCCATGTGGCTTAAAATTACTTCTGCCAAACATCGTTGCAATTTCAGCAATAGAGAAGAATAATAAAATTGTTGTAAATGCTTTTAATCCACCCAAAAAATAAACAGCAATGCCGAATATATTAGCAAAAAATATGCCATCCCTACTCAATAGCTTCTTGTAAAATGAGAAAAAAGAAAAAAATATGATTGTTAAAAGGACAATTAACGCATCAAAATCGGAGCTCATTTATTTTTCCCTTCTATTAAATGGGCTTTTATAACCTCAACTCTTTGTAATTGAGCTATTGTTTTTACGCTGTTAAAAATTTTCTGTGCGAGGGCTCCGGATACAACATTAAGCATAAAATTCTCGAATGTTTCCTTTTTTGCTTCCTCAGCCATTTCTTTAGCAACAAGCTTCCTTATTTCTGTTTCCTTTTTTTTGTTTGTTTTTGAGGCACATATTGCTGTTGTTGTTAGTTTCATTTTTTTATTATCGGCAGTTTCGACATAAAGTATTGTATCTACTTTGCTCTTCCTTCTTCTTACAATGCGCCTGAGATAACCGCTGTCAAAACGGCAGCCTATAAGTTTAGTTTCGGCATTACCCGCATTTACAGCATCAATTCTAAGTTTAATCAACATAGGTGCTTGCTTTTTTTGTGCAGCTATTTCACTAATAGGAAGCTCAACGGTTCTGCCAATTAGTTGTTGCTCTTTTTCAGCAGGGGTCTCACCAATGATGATTTCCTTAAATTCTTTAGGTGCTTTAATTTTATACCATTTTTTTTTCTTCCATTTGTCTGAAGAGCTTCTCTGTTTCTTACTTGCCACGACAATCGCACTCCTTTTTAGCTTTAGATATTTTTGAATCAATCATTTTTAAAATTTCGTCTAAACTTGCAGTACCGGACATGATTTCTATTGAACCGTCAAGCTCTAATTTGCATTTATAATTCAGCATCATTTCACCAATAGCTTTGCTTTTTCAGGGGTGTATTCCCAATTTTCTGGTAGGGTACCTTTTTCTTTATAATAGCCAACTAAGCGCCTTATTTTTGAAGTTGTGACTTCATAGCCACGCTTTGCCTTAAAGTCTTTTTTGTGTTTTTCCATATGCTCGAGAAGTTTCACGCTTTTTTTTATCAAACTCATAAGATCCTCAGGAACTTCTTCTTTTACCCCTCTTTCAATTAGTATTTCTGATACAGTTTTACCAGTAATTTCTTTAACATTTGGGATGCCATACTGATCTCTCATAATTGCACCAATATCACTTTTCTTTTTGCCTTCATGATATAGCTTATATATTATATCTTCTATTTCTTCGGGCTTATATTCAACCCAACCATATTTTTTTTCTTTTGATTCTGCCATCGAACCAACTCCAGACCCGCCCTATCGGAATGGGTCAGAACAACCCAAAACGAGTATAGTATTACTTCTTCTTGAAAAATAATTTAAATATATCAGTTTTTGATAACTGATAACCTCAAGTTACATATCTAGCCCTTGAAGATATATCTCGCATTTTTTTAATTATTAAGCAGCCGTCTTTTGCGCTTCTTGCATATGCTTTTTCGATAAATTGCCACTCTTTGGTTAATTCTGGTCTGAACGAAAGAAGGCTTTTTTTGAAATTAACAAGGTCTGTAGCTTTGTCTTCTATTTTGCTGGAATAGAAACCAAGGCCAAAATCTATGAAAAAAGGCTTTTCTTCCTTAACAAGAATATTGTCGGCTGTAAGGTCACCATGTATTATACAATTGTTGTGCATCAGAGCAATTGATTTTGCTATATTATTGCAAAGTTTTTTGTTGTTTTGCAAACAATCCTTTGCTTTTTTACCAGAAATTTTCTCAATAAAAAGTTCTCTTTTATCTTGAATATAATCCAAAACAAAAGGTGCCATAACTCCAAACATTTTCACCTTATTGAGCAAAGCTATTTCTTTTCTCGCTCTAGTTAGTGCAAGATGATCATCAAGTTTTTTATGTCTATATTCTTTTCTAATTCGCACCTTCTTTATTGCGCTAATCCCGTGCCAATCAGTCTCAAAAATCTTTGCTTCTGCACCAAGTCGCAAAAATTGTTCAGAGTTTTTGTCTGGCATTCTGGACAGCTTTAATGATTTATATGAGATTTTTGACAACTTCGCTGTATGCTGGTCTTGTTATGAGAACACCAACCAAGACGCCAATGAGGATTGCAAATGCAAAGCCAACTATTTTTACGAGAATATTGCCCATAAATATAACTGGCAGCATAGTTGCTGCTGTTGTTGATGCTGCTGCAATAACTATGAATAATGCCCTTTTTGTACGCCTTATCAAAGAGACTTCTTCTTTTCCTTCACCCTCCTTTCCGCGCAGCAGTTCATCTGTTATTATTATTTGGTCATTTACGCCTGTGCCAACTGCTGCAATTATTCCTGCCAAGGTTGCTATATCTAAGCTCTGACCCAAAAACGAAGTAAAACTTGTCGTAAGGAATGCTTCTACGAGGGCAGTAAAAATTATTGCAATTGAAAGCAACGGCTTTCTATACCTAAGGAAAATTAATGATGATACAACAATGATGACTATCGCTGCAAGAATAGCAACCTTTGTTAAAAAGTCCTTTCCTTGAGTGGGTGAAACTGAATATGTGCTTATGCTTTCTACGGAAACTGGCAAAGATCCTGAAGTAAGTATTATTTTAAGCTCCTCTTTTCTTCTGTTTGCCTCTGCGTAGGTATTTGTATGGCCGGTTATAACCAAATCGGTTAGTGGCTGCATATCTTCCTTGCGCTCAATGTAAGGCTTATTGCCCGTTACTGAGGGGGTTAAACGCACAACAGAGCGCATACCTGATGCCTTATAAAGCCATGGCTCTTTTTCTAAACCATACACTAATTTCACATTTGTATTAAGGTCAATAAGTTTGCTTATTAAAGCATCGCCCAGTGTTGGATCAGCGATTATGCCTTTTTTCTCTTTTAGAGCAATATTTATATCATCAATTGCTTTTTTTATAGATTCCGGCGAATTCGTGTCTATAATGATAACGTTGGTATCTATGACATTGATTATATCTTCTATTTTTGTTCCTGATGGCACTTCAGTAGTGCCTGAAGAAAAATATATTTTGTCATTTTCATAAGTTTGTGATGTGAGCACAATTACTCTATCGTGAGGCCTATCAATAAAGAAATAGGTATATTCACAGTCATAATCCATTTCACCGCCCGTTTGCATAATCGGCTCACATTTGTGAAATGTTAGGTCCCTAAATCGGCGTGCTGCTGAAACATCCAGCACAAAAGGCAGCGTCCATCTGTAGGAATTTTCAGATACTTTCATTATAGTGCTTGTATTAACACCAGAATCTATCATTAATAGGTCTTTTCCTGTGAAGAGGACATCTTTGCCAAGCTTTGCCTCAAATCTTCCTTGTTGAGTTATCAGTGAGCCAAGGTTTTCAATCTCTTTAGGATTTACATTTCTTACAACAATGAAGAGAAAATTGTTTTCTTCTGTTGATGTTGAATACACCCTAACATCCTGAAGACCACTCCAATTCAGTCTTTTTTCTATAACATTTGAAACCTCTTCCATTTTTGTTGCATCAATCTTTTCGCTAAGCTGAACTTGGAACATTGTTCCGCCTTCGAAGTCAATGCCAAAGTTTATACCTGCAATCATTAAGCATATTGCGCCTGCTAAAATTCCGAGCAATAAGATCCAGATCCTATAACTCTTGAGCAATTCCAAAGCGTTATTTGCCATAATATCACCTTTGCTTGGTCACTTTTTTCTCAACATACCAAATGATTGCTGGTGCATTCATGAGCCACGTAGAAATAAGGTCTCCGAGAAGACCAAAGAAAAGCACTACGGAGATTCCAAAAATTATATCAATTGCGTAAATTGAAGAGAAAACAAGCATTATGGCTGCTGTTATTAATGTAATGCCTGTCATAGTAAGGCCGGTTTTAAGAGCAGATGCAGCATTATCCTTTGGCTTTCCACTGCCCTTCAAAACCCTTGCAGTTAGCATTATATCAGTGTCGATTGAGTAGCCAACAAGCATTAGGAGTGCTGAAAGTGTTACAAGAGAAAAAGGCACCCTTAATAGAGCCAGAGCAGCAAGGGCAAATAAGACATCAAAAAGGCCTGCTTGTAGTATTGCAATAACCGGGAAAAAGTCCCTGAAAAAAATGAACATAAGAACAATTAGCAGCACTGTAGCAATTATTATAGCTTTTATTGCTGAATCCCAAAATAGAGCACCCAATGCTGGTGAAATTTCAGTATATTGTATCTTTTCAACCTCCACCTCATTAAGATTTAGTGTTACTTTAATGTCTTTGTTTATGGAATCCTTCAAAGAATCTCTGCTCAAAATAACAGTTTTTCGCGCTTCTTCAATGCACTCTTTCGGATCTTTTGGTGCTTCTGCTTTAAAAAGTGCACTTAGTTCTGAAAATGCTTTCTGACATGATGCATAGCTTTGCTGTGGGCTTGATGAAAGTGTGCTCTCCGCATCCTTTATGTATCTAGATGCTGCTTCTATTTTCTTACTTGCCCCAAAGTGTATTTGTACCCCACCAGAAAATGGTACTATGCTCAATTCTGCGAGCTCATACTTTGAAAGAGCGCTTTCCAAGCGTTCATAAGCCATTTGCCTTTCGGATCTTACTATAATCAGTGTTCCGCCGCTAAGATCTACGCCTCGCTCAATGCCCGGGTATATAAAAGCAATTATGGGTAATACGAAAAAAAGGATCGCTGGCAATATCATATAAAGCTTGTAATTTTTGCCATAAACTTTACTAAAATTGACTTTTAGCGTATTAATCACCACGGCTAAAGCAAAGGACATATTACTGATTTTAGTAATTTAGCAGAAAAATAGTTATAAACTTATGCAAAAACGCCTAAAAGCAAAAAATATGTTTTTATTTTGGAAAGAAATAATATCTTTAAACCTTTTCCATATTATTTTTTGGAAGGACTGCTTTTTTCGAGGTGTCTTTATGAAAAAATATGTTAAGAATGAGTTAGATGATGCAATTAAAACAATGAAGGAAATAACTGATGACCGAGGTGTGCCGAGGAATATAAGGGCTGCTGTTGAAAATGCTCTTAAAAAAGTTGAATGCAAAAAACCAAAGACTGTGGATTTTTCAATGGCCATTTACTTGCTAGATGATATAAGCAATGATATAAATATGCCTTTGCATACAAGAACTGCCATATGGAACGCTATAAGCAAGCTTGAAAGTGTTAAAGAGAAAATAAAAGAACTAGAATGATCCCATGGCGGAAGAAATCAATAACAAAATTGACGAAATTATTGATTTTGCAAGACATAAAAAGGTTTTCCTCAGCAAAGATGCTCTAGAAGTTCTGCTTGTAAGAGTTGATTGGAAAGATATTGTTGAAGAGCTTGCTTCAGAAGGCTGTTTTATTGTAGCAAAGAAAGATATTGAAAAAAAAGTAACAAAAACAAAAATTTTTCTTGCAGAGGAACTAGGAGGGGCTGAAGTCCCCAGCCAAAAGCACATTGTTGAACAGAGTCCAAAAAACTTCAAGATAATAAACGCAAAGAATAATTTAAATAAAGGCCAAGGAAATGGTGGCACAAATGATTTCCTTGAGTTATTTAGGTTTAAGTTTAATTCATTAAAATCAATTTTAGAACAGAGAAATAGCATTCGCGCAAAACCTATAAAGAACATTGGATATGTGAAAGAAAAGGAAGAGTTGGAAATAATAGGGATGGTATATAGAAAATGGGAAACTAAAACAGGAAATACTGCCATAGAGCTTGAGGATTTGGAAAGCAGATGCATAGTAGTGCTTTCAAAGAATGAGCACGGCGTTGAGCTTGAAAGACATAGGATAATGCTTGATGATGTTATATGTGTTAGAGGAATCAAAATAGCAAAAGATATGATACTCGCGAAGGAAGTAATATGGCCAGATATACCACAAAGGGAAATAAAATTAACGAAAAAAGATGTCTGTGTTGCGAGCATATCAGATTTGCATGTGGGAAGCAAGCTTTTTCTTGAAGGCGCATTTCAGAAGTTTATAAGCTGGATAAATGGTGATGCTGGGAGTGATGAAGAAAAAAAGTTTGTAAAAAAGATAAAATATTTGTTTGTGACTGGTGACAACATCGATGGTATTGGGGTCTATCCAAAGCAACATAGTGAGTTGAACATAAAAAGTATAAAAGAGCAGTACAATTTGTTTTCGGATTACATGCTACAAATTCCTGACAACATTGAGATTTTTATAATTCCGGGGCAGCATGATGCGGTACGGTGGGCTGATCCGCAGCAACCAATACCTGAGAAGTTTGTGCCAAAGCTTTATGCCGCAGAGAACATACACTTGTTAGGCTCACCTAGTTGGGTGGAGATAGAGGATCTAAAAGTCTTTCTATACCATGGATCTTGTCTGCATGATTTAATCGCGAGCATAAGTGGTCTTAGCTATGAACACCCCCAGCAGGGTGTTGTGGAGTTGCTAAAGCGCAGGTGTGTAATGCTAACTTATGGCTTAAGCCATCCGTATGCTCCTGAAATAAATGAGAATGTTTTTATGAAGGAGAGCCCAGATTTAGTTTTTATGGGCGATTTACACCATACTGGTTACCTAACATACAGGGGCACCACTATAGTTAACAATAGCACTTGGCAGGACAGAACAGAATATCAGATAAAGCTTGGCCATATGCCTACTCCAGGTGTGGCAATTGCGATGAACCTTAAGGATAGAAAGATATATGCGAGGATGATGGTGTCTTGATGGAAGTTATTGCAGACGCAAATATTAAAGAATACTATAAGAAAATAGAGGTAGACGTTAGAAATGCTTTTTCTATAGCAAAAGAAGCAAGAAAAAAAGGTTTTGATTTTTGTGAAGACGTTGAAACCAGGTCGGTTAGCGATCTTGCTGAGAGGGCTGAAACTATAACTGGTCCAAAAGGTGTTGCCAAAAGATATCGTCAAATAGTAGATGGGCTTTCCGGGGAAAACAAGCGCATTAAAGCGATATTTAAGATTTTTGAGGAGATTGTTCTAAATAAAATCTGTAATATTCCAAATGAGGAAAATAGGATTGAGCAAGCAATAAAAACAGCTTTGGTGCTTCAGACTGAAGGAGTGGTTGTTGCGCCAATAGATGGTATAACTAAAATAAAAATATCAAAGAATCCTGATGGCACAAATTACATAGATATATACTATGCTGGTCCAATAAGAGCTGCCGGAGGAACTGCACAAGTTTTACCGCTTATACTTGGTGATTATGCAAGGAAGCTTTTAGGCCTCGACAGATACAAACCAACAAAAGACGAAGTCGAGAGATATGTTGAAGAGATACAGATCTATGATGAAATAGTTAGTAGACAATATAAAATGAGCGACGATGAGATACGGAAAATAATAAACGGTTGTCCTGTTTGCATAAATGGTGAACCAACAGAAGAGCGAGAGGTATCTGTTCATAGAGACCTTCCAAGGATACCTCATAACAGAGTTAGAGGTGGTGCTTGCCTAGTCATAAGTGAGGGTGTCGCATTAAAAGCAAGAAAAGCACTAAAGTTTGCATCGATGTTAAACCTTGATTGGAATTGGCTCGAAGGAATAATAAAGCATGAGAAAAGCGAACAATCTATTTTGGAAATTGAACCTAGTTACAAGTACCTGGAAGGTGTTGCTGTCGGAAGACCGATTTTCAGTTATCCCGGAGAGATTGGTGGTTTCAGGCTAAGGTACGGTAGAAGCAGAGCAAGCGGCATCATGTGCAAAGCAGTTCATCCAGCAACGATGGTATTGCTAGACGATTTTCTTGCGATAGGCACGCAGATAAAAATTGAAAGGCCCGGCAAATCGGCAGTTATAACTTCTTGTGATAGCATCGAAGGTCCAATTGTAAAATTAAATGATGAATCAGTTGTAAAAGTTGATTCATTTGAGCAGGCAAAAGCAATTAAAGATAAGTTGGATAAGATTCTCTTTTTGGGAGATATACTTATAGCGTATGGCGATTTCAAATACAGTGCACATCCTTTATTGCCAGCTGGCTATAATGAAGATTGGTGGGCGCTAGAGCTTGAAGAAGCAATCAAAGCAAACAATTTGGCCAGTGAAGAACATAAGATAGCTTTAAAAGCATTGAATGATCCGAAAAAAGTTTCTTTCAATGATGCAATTGAGCTATCTAAAAGATATAACATACCGTTACATCCACGCTTCACATACTATTATGGGGCTTTAAATACTGAAGAAATTAAGGCACTGGTAAGAGCAGTTAGGAGAAATTATAGCAATAACGAAAAAGAGCTTATGATTGAATACGAAAGGAGTATAAAAGAAATCCTTGAAAAGATTGGTTTACCACACAAATGTCAGGAGTCAAAAATAGTTATAAGTGAACCTGATTCAGAAGTTCTTATTTCTTTATTTGGAAAAGTTGAAATAGATAAAGCAGCAATGAATGTTGGCGAAGACGTTAACAAGTTTATTAGTCGCTTGTGTGGTATTAGGATAAGGGACAAGTGTGGAACTTTTCTAGGCGCGAGGATGGGCAGGCCTGAAGCTTCTGGCGAAAGGCTTATGAAAGGCAGCCCACACACTTTGTTTCCTATTGGTGAATATGGGGGTAACACTAGGAGCATAAATAAAGCCGCGATGGAATCGGAGAAAAGAATTGGAATTGATATTGAAATAATAACCATGCAATGCCCAAAATGTAATCAGATTATGCCAAAATACTTCTGCAACAAGTGTAAATGTCGGACGATTTCAGTAAATTTTTGCCCGTCATGTAAAATAAAAGTACAAGATAAAGTTTGTGATAAGTGTGGAAATTACACAAAGCCATATGCTGTTAGAAAGGAAAGATTAGATTTGTTACTAAAAGAAGCCGCTAATGAATTAGATCTAAAGATTCCAAACCCATTTAAAGGGGTTCATGGATTAATAAGTACTGATAAAGTATTTGAACCATTGGAAAAAGGCTTATTGAGGGCAAAATACAATTTGCACACATTCAGAGATGGGACAATACGATATGATCTCATAAATATTCCAATCACCCACTTCAAACCAAAAGAGATAAATACAAGTATAAAAAAGCTCAAAGAATTGGGCTATAAAAATGATTTATTTGGATGTAATATTATAAGTGAAGAGCAAATCTTGGAAATAATGCCGCAAGACATAATTATACATAATAAGGCTGGTGACTTTTTAGTGAAAGTCGCGAACTTTGTTGACGACGAACTTAATAGATTCTATGGAATGAAGCCGTTTTATAATGTAAAAACTAAGGAAGATTTGGTAGGCCATTATGTACTTGCACTTGCACCACACACATCAGCAGCAATAGTTGGAAGAATAATAGGTTTTACAAAAACTAGAGGATGTTTGGCACACCCATATTTTCACCAGACGAAAAGGAGAAATGCGGATGGTGATCAGGATTCGCTGCTGTTGCTTATGGATGTACTACTAAATTTTTCACAAGAATATCTTTCGAGTTCTCGCGGAGGGAGAATGGATGCACCCTTGGTTTTCACTACTATTCTGAAGCCAGATGAAATAGATACTGAAGTTTATTGCATGGATATTGTGGATAAATATCCTTTAGAATTATATGAGAAAAGCCTAAATTTTGCCATGCCTGAAGCAGTTAAGTTTGAATGTGTTGAAGACCGTCTTAACACTGAAAAACAGTATAGTGGCTTTCTGTATACACATGAATCTTCTGATATTTGTTTAGGACCAGAGTACTCAACGTATGTAATGCTCAAAACTATGGAGGAAAAAGTTTTCAGGCAAGCTCAGCTCCAGAGAAAAATAAAGGCAGTTAATCTAAAAGACTCTCTTGCAAGGGTAATAGAAACTCATCTCTTGCCTGATATTATAGGGAACACGAGGTCATTCTGCAGGCAACAGTTTCGGTGTACTAATTGCAATTCAAAATATAGGAGAATACCACTCAGTGGAAAATGTTTAAAATGTGGCAAGGAAGGTCTTACATTAACAATAGCTCAAGGTAGCGTTGAAAAATACTTAGAAGTTACCAAAAAAATAATTAAAGATTATAGTTTGGGAGAATACTTGGAACAAAGAGTGTTGCAAATTGAAGATGAGATAGGATCTCTTTTCAAAACACAAACAAAATCACAAAGAATGCTGGCTGATTTTTTGCAATAAATGAAAAAAATATAAAGGGAAAACAGCACCATTAACCTAGGTTTAAGATTATTGAAGCTGCTTTCCATTATTAAGATAATTGTAGCTGGTTTACTCCTTTATTTTCTTCTTTATTATTTTTACCTTGGAGGGAGTAATTATTATCCGGTCATGTGAAATCCTTGCTATGTCACCGTCTATCTCACCAACAAACGACTTTAACTTATTCACATATTCCTTTACTTTTAGGACATTTCTCTTTGTGAGCGCCTCAACATTGAGAAGAATTATGTTACCAGACCTCACTTCCTTAATAACCTTGTCAACATCAGCCTCCTCAGAAAGAACCATTGGCTTTACAAAAGCATCGACATCTTCATACATTGTCTCTTCTTCAACATCAAGGCTATTTAGAAATTCTTCAATGTCAAATTCTTCCTTTTTAAAAACCTTGTTTAGCAATGCCAAAAATATCACCTCACCTTTTTGCCTTACACTAAACTATATATTAAGGCATATAATTAAATTTATAAACATCACTTTAAGTTAGAAAGTTCAAAGTTTATAAAGGTCATAATGTTGGATTCCAAACCATTTGTCATTTTATATTTTTGTTAATTTTAATATTTATGGGGGTTATGGGTAATATATTTGATAAATGCGACTTTGAAAGCAAAATTTTTGAGAATAGAGGCATAATGTTGCCATCATATCTTCCAGAGAAGCTCCCTTTTAGGGAAAAGCAGATTGAAGACATGGTTTCGGTTCTAAGTGCTTGTACAAAGGGGGACAGACCAACTAATCTTTTCATTTATGGCAAACCTGGCACTGGAAAGACAAGCTGCACAAAGTATGTTATAAACCAACTAGATGAGTTTGCAAAAAAAAACAGTTTAAGAATAAGGACTATTTATGCGAACTGTAGGCAATATAATAGCAAATACAAAGTCTTGAGTAATGTAGTGCAAAAGCTTTTGCCTGAGAGGGATATAATTGGCTATAGTGGTACTTTTGTCTATGAAAACCTTTTGGCTTATTGTGAGAAAAATCAGGCAAAGCTTATTGTTGCGATGGATGAAATTGATAAAGTAAAAGATCTTGATGAACTTATATATGCACTGACAAGGGCAAACGAAGAACTTAAAAAAGGGGCTATATCTATCATTGGGATAAGCAATCAATTAACATTCAAGGAGCGCCTTGATGCAAGAACAAAAAGCTCTTTATGTGAGAAAGAGATTGTATTTCCACCCTACAATGCTGAAGAACTTGCTGAAATACTTCGTGAGAGAGTAAAGATGGCTTTTAAAAAAGGTGTTGTTGACGAATCAGCAATAAAATATGCAGCGGCAATTGCAGCCCAAGAGTCTGGTGATGCTAGAGCTGCTGTTATGCTACTGCTTCGTGCTGGGGAATTAGCTGAAAAAGAGTTACTGAACAAAGTAACAGATGTAGAAGTAAGAAAAGCAAAGCGTGAGGTTGAAGAGGAAATCGCTATTGATATGATTTCAACATTACCTGAGCAACAGCAGCTTGTTATATATGCTATTTCAAGGTTGACATTCGAAAAGAGAGGTATAAAGAGGTTTGATGATGAGCATGCACTGTGTTCTGGCGAAATATATGATGAATATAAGAAGATTGCAGCTCGCTTTAATATTGCACCAGTTAGCATAAGGTGGTTTCAGGAATATATTGGGGAATTGGAGACATATGGAATAATATTAACAACAAATTCTGGAAAGGGCTTTAAAGGGCAAAGCAGAATTATACGCCTTGGATTAGATGTAGAAAAGGTAAAAACAGCTCTCGAAAAGCGCTTTAGCAGTTAATTGGTTTAACTAATTAATTCAATCGCATTTATAATTCTGCCAGTTAAATCCCCATTCGCTCGCAACCCTTGTCTTAGCTATCTCTAAATCTTTTAGGAGCTTTTGCTCGTTCCAGAAGAAGACATAGCTATTCTGTGATGGGTGAACACCTTCTAATTCTGGCACAATGCAAACATACTCTTGCTCAATAAGAGGGATTATTTCACTTATTTTTTCTGCCTTAAGTGAACTATCTAAGCTTAAACTTTCACCTATGTCTCTTGATAATCCTGATTTAGAGGCCAATAAACAAACATCTGAACTACATGCATTGGATATGCTCATTTTTTTACCATGTGGTGTATAGAATACAGTGCTCAAGAACAAACTTTGGTTGTTTGGAACACCATTCCAGTAAAAGCCAAACGCTGGCAGATTGTTCTTTTTTGCTGCACAGCTGCTGTCTATAAGGGCTGCCTGTGTGTCTTTCTTCTTTAGAGGCAGTTCTAAGCCAGAAAAGTCGCGACAATTGAGGTCTGGCGACGTTGCTATGCCTGTCCAGTAGCTTATGCCATCAAATCCAGAGCCAATTGCAGATTGTAAGCTGTATATTTTATAGAAACATTCTCCACGACCATTTTTGCTTCTTATACCCATTAGAATTGGCATCGGTTGGCTGATGTAGAGCTCAATCTTCTTCCCAGCCAAATCGACTTTGAAAAGATTATTTTGTGCATTCAAAATATCTTTAAGTTCGCTATATATGGCTGTACTAATATGCATTCTTCCTCTTGGGGTGCTTGTTTCAATTTTATCAGCATTTCCAACAACACTTATTACGATTGGGTTGTTTTGGTTAGTGTAGCCAATGCCATAATCTGTGCGCCCGTCTTTTCCTACAAGACCATTGAAAGGTAAGTAGTAGAATGGTATTTCCTCAACATCTGCTGCAGCATCACGTACTTTTTCGAATTTGACTTTAATTTTAGCATCTGGCTTACCTTCTCTAAAAAATACCCAGTCCTCAGTGTTGAAGTTTATATCTAATGTTACGATGTAAAGGCCACTATCAATTTGCCTCGGCTCGAAACTCAGGGCGTTTGGATCAGAAAAATATTTGCTCCAAGGTGTTGCACCCGATATAAACCAAGTCGGCGCTTTGAGGAATCCTTCGGTATATGCCTTAACAAAGTCTTTTTGGAAATTCTCAGAATAATTGTCACCTATTAAGTGCGCTTTGAAGGAAGTATAAGATTTTGTTTCAGCATATCTTTTGTTTGATGCTAATTCATATATTTTTTTAAGTTTTTGGGCAAGCGCTATTGAGAATTGGGTTGGATCACAATAGATAAAACTATCAGTGCCCTTATCATCACAATCATCAATTTTTATTGCAGCATCACCTTCAAATTGCCAAGATAGCTTTACCTTAGGAACCGCTGCTTTTCCGGTAATGCCAAACAATCCATTGGGGCCTATGCAGAAATCCTGCTCTTCACCAACAAGCTTTACAGAGAACTTCTCACTTCCGAGCTTTGCGACTTCAACAATTATTTTTTTCCATTCATTTGTTTGTTTGGCACTAGCATTGAAGAGGTCTGTGTATGATGCCTGCAGGTCAAACTCATACTTTCCTGGGTTAAGGCCTTTCACTTTCTGTATTATTTTTATACTTCTTCCTGGCTCTATAACGGTTCCTTTTATCGGCTGCGTACAATCGCTTACAGTTATTGTCTTTGTTGCGCTTGCACTATTCCCGTTAGAATCTTTCACTGTAAGCTTTACTGTATAAGTTCCATTTTTAGTGTAAGTATATGATACTTTCTGGCCTGTTGCTTTGGCATTATTGTCACCGAAGTCCCACTCATAGCTGACAATGTTTCCTGTGCTTTTTGACCCGTCAAAGTTTATTGTGCATGGGGGGCAAGTACAGCCATCTTTGTCTGTTTCAATGACTGCTTTAAGGCCTGTTGATCCGGTTTTGGCTATTGCAATATAGCCAACATCTTCTGGTCTATGACACCACCAACAAATGTCAATTAAAGATGAATCTTCTTCAGCAGCAAAGAAGTGTATTGAATCTCTTTCTTTCTTATAATATCTAAGCATTATCGGATCGTCATCATTAACAGTCTGAAAATCGGCTATTACTATTGGTGTTTCTGGGAAGTCGCTCTCATAGAATATTGTAGTACCTTCATCGTTAACACCTTGAATACGCCTAATTTCCCATTGAGTATCGCCAATTATCGCCTTACCTGTGCTAATGGCTACATAATGAATTTCTTCTTCACTATGAATATACCTAAGTAATGTTTTCTCTTCCTGTATGTTTGTTGCGAAATTAGCGATTTTGCAGAATAATGCAAAGACTCCAACACATGGGATTGGGTTCCGATTTCTGGTAACTGCAGGATGAGATCCATTAAAGGTAGCTATGCTTGTAATTAATATTGGTGTAGTAGAGAATTTGCTTTTATATATGTTGAAGACTACGCTTTGTGTGGCTTTAAACTTACCCGCTTCTATTTGAAGTCCATTTAAGTCATTTGTACCTTCTTCTAAAACAAGGTACTGAACTTTATAGTTCCTTGTGAGAGGTTGGTTCCAACCTTCACCCCATTTTTGCAGTCTGATTTCAAAAGAATTTGTCTGCACGTTTTTAATCCTCACAACAACCTTGTCACATTGTGTTTTGCCATTGCTAGAGCAAGATTCAATTGGCTTAGCAACAACTATTGGGCTTGTGTAAATGTTCTTCAGTTTGACTGCTTTCCAGTCCAGGCCAACTTCAACTTCGCCATAATCAAATTTAAAGTTGCTCTGTAATTCTAACTTCAATCCTTTTTCAATAACTTTTGTATCTTTACCTTCAAGATTTATTTTTGAATCTTTCTTCCTAAGCTCCTGATTGGTATTGCCGGCTATTTTTATAGTTGTGCCTGCCTGAATTTGAAGTTCACATGTTACGTTTTCGCAGCCGCTGGGCTTCACATCTTTTAGCACTGCGGCATCATCTCCAGCATTAGTTATTGTCCAAACAATCGTTGTTTCTAAAGGTTTGCCAGTATATGCCAAAAGAGTGTTTGCGCTTCCATTTATTGTAAGCTCTGGGTGTATGCAACGCCCATTATAGCAGGCGTCATTGCAAACACAGTCAGCATTTGTTTGGCATTCATTACCTGGTGGTACTTGCGTTGCTGGCTGCCCTGGGCTTTGCCCAGGTGATTGTGCTGGGCCGCCTGGGCCTTGGCTAGTGCCTGGTGAAGGCGATTTTGCTGGACCACCACTAGCCGGAACTATATAAACATAACCTCTTGCTGGGCCCTTTGTTTCAGAGCCAACCTTTGCTGAGGCAACAAAAATGTATGCCTGTGTCCTCAACGCAACGTTATTCCATCTGCCATAATTACCAATACCGTTCCAAACTAACTTATTTCCATTAACCCACCCGCTATCATAGACTTTGCTTCCGGTAAGGTCATAAATTTCAATGTATATTTGTGAAATCGCTTGGCCTGATTGAGCAGTAATAGTAAATGTTGTTGTGCTACCTTGTTGGAAGGGGTTTGGCCTAGCATCTGCTGTTATGCCACCGCCGCTCGCTGGTGGCTCTTGTGATGGTACTGGAGCAGGGGATTGTTGAGGTGAGGGCGATGAAGGCGGTGCTGGTGTGCTTGGGCCTGGACCAGGCCCTGGGCCTGGTGCTCCACCACCGCCACCGCCACAACTTTGGTGTCTCTTTAATGTTGCAATAGCGCCATCAACAACTGATTTTGGTGCTTCGTGAACAACATTCATATTTTCAAGTAACAATATGCATTGATCACAACCAACATATTCAGCCTGTGGCGGATTTTGACATACTCTTTTTGCGTAGAAAATGTAAATCTCATATGAAAGGTCATCATATTGATTATTAGGATCATTACTCAAAACCGCCCAATATCTTATCGCACCTTCTTGTCCTGGCGAACCAGCATTCCTTACTTTGCACCAATAACCCAACTTTCCTTCTTCAGGGTATGCAGTAGGACCCTCTGTTGGACACTCAGCAATTGCGGCATAGTTTATTGCTCCGCACTGACCAATCATTTGCAAAAAAGAAGTTACTGAAACCTTTGCTGTTGGTGGCTGTGTACCACCACCGCCACCAGAAGCACACTTTGAATTATCACAGTTACTAAAGAGATAGCATTTGTTTACAGAGTCATATTGGCAGTTAACTGCTTGCCCACAATTGCATTTGTGTGCGTTATTGTTTTTGCACTCACTTTCTGTGGCATAACAGCCGCTTGGTGGTTGTGTACCACCACCAGCAGCAACAATTGTTACGTTGCCAGTGGCCTCGTAGGTGCTTCTTCCACCACAACCACAGCCTGCTTTCACAACATAAGAATAAGTACCAGGCGGGAGGCACTGGTTATTATTAGGGTTACAACCGTTCCAGCCGTAAAGAGTTGTTGGACTAGTTATTCTTGGAGAAACCTGGAATAAGAACTGAGTACCAGAATAAAAGTCAATCGTAAGGGTTCTGACGGTTTCATTTTGTGGGAGGTATATTGTAAAAGTTGTAAGGCTACCTTGCTCAAATGGGTTTGGGTTTACAGTTACATTAAGTGTTCCGGCAAAAGATTCAGCAAAAATTAAGGTTGCAAATGCTAACAAAAACATCTTTTTTATCTTCATTATCTCACCTTGTTATATAATCATCAATACCGATGAAAGTATACATTGTGTTCTTCACACCCTTGTTTATTAAGGTAAAGCTGTATTCACCGCGTTCCTCACGCTCGCCAATAAATCTACCCATTACTTTTGTGCCTTCAATCCAAACAAGCACGCGGCTATCGTCGCTTTCTGGCACAAACTTAACATTGCATAGTTTGCCGCCGCTATACCCTGGCGCTTGTTTTAAACCTTTTACGCCTTTTGAAGCATTGCCTTTTATGTAATCCTCAGCATTGAATTCTGCCAAATCGGCAATATAAGTAGTTGTAAGATTAATTGTAGATGTTGCTTCATAAGAGGTAATGTTTATGCTTTTTGCTCCATTTTCCAAGGCTTCTGACTTGATACGCCACTTAAATGTGATGCTCACTGGTTTATCAGCATATTTAAGCTCAACTGCATTGTTAGCTATTGTTATTAGAGGCATGTCTGGATCATTATTTGGGTATAAGCATTTATTCTTTATTATGCCCGTGGCTCTGCCGCTTTTCATATCATAAATGTAATTCTCCATAACAAAGCAGGAGTTCGGATCATTTACTATGACGTCCACTATGCCAATATTTTTATATGTTGAAGCGCTGATAAATCTCGCACTTGCATATATTGGATAAATTCCTTGAGATACTGTTGTACCACTTGCCGTAAAAGGAACTTCTTTTGTTTCGTCTGTACCCATAGTAAACTCTTTCTGTGACAAAGAAAGTGATGATTCAAGTTTAACTGCTACACCTTCAGGGCATTTTTTAGTAATTACTATAACCTTGCTTGAATCGCCTTTATTTAGCTTTATTGGCTCAGAAGGCTTTATTGTTATGCATGATATTCCTACAGCACCACCTTGTCTAACAGGTATAGAGGCAAATGCTGGCGCATAATCAGTATGGGTCCCTTTTAGCTTCACAACATCGTTTGGTTTTGGCAGTGCGGTTCCTGACGGCTGCACATATGTAAAGCGCCCATTGGCTTCAGTGGTAATAGTACCAAGCACAACATCATTGAGTGAAACCTCCACTGTTGCATTTGCAACTCCACCACCCGTGCCTGAATCTTTTAGATAACCTGTGATGTTTATAATAATGTTGGGGGGCAAACTTTGAGGCAAACCTTCAAATCTCATTTCTTTTGTAGAAATTATTCTAAAAAGAACTTTTGTGGTGCCATTAACTGGAATATCAGCACCTTTTGAAAGCTTAAACAAAACTCTTGTAAATTCAGCGATATTTGCTGCTTTTATTTTTACTTTGTCTTCTAAGGTTTGACCTGGCTTCAAAGAAGGGATGCTTGCGTATAAAGTGTGTGGTTTGGGTGTTGTGAAATCTGGGAAAGAAATTGCATTTGCTACATTCTCATCCCACACCTCGAGTTTTGATCCAGTGTAATCAATCTCAGTGCAATTTTTTATAGAGTAATGGAGCATATATTCTTTGCTTAGGTTAAGGTCTGTTGCAAACTTTTCAGTGAGCCCATCTTTAACTAGGTTGTTACCAGAATATAGCTTGAAGTGCCAGTTTATTTTCTTTTCTGTGCAAATGTGATCTCCTATGATCAAAGTGAGTAATTTTTCATCTGTTTTGCGTTCAGTACTAAACTGTATTGCTTTAGCAGCATACCTTAGTTCAAGCTTTTCGTTTGTGCCAAGGCCTTTTTCTACACCAAACTTTAACATTATTGGTACAATCACACCATTTTGACCAGAAAGCTTATTCCATTGCAATAAAACCATTTTTGAGCCGGAGTTTATGCCTGCTATGCAGTTTGTTTTTATTTCATACTTGTTTGATGGATTATAGCAAGTGGCATAGAAAATTTTTGAGCCTGGAGCTCTAACTTCCATTATTCTTATCTTGTAATTCTCAACTGCTATTGATTCCTGGCTTTCAAGTCCAGCTCTAAGGTAGGAATAAATGTTCGTGCTCTCGTTTGCAAACAGTTTAAGGTAGAATTTTGCGTAGTAATATCTCTCTGAATTTGTGTCAGATGCAATCACTGAAACTGTTTCTTTGCACTGCCAGTCGTTGCATATATCAACAAAACTCATTTCAATGCCTGAGTCGGGTCCTTTAGGGTACAAAACAAGCTTAATAGAGTGCAAGTTCTTTGCTATAACCTGAAACTGCTCACTATAAGAGCTTATGTAATTCTCCTTTGAAGCAGCCAAATAAACCATTTTACCTGCTTTTATTGGCCCTGAGTTGCAAGTTCCTGTTAGACCTGTTTTGCATCTTGCTTCAATGGTGCCTATTTCATTATATATTATTACATCAGCACCCGAAATCTTATTTTCGTTCTGATCTACAACAATTGCTTCAATCTCACCATAATCTTCTGACATCACTATTGTTAAAGTGACGAGCATTCCTGCTGAGACAAGCTCACGGTTTGATTCTCCGAAGAGATTGTCCTTTAGTGCTTTTGCATAATAGGCTTTTATACTTGGCTCTACACAGTCATAGAGATACTGGCCATTTGCATCGGTGTAGATAGCATATCCTGGTGTGTTTAGAGTAAAAGGCAAGTCCTCTCTGTATAGGTAAACAGCTGCACCGCTTACAGGCTTACCTTGCAGGTCTATAACCCTAACCAAAACCTTTCCAATTGTAATCACTGGGATTTTTCCTACTTGTATATAAATTTCAGTCTCGTCTGATTTATTGTTATTGTCTATTACAGTTAGTGAAACTTTGTAGATGCCTTCTTTTTCAAAGGTGCGTGTTGTAGTTGGGCCTTTGGCTGTGTTACCATCATCAAATTCCCAGAGATAACTAACTATTGTGCCATCTGGATCAAAGCTGTAAGAGCCATCGAAATGAACGGTTAATGGTGCTTTGCCCGCATATCTGTCTGCTCTTATTATAGAAATAGGTCTATAACTATCAAGCCCAACTTGAATTACTATGCTAGATTCTCCAGAAATATCATTTTGATCTGTTACGCGCAGCTTTACAAGATAGATGCCTTTGTTTGTAAATATGTGCGCTGCAATCTTCCCTGTTGCTGTGGTGCCATCTCCAAAGTCCCATGCGTAGCTCTTTATTGTTCCGTCTGGATCAAAGCTTTGTGATGCGTCAAATGACACTGTCAAAGGTGGCACACCAAAATATTTGTCTGCTGAAAAAATAGCGATTGGTGCATAAAGCTCAGAAATATCTGGCTTTTTTCTGACTTGGATCAGCTGGTATGCTATAGAGGTCTTTCCCTGATTGTCTTCTACGGTTAGAGATACTACATAATTACCAGGTTTGTAATATGTGTGTATTGGCTTTTTTTCATTTGAAGTATTGCCATCACAGAATTTCCAAGTATACTTTCCTATTGTGCCATCAGGGTCAAAGCTTGAAGAACCATCAAAAGATATTGTTAATGGTAACTCACCATAATATTTGTCAGCGAGTATTATTGGAACTGGCGCATAGCTTTCAAGACCAACTTGTATAATTGTACTTGTTTCACCCAAAAGGTTGCTCTCATCTTTTACGCGAAGCTTTACAAAATATATTCCTTTGGAAGCATATGTGTGCACTCTTGCAACACCAGTTTCTTTATTTCCATCTCCAAAGTCCCATTCGTAGCTCTTTATTGTGCCATCTGGATCAAAGCTTTGTGATGCGTCAAACTCAACGGTGAGTGGCACACTGCCATAGTATTTGTTTGCCTTAATTATTGCTACAGGCAAGTAAGTTGTCTCATATTCTGCAAGTGCCATAAGCTCTATTTCTGTTGGTGTTGATGCGCTGATCTCAAGCACTGGGACTGATATTGTCAAAACCGAGTAATTTGGATGCCTGACTATTATCTTGAAAGATTTGTTCCTGTCAGCTTCACTTACAGTATATGAAACTAAACCGTTTCCATCAGATTGTACTGATGCTACGTAAAATTGATCCATATAAATTATTATTTCTGCATCCGGAATGATTGCTCTTGAGTTTGAGTCAATCACCTTAAAAAACAATTTATAGTTAATTCTCGGCTCAGGCTTAGTCAGCTTTAAGCCAACCTGTGTTTTTTCATTGGCTATTACGCGGACATTCTGTTTAGATGTGGTCCTGTTGTCTGAAGCTATTGCGCTAACATCATAGTAACCTGCTTTAAGTGCCTCAAAAAGAGCTGTGCCTGTTTCCGTAGTTGTCTTTTGTGTAACCAGGCTGCTTGTTGTAGCATCGTAAACCCTGACAACTACGTCCTTTGCTAGAGAATCGTTGTGCTCATTAACTGTAACTTCAAGTATGCCTTTTTCTTCAATTTGTTGTATGGGTGTAAGCTTAAATATGGCTATTTCTTTATTTTCCAGAGAAAGAGTTGCTGGGTTAAAGCCCTGTGCTGATGCCGTTGCACTTAGGCCTTCGCAGCCAAGTGGTCTTTCTACCTTAAATGGCTGCTCACTGCCATGTCTGTTTATATTTGCTGGGGGGCTGCCACGTTGGCAAGAAAATGTTATTATTATCTGGCGATCTCTTATTGCTTCGCTGCCGACCGCGTCTTTCAAAATGTGGATCTCAATAGCACCCTTGAAAACAAGACCTGGCTTTCTTAATGAGAAAACCTTTTTTTCTGAATTAACAAGAACAACATCTTTGTTTTTTATTTCATCGTAGTTGCTGTCTTTCTTTGAAATTGAAATCTTTGCCTCAACTGATTCAAGTTTACGCTTTGTTTTAAAGCTGAATGTTGCAATGCCCTTAGAATCCGTAGCTTTATTAAGCTGATCTGCCCCTTCAATGCTTGCCAACTTAATAATTACATCAGCGCCACTTATAGGGCTTTTTGTTTCATTATCCAATACCTCTATGTGTGTAATAAAGTCGTATTCTTGAGGTGGGCGTAAAGCTGGAAGGATGAAAAACCAAGTTAAAAGGAAAACCAAGAGAAGGATGAAAAGTATGAAGGATGGAAAATGCCTATCTATTGGATCTATTACCTTGTAAACCGGAATGACTTTGTTTATACGGTCGAGCACATCATAGTAACGATCCTCAAAAATGTAATAGAATGATTTTATTTTTTCTTTTATGGACATAAAAGCACCTTCTTTCTACACAAGCTCAACTCAAATTAATTATTTATGTGTTTAATTGTTTAATTTAATTCTCTAATTGTAATTCTAATGTTTTTAGTGGTTAATAAACTTTTCTTTTATCTTAAAAATCCGTAAGTTTGGTTTGTTTTGTATTATCAATGCTTCTGTTATTCCAATTTACCTAGTTGCGATTTAATGTTTAGCGCTACTTTTTCACCAATTATTTTTGCAATATCAGAAGCGTGGGCTTTTTTAAGATCAGATATGGAACGTATGCCATTTCTGTAAAGCTTCCTAGCTCTTACGCGCCCTATTCCGCGCAATTGCACTAAAGGAATGAGTTCTTCTCTTATGCCGCTTTGGAGCCTTTTCCTTATTTTTTCCATAAAGAAAGCGTTTTCTTTTAAGCCCATAAGCTTTGCCAATTCGGCTGCTGAATAAGATAGCCAATCACAAATCATAAGCTTTGAGTGCAGTACGCCAGGCTCAACATTGAATTCATCCATTATCTGTTGCTCACTAACCTCATTTATCCAGTTGCTTAATAGCAGCGAAGCATTAAACTTTTCTAGTGCAAACTCATCTGTGAAATATGTTTTCATTGCATCTAGCCTGAGCTCATTTTCTCTAGCAAGGAATTCTTGGAAAAGAGATTCTTTTTTTGAGTTGGTTATTTTTGGGTATGAGCCAAATTCTGTTGCTTCAACAATGCAATACAAAGCTTTCAATTCCGTCATGTTTGAAGTTAGGTGCTGCATCATACGATAAGCGCTTTCTGGGTCTAAGTATAGCTCAGCAACCCTTTCACCCAAGGGTGTTGCAATAAACCTCTCTTTGTCTTGAAAAACAAAATCATAGCTTATAAGATCTTGTAATATTGATTTAACTTTTTTATTAAGAGCTTGTGTGTTACCGTATTGGTAAAAATAGAAACTTTTTTGGAAAAAACTTTCAATGGAGTTTGGTTTGTTTGCAATATTGCTTGCTATTATTGAAAGGACCTGTGTCCTAAGAACTGGTTCATAGGCAAGATTTGATTCTATGGGTTCTGGGTTGCCTTTTATATAATTGTTTATTATTTCTTCTTTTTCATCTTCGCTCTTTGCAAGAGTAATTGCCTGGCCTAAAGAGTCATATTTGGGTCTGCCGGCTCTGCCTGCGAGTTGCTTATATTCTGAAACGGGTATTTTTTGCATACCAAACTCGGTGTATCTGTACAATGAAGGTATAAAAACCCTGAAAGCTGGCAGATTTATACCCATAGCAAGCGTGGTTGTGGCAACAATTGCTTTGATTTTGCCTTCCCTGAAAGCATCTTCTATAATTTCTCTTTGCTTTGGCATTAAGCCGGCGTGGTGAAAAGCTATGCCTCTTGAGACTAACTTTGCAAGATTTCTACATTGTTCTGTTGGATTTTCCAAGACATTCTCAATCTTGTGGGCGATGTTTTTTAAATAAAGTTTTTCTCTTGGAAATAGTTTTTTATCAACAATATCTGCTATTTTTTCACACATTTGCTCTGTCTTTTTTCTTGTTAGCATGAAAATTAATATCTGTTTTTTCTGTGCAAGCGTATCTAAGATAAGACCTTCGATATCTTGAGTATCCAATTTAATTGTTTCTTTTGAAAAAAATATTTCTTCATCAAGAAGTACGCCTTCCATTAGCTTTACAGGTCTATAGTCGCTTAAAATAAGTTTTGCGTTGAGCCAAGAAGCAATGTTGTCAGCGTTAGGTATCGTAGCGCTAAGTGAAATTATTTGAAGTTTTTCATTTAGCTGAAGCATCTTTATTATAGCTGCTTCTATGGTAGCGCCCCTTGTGCTACCAATCTCATGTATTTCATCAACAATAAGAAGCCCAACTCTCGAAAGCCAGTCGGCACGGTGTGTTATCAATGAGTCAAGTTTTTCATTAGTGGTAACTATCCAGTCGTATTTTGATAAATAATGTGAGCTTGAATCAAAGTCGCCAGTGCTTATAGCAACTTTAATTCCTAAATCAGAATATTTTTTCTTCCAATCCTTGTAATGCTCAGCAGCTAATGCTTTCAGTGGTGCTGTGTAAACAACCTTCATATTTTTTTTCAATAGGCAGTTAAGTGCACAGAGTTCGGCAACAATAGTCTTTCCGCTTGCAGTTGGTGCACTTACAACTAAACAAGAGTTTGCCCAATCCTCTTTAAGTACTTTTTCTTGCAGCGGATTGAAGCTTTCAAATGAGTTTGCCTTGAGCACAATTTTTTCTATTTCCTCATTTTTATTTAGTGATTTTTGCATAAATGAAAGAAAAAATCAATTTAATTAAAAATTCACCGCAGCCTTATTTATTTTTTAATGTCCAAATCATTTTCTAATTGTGAGAACTCCTTTAGAGCAAATTGCCTGTAGGCTTCTTGAAGTGCAAATATTGCTTTAGGAAGGTCGCTTAGACGCAACGAATTTGAACTTTGCCAGGAGTCTTTTTCATCCTTAAAACGCCTGGAGATTGTGAAGGTATAGAAGTTCCCGCTTTTACCTTCATTTAGCCATGATGCAACTTGTATGCTACCAACAGTAAGCTTTTTTACAGGTTTGTTCAATTAAACCACCCAAAATAATTTTGACTAAAGAGTGGCTTTAATATTTTTTAGAGGTAATTGCCGGTGAAAAAATGGAAAAAAAAGAAAAAGGCAGGGGCGCTTTTATTATTCACCGATTCTTACTGTTTTTGGGATAAAGTTTCTCTTTATGCGCCCTTTCTTTGCTTTAATTTTGTATTCACCTTCGCCTAACAGGAATGTTGCTTTACCGTCTTCGCCTGTGACTTTAGTTGAATGCGGCTCGCCATCCTTGAGAACTTTTATCTCTGCTTCATCCATGGGCTTTCCAAGCAAATTTTTTGCTTTCAAAGTAAGTGTTGTTGTTGTGGTCTCTGTTTCGAGGAATATGGTTTGGCTAAGTATTATTAATAGCAGTACTAGTAAAAGTAAGAGCAAACCAAATGCGTCTCCTAAAGCTCCGAGGCCGAAGAATCCTGTTGGTCCTGCTACTGTTGGTGTTGGTGTTCTTTGTGGGAAAGTTGGTGTAGGTGGCTGTGTTGCTGCCGGCGCAGGGCAATCTTGTGGACAAGTCTCATAAGATTCGTCCTGCTGGCAGATAAAGTCGCCACAGTAAGGAGCTCTTACGCAAACGCCATCTATGCAGGTCTTTCCGAATTCACAAGCACAATCAGCAGCACACGTTGAGCAGTTTTCCCATGGGTTACATGTGCCATCACCACAGAAAGATGGTCTTTCTACTGGGACAAATGGCTGCACACAGTCGCTTGGGGCATTTTCGTAATTTTCACCTTCTTCACAGATGCGATTTCCTACACAAGGTGTAATTGCCTTGCATTTCGGGCTACCATTCTCACAAACAAGCTCAGTACAAGTTGCACAGAATGGCTTGCCACAGTCAGAAGGGCAGTTACAATAGTTCTCTTTGTAAGCATCACAGATTTTATCTCCGCAAACTTGTGTATAATAAGTACCGCCTCCACCTCCGCCACCGCCACCGGGGCTCGGTGTTGGAGTAGGTGTTGGAG
>JAOAJX010000004.1 GCA_026413945.1 Candidatus Iainarchaeum sp. | reverse complement strand
ATACTCGACAAACTCGAGAAAATCTATCCTGAAGGCAAAAAGGCAAAGTAAAGAAGTGGTTTAATTGGCAGTTATAAATATTACAAGATTTTTTTTGATTAGCCTTGTCGTCACTATTAAAAGATTTCAAGACATTCTCTAAGTCTTGGCGAACTTGCATAGTTTAATCTTACAACGCATACGCACATAATAATTTTGCCAGCTAAAAAACCATATAAAAAAACTTTCAAGCGTTCACTCAAACCTTACAATAGGTTTAAAAGCAATTCGCAAAAAATTTTTTACTAAAAGGTGGTTGAATGAGTCAAACTGAAAAAGAAAAAAACAACTCTTTGTTGTTGGTATGCGTAATAATAGTGGGTTTTGGTGGACTATTGTTCTTGTTGGAATTTTCTTTAAAGTCAGCCAAATACTCGCGTCCAATCGATTTGGGTGTGGGGCTTGCCTATTGCTATTTAGCCATAATTTTAGCTTACCAATACTATTCAAGCAAAGTGGCAATCAAAGCAGGAAAAGAATTCAAAATAAGCAATATAAAAATGGTAGCCTTAATTCTGACTGCAATCCCGATATTAATACTCTCCTCCGAGTTTTTAGCTAAACCCATAATTCGTTCAAGGCTGATAACTGAATGCGAGCAAATCCCAATACAAGAAGAAGAACGCGGCAAAAGACCAATAGGACCATTATTACTGGACTATTGCTATTACAATGCAGCAATACAAACAGGGGATGTTACTATCTGTGAAAAAATCCCAGATTCATTAGTGAAAGAAAACTGTTACAAACAAGCTGTTTTAACTGATTAACGATTTTTGCCTTGCTTACGACATTAGACCCACACCCCGTAAAAAAAAGAATTCCAAAACAATCACACAAGAAATCATGCCGACAAACAAACCAAAAAAACAAGCCAGCTTCGCAAAAAACAAAAAAGTAAAAAAGAAATTACACTTTACCTATCAATTTGGGATTTAATGGCGATGAAACAATGCCCAAAATGTGGTTCAATCGAAATAGAAAAAGGCAGAATCATTAGTGGAAAAAGAGTTGTCTTCAAAGGTGAAACCCAAAACCCACTCGAAAAGGGATATGAAATAACACCATACGCATGCAAATCCTGTGGGTTCACAAAATTCTACACAGAAATGACAAAAAAAGGAGGCTTGAGCTCAATATTCAAAATAAAATATAAAAATTAATTTTCGTGTAACAAAAAAAGAAACTTTTCACGTTTTTAATCATTTAAACCCTTTTTTTCGAAAGCAAAAACAATGCCAGAGAACTAAAAAACCCTTAACCTGGCTTTTGGCAAAAAAAGCCGAACCAATGCCAAAAACCAGATTTAAATCAAAAAATTTAAAGCAAAAAAATTTAAGGAATCAAGTTTTCACAATTTAAACCAGCAAAAAAACATTACACTAAACACAACCATTTTCAAACAAAAAAGTCTAAAAAAAGCAAACAACAAAAAAACTAAAGGCAAAAAAGCGATGCGGGGTAGCAGATTCGAACTGCTGAAGGCACTAAGCCACAGGGCCCTCAACCCTGCCCCTTAGACCGCTCGGGCAACCCCGCATACCTGCAATGCTTATTATTAATCTTTTAAAAATAGTTATTAAAAATTGCGCTTTTTTTCCGTGGCCTAAAAACTAAACTTCAATTATTTTGCTTAGCTTAATGTTCCTGAACTTTATTTCAAGGCTTTCATCAGCAATTGCTTTTCTTAGAAGCCCGTGTGCAGTTGTTGCACAGCTTTTGTTTATTATAACAGATATGTTTGTGTAATACCCCGTCCTGTCACGATGGATTTTCCCGCTTATTGCACTGACTTCATAACCAACACCAGAATTATCGCTAAAAAGTGTCGTGTTTTTTCCAAGTGTTATAAGCTCTATATTTTTTATTTTTCCATAGGCAAAAACAGGCACAGCAAGCTCAATCTGCTTCTCTGCCATGAGATTGTGGATGCTTTTAATCACATCTTCGCCTTCATTTATTTTTAGAGTAATTAATTCTTCCATGTTAATGCACCTTTGGTGGGAATAATTAGCAAACATATGGGCGAAAAATTTAAATATTGGTAATGTCTTATTATTGCGTAAAGTGTTGGAGAGGCAAATCTATGCGTTACTTTGGGTTTTCTCTTATTTTTTTGCTTTTAATTGCAAACATTTGCTTTGTTTATAGCCAAACTAATGTGCATGCATACTTAAATCACGGCTATGTTGATGGCAAATATCAAATATCCATACTCGCTTCAGAGTCAGGCAAAGGTTTCCCAAACGCAATAGTAAAAGTTTATGACAACAAAGGCATTCTAATTGAGCAAAAGGTTAACAATAATGGTGACTTTTTCTTTTACCCCACCAAGCCAGATTCTTATTTTATGAATGTATGCTTTGACATTAATGGCAATGAATTCTGTACTGACAAGAAGGTTCTCTACAATCCGGCGCCAAATATTCTAATTACGAGGCGCGGAAGCAATTATACTATATGCTCTGAATATGACTTTGGCCAATTCGAGATTGAAGACCTTAATAAGCTTATAATTGTTCCCCAAAAAGAAGGCTGCGCAAAATACTCTACTGATTCGGAGCGTTTCAGGGTAAAAACAGCAGAAACAGGGATTTTTGAGCCAATTGAAAAAGAGGCGGGGCGTTTTGTAATAGCTAAGCATCCTGAAAAAGTTCTTGTTGGTAAGCCATTTTATGTGCTTGTTTATGAAAACTCAATTCCTTTGCAGGGCGCATATGTTGAAATTGCCGGAGAAAAAAAGATTGCTGACGCTAAAGGGGTAGTGTCATTTGTGCTTAAAACAGCAACAGAGTACCAGATTAAGGCATATAAAGATGGTTTGCAGCCATTTTCAGGAAAAATTAAGGTGGTTTCTGAGCTTGATCGCTTTGAAGTTTCACACCCAGAAAAGGTAAAACCACTTGAGGTTTTTGAGGTAGTTGTTAAGCACAATGGAGAAGCAGTTTCCGGAGCTGTAGTTTCTGTGGGTAGTACAAAGAAACCAACCGATGCCGATGGAAAGGCCACATTCGCCATATCAGATAAAGGTGGTTATGTTATAAGCGTTGAAAAGGAAGGGTTTGAGAAAAAGATCAGCAGCATAAATGTCTTATCTGGAGAAACAGAAGTGGATTACTTTATAGTTTCTATGCCAGACAAAATTTATTCTAATCAACAACTAAAAGTTGTTGTAAACTCAAAATCAGGGAAAAGAGTGTCCGAGGCGAAAGTAATAATTGGTGATAGGGAAGAAACTACAAATATTAAAGGAGAATTAGTTTTATCTGGGTTAGCGCCTGGCAATTATCTTGTTCTGTTCAAAAAAGAAGGCTTTGCAGACTTAAACAAAAATCTGACTGTTGCTAAGTTTGAAGAGCAAAACCAACCAGAGCCATTGCCAAAAGAATTTTTCTATGTTGCTGGCGGCATTTCTATTGGAATTTTTAGCATAGGGCTTTTTAAATGGTGGCAGAAGAGGAGGCGCAGATATTTATGAAATTCATAAAGTCCGGTTTTTCAAGATTTTATGCTTTGCTGATGCTTTCTCTCATCGTTCTTTTTATTCAAGTTTCGGCCAAAGATGTTGTACTTTATATAAACAACGAGGATGCTGACACTCAAAGTGCAGCTGTAGTCCTTTACGGCCCCGGAACTTTCACTCTCACCGGCAAGATAAAAAATAATTTGAGTGTTTGGGAAGAAACTAAGAAGATTGATCTTGTTTTTATACTCGACGCAAGTGGAAGCATGCAAGACGAAATAGATGCCGTTAAAAATAGCATTATCCAAATAATGGACCAAGTAAACAGAGATTGCCCTGATTGCATGCGTGTTGGTTTATATGTATTAGAGGGTAGTGGAAGTAAAGCAGGTTTCATACAAAAGCCAAATTATTGTCATGGCAACGATGATTTTGGAGCAATATACTTGACAAGTGACGCACAAATTATAAAGGATAGACTTAAACAAGTTAATGCTAATTGTTCGGTAGAACCTTGGGCTTACCTGATATATAACATTTTAAATGATTCCTCATATGGTTGGAGATCAGATGCTGTAAGAGCAATAATTGCTATTACGGATGCTGCCGACAACGGTTGTAGTGGGGGTGTGGATAATGCCATAAATGCGCTGAAATCTTACAATGCTTATTTCTTTGGAATTTATGGAAATAGTTGGGATCCTTCCGGATCACCGGTTCCTGATATGACTAAAATAATAAATTCTATTGGAAGAGGACAAAATTATGGTGTAACTAACTCAAATCAGATCCCAGCAAAAATTATTCAAGCTATTAAATATATCTTAGGGCACGACGATTTCGTCGTTTCAAGACAGGAAGGCCCAAATTGGGACAATATTGGCTCGAACTTTGAGATTAAGAATGTTGCAAGAGATGGTGGAACCACCACTTTTAGAATAAGACTGCAAACACCTCAAAAATACCCCGAAAGAGAGGTATTCTTTAAGTATCGACTTTACAAGAAAGATGATCAAAACCTATATGATGATGCATGGCTTAAGGTAATAATGAACCAGCCGCCGACAGCACGCATAAGAGCGCTAAGCCAGACAACAGGAGATGTTAACTTAACCGTTGTTATGGATGCCTCAAGCTCAACAGACCCTGATGGTGATGCAGACATGAACAGATTTGACTGGAATTGTGGAAATGGGCAAACCTTCCGTACAACAAAGAAAGACGAGCCGGTTAGCTGTCTTTACAAAGAAAAGAATAAAACTTACACTGTCAGGCTTACTGTTTATGATCGAATAGGCCAAAGCAGCTGGGATGAAATAACAGTAACAACAAACCCAAACAAACCACCAACAAATGTAACAATTAATGTCAACCCATCATCCCCATATATTAATCAAGTTGCCACATTTACTGGTTCTGCTAATGACCCAGATGGTTATATTGTAAAGTATAATTGGGATTTTGGAGATGGGACAAGAAAAAGCTGTTCTGACTGCTCAACAATAACGCATGCTTATGGCAGTAAGAATACATTTCATGTGGCGCTCACTGTAACAGATAACGATGGTGATACAGCTACAGGCAGCGTTGACGTTGTAATTGCCAACAGGGCACCCTCTAAGCCTGTGCTTTTTGCTTATCCAACATCAGGCATGGCTCCACTGCATGTCCAGTTTTCAATCAAAAACATTGAGAAAATAGATCCTGATGGCGATCCTATATACTGCTACACATGGGACACTGGAGATGGCACACAAATCACTGATTGTAATAGTTATAATTCTTCAATAGGTTACGATTATAATAATGCTGATGCCCAGTTTGATGCTAGGTGCAAAGTAATGGACTCTGATGGTGATTGGTCTGAATGGAGTGATCCGGTGCGTATTACCACTTATGAGATTGAGGTTATGTATGACTTTGATGCTAAGGATGTGAATATTGGCACTAAAACGGAAGTAAAAGCTGTCTGCACTGGAAGTATAAAAGACTCACAACTTAACATAAAGATTAAGCTCGATGGAAATATATTGTATGACACTAATTCACCTATATGTAACGGCTCCTATCATTTGGTTGACTACAATTTCCAAGAACCTGGCTTTTATGTTGTCGAAGCAACAGTTCTAAACGCGCCCTCAAGTTGCGTTAACTGCACTGCAAGCGATTACATTTACATACAAAGGCCATATCCGCCAATAATTGCATCAGAGAATAATTTGTGGTTAATTTTGGCTGTTTTGACGCTCGTTTTTGCATTTGTAAAGAAAGACACTGAAAAGAAATAATGGCTTAAAACTAAGCGCCGGGAGTGGGATTTGAACCCACGAGTGCTTGCGCACACCAGCTTTCTTGTAAAAAACTCAAGGCTGGCGCATTGGACCGCTCTGCCATCCCGGCATCCTATTATTTAAACCATTTAATGTTTTAATTTTTATGCCTTTTCATGAAAATTTGCATAAGGTTTAAATTTAACTTAATAACTAAAAAAAGTTTTGTTTTTAAATTTTATCTTCTCTATGTTTATTATGATAGCAGATCTTATTTCCTCAAATTCTAAGAATGGATTGAGCCTCAAAAACGCGATTGTGCTTATTCTTTGCATGGAGTGGCCTCTTTCAGTCGCACAGATATACAAGCGTATAATAAGGGGTTATGGCATTGATTGTTCCTATCAGGCAGTTTTCAAGCAGGTTAGAGAGCTTGAAAGCACCAATGTTCTTGTGAAAGAAGGGCGTGCCTATCGCATAAATGAAGAATGGCTAAAATCAGTAAATTCATTTGTTACTCTTGTAATTTCAAAGTACAAAGCAAATCCAAATGGTTGCCTTGAGGTAAAAGCTGGAGACAACGTTCCAAGAATAGAGGTTTATACAAGCAAGCGCCACTAAATAATTGCTGATGCCATGCTTATACTAAGTACTAATTTTTACAGCTTAAAGAGGCTAATAGAAAAAGAACTTGTGAGGTGTATGAAGGGTAAGCCAGGGATCCGCTCAGCGGTATGACTTACCCCCTCACTCCCAACACTAATCTATACTTCCCATAAAATCATTAAATTAGTATTTGGTTAGCAAAATAAACTCTTGAAATAACATATATTTGCAATAGTAACTTTTTTGGATTTGCCTTTTATTTCCACTTTTCGCAAATCTTTTTTGCCTCTGGGAGCTTTTCAATAAGTTTTGTTGCATTAAGTCCAGAGCCTTTGTTTGCTATTAAATCTCCTGCTAACCCAACGAGGAAGGAAGCAGCGAGTGCTGAGTCAAGCAAATGGTTTTTTGCTGCAAAAGCAGCGCAAACACCAGCAAGAACATCACCCGTGCCGCCGGCTGTCATAAGTGCATTGCCAGTGAAGTTGCAATAAATTGCATTGCCATCACTTATATAATCAACAGGCCCTTTCAATAAAATATTGCATTTATGCTGCTTAGCCGTTATAAGTGCATTTCTTGGTGTTGCTTCACATCCAAAAAACCTATTAAATTCGCCACGATGTGGTGTGAGAAGGAAATTTCTGCTCAAGTGCTTTTTCTTCACAACATTAAATCCGCCGGCATCAACAACGAATTTTTTGCTAATTTGATTAACAAACAAAAAATTTAGAAGCTTTCTGTTCTTTTTGGAATCGCTTAATCCCGGGCCTACAAGCACAACATCGGCTCTTTTGCAAAAGTCCTTAATGTTTTTCTTATTAATCTCACCTACTATAAGCTCAGGTGAGGTCTTTTTCATAATAGGTATATTTTCCTTTTCACTTAGCAAGAATACAAGATCTGAGAACATTGAAGCTGCCAAACCAGAATAAACCGCCGCTCCATGGTATTTTTTTGATCCAGCAATTATTAGTATAATTCCATTATCTCCTTTTTTGCTTGTCATCTGCCTTTGTGAAAGGTATTTCACATTGGCAGGCCCTGTAAAAAATAAAAATTCTTTTGGAATTCCAATATCAATAACAACCGAATCCTCACTTTTTCTAAAAAGCAAAGAATATGTCCTTTCTGGCCTGAGACTATTACATGGAAAGTCAATACTTAACTTTCTTGCTTTCGAGCTTTTAATTGCTTTTAAAGCCGAATTTATTATCTGCAAACTGTCGCGATCTTCTTCGTCTAAACACTCTATTATTATTTCACCAGGAATCTCCTTTGGGACATCAGATGAGTCTGTGTAATATTTTGCAGGCAAAAATGAGTTGGCGATAATCTTCAAATTATGTATATAGTCCGGCCTTTGACAGCGCTCGATATGTCCAAAAATATGTATTGAAACCCTATTATTTGATGCAAGATGCCGTGCTGCAGAAAGGCCAAATGTGCCTTTCCTGCCAATTCCACAGCATATTGCTATGCTTCTATTAAAACCAAAGTCTTTTTTAAATTGCTCAGCAATTGCTTTGCCTGCAGCCTCTGCTATTTGCAGCCTTTCAAAGCCGTAATACAATGCGTTTTCTTCTATTATTTTAGATTTTTTTATTATATCTGCTCTTTGCAATTCTTGATTTAGTGGCACAATGAAAATATTAAAGAAAAAGATTAAATACTTCTTGTTTATAACATTACTTGTTTATAACATTATATCATTTAATTTTTGCTTCCTATGGTGATTTTATGCTTTTGCTATTATTGGTGCCTTTTCTAGCTGCTTTCATTGGTATGCTGGTAAGCTATGTAAATCATGCACACGTGGCAAAACAAAGCTCTGGAAATGAACGTATGCAAGAGATCCAAAAATACATCAGAGAGGGCGCATGGACATTTATGTTTAAAGAAGCAAAAGTTTTCGGCTTAATATCAGTTTGCATAGCTGCTTTGCTTTGGATTCTCTTTTATTGGGAAGTAGCCTTTGCATTTCTTCTTGGTGCCACTCTTTCAATGGCAGCAGGTTTTATAGGTATGAACACTGCTACAATTGCAAATGCCAAAGTAACTAACGCTGCACAAAAAGATGAATTAAAAGCTTTCAAAATAGCAATTGCCGGTGGCAGTGTAATGGGTCTTGCTGTTGCTTGCCTTGCTTTAATTGGGCTCGTTATCCTACTCTTTGTTTTCTCACATGAATTTAAGCCTGAAGTTCTTTACATTGAATCAAAACCCATCCCTCTGTTAAGTGACATTCTTGGGCGAAATGTAAACTTCATAAAAGCAGCGCTGATAATTAGCGCCTACTCAATGGGTGCTTCTTTTGTTGCTCTTATAGACAGAGTGGGCGGTGGAATTTATACAAAAGCTGCGGACATGGCTGCTGATTTAGTTGGCAAAGCAGAGAAGCACCTTCCTGAAGATGATCCAAGGAACCCGGCTACAATAGCTGATAATGTTGGTGACAATGTCGGCGATGTCGGTGGTTTGGGGGCAGACTTGCTTGAGTCATTCGTAGGTGCTATAATATCTGTTTTGGTAATATTGCTTTACATGTACGTTGGAAGGAATAATAATGATATAGCACAGCTTTTCTCAAAGATTGGCGTTTTAGAGCCATCTTTTGCTTACTGGCACTTGCTAATGTTCCCTCTGCTTATCTGTGCTTCAGGCATAGTGGCTACAATAATTGCAGTGCTTTACATTCGCTTTCCAATGAGAAAAGCAGATCCCGAAAAGCTGCTAATGCATGGCCTTTGGATAAGTGCTATCCTCACATTGGCCTTTATCTACATCATAAACTTCTATATGCCAATTAACCAAAACTTGTTTATTTCTGTAATAATAGGAGCAATCACAGGCCTTATCATTGGCTACGTTGCAGAATATTACACATCTAATAAGTTTGCTCCGGTAAAGAGGCTTGCTGAAGAAGTTGCTTCTGGTACAGGCATAGGTATAACCGCAGGAATGGCTTTAGGTAAGATGTCAACGCTTATCCCAGGTATTATTGTTGCTGCAGCCATAATGATCACATATCAGTTGGCAGGCCTGCTCGGTGTTGCTTATGGCGCATTAGGTATGCTTTCCTTCGTTGCAATGAATGTCAGCATTGACACCTATGGGCCCATAGCTGACAACGCAGGTGGCATAGCACAAGGCGCAGAATTGCCAGCAAAAGTTAGAAAAATAACAGATAAGCTTGATGCAATTGGCAATACAACTGCAGCAGTTGGAAAAGGATTTGCAATTGGTTCTGCAGCCTTTGCAGCTCTTGCTCTCATAGCTGCTTATCTTTGGTCTGCTATCGGTTCAGCCCAAGAAGTTGTAATACCAGAAGTTTCATTATTGAGCACAAGGATAAACATAGGAGCTTCTGTAATTGCAGCTCTTTTTATTGGTGCGATGGTTCCATATGTCTTTTCAGCAGTTCTTATTCAGGCAGTAAGCGACACTGCAGATAAACTTGTTGAAGAGATAAAGCGCCAATTTAAGGAAAGACCAGGCATACTTGAAGGCAAGGAGATTGCTGACTATAAAAAATGTATTGCTATCACATCTGAAAATGCTTTAAAGAAGCTTCTTTTGCCAGCATTTATTGCACTTGTAATGCCATTTGTAATTGGCTTTGTTCTCGGAAGGTATGCTTTAGCTGGTTTCTTAATAGGCGGCTTGTTATCATGTATGCAACTTGCAGTTTATTGCGCAAATACAGGTGGCGCACTTGACAATGCAAAAAAGTATATTGAAGAAGGACACCATGGCGGCAAAGGTTCAGAAGCACACATATCGTCAGTAATAGGCGACACTGTTGGCGATCCCTTGAAAGATACTGTAGGTCCATCGCTTGACATATTGCTGAAGCTGATGTCTGTGGTTTCAATACTTTTTGCCTCACTTTTCCCAATATATCCTATATTCTTTTAATTTCAAAAAAATAAAATTTAAAAGTAAAATTTATTATGGTTAGTGCATTATTTTTATTAAGGTGTATAGTTTGAAAGAATTAAGGAATTTGCTTAGCGCATGCAAATCATGGGAAGAACACAAAAGGGTAATTGAATCAGCTCTTTTCATTGCGCCAGGCTCTCTAAACATTGAAGAATTATCAAAGCTTTTGAATATAAAACATACTACTCTTTTAGAAAAAATGCTGAATGAACTCGTTGAAGAATACAAGCAGAGAAACTCCAGCGTTGAAATATTTTGCCTTGACGGCACATATCAGATGCGTGTCAAGCCGGAGTATATTCAAAAAGTAAGGCATCTTGCAACCACCGCAGAAATAAATAAAAGCATACAGAGAACTCTTGCTCTTATTGCAGTTAAAGAACCAATAAAGCAGTCGTTAGTTGTGAAATACCGAAATAGCAAAGCATATGAACATATAAAATTCCTTCTTGAAAAGCAGTATATTGAAAGGGAAAAGCAAGGTAGAACATATTTGCTTAAAACAACAGAAAAGTTTCGGCAGTGTTTTGGGGAAATCAAGCCGCAACAAACAGCCACCAATAATTACTGAACTTTTTCTAGTGCCTTAAAAACGTGGTTTTCAAATACAATTCTGCTTGCCTCTTTTTCAGCGTTTAAGCCAGCATATCTCATAATTGCTATGCCAAACCTTATGTCTCCCTTTTCAGCTGTTTTCTTCTCAAGCAGCGCGATAGCATCCTTATGCCATGTTCCTTCATAGAAAGCGTATTTTCTGCGCTCGGAGAGTATTGCAGAAATTTCTTTTTCAGTGTATTGCCTAAATTCTATCTGCAACGGCATTATCCTTGACCTTATCCTTTCATCGACAGAAGCAAAGAAGTCTCTTTTATTTGAAATAAGCACAATCCCCTTCGTTTTTATCTCTTCTGCAAATGAGTAAAGAAAACCCAAATCTTCTGCCTTATCAATTTCATCAAACACAAAAACGCAAGGTTTGTTTATCCTCATTTTTATTTTTTGCATATCTGAGTCATTTGGAATGCCTAATTGTCTTGAGATTTCCTTAATTACAAGTCCAGAGTTTGGTGTTGTCCAGCAATTTACAACAAAAGACTTTATATTAAGCTCAGCAAAATCGTCAAGAACCCTAAGCACAGCATGGGTTTTACCTATTCCGCTTTTGCCGTATATTAGAAGGTTTCTCGCTGTTAAGCCAGAAAGTAAAGGCTCTAGAGCAAGTGCAATCTCTTTTTGCTCAGTTTCGCGAAAAGGTATGACTCTTGGTACGAAATCAGGATCCAAGGAATCAATGTTTGAAAAAAGTGTTTCATCTCTACTTAATGGGCTTATTTTGTATACCATTTTAGCTTCACTGGTTTTTGTTTAAGATAAGAGTGCGTCCAGAATAAAGCTCCTTAAATGTTTGGGCATCTTTTTGGCTTCCAACTATGGAGCCATAGTGCATTGGAATCGCAACCTTGGGCTTTATTATTTCTGCAGCTTCAGCGGCTTCTTCAGCGTTCATAGTGTATTTTCCGCCAACTGGCAGAAGCGCTATATCTATTTTGGAAATGTTTTGCATCTCCGGTATTAAGTCTGTATCACCTGCGTGATATATCCGCTTCCCAACAATATTTAAAATAAAGCCAATCCCATTTCCTTTTGGATGGAACTGCTTTCCGCAATTATAGGCAGGCACTGCTTTGATTCCAATACCAAAAACATTTTTTTCTTGGTTTGGTTCTATTGTAATTGTTTTGGTTTTTAGCTTTAGGGCTGTTGTCTTTGTGCACACAATTTGAGTTTTATCCTTTATTATTTTTTGAAGATCTTTTTCTGAGCAGTGGTCATAGTGGTCATGCGTAATTAGTATTATATCTGCTTTCTCATTTCCGCTTATCTCAAAAGGGTCTATGTAAAGAACAAGCCCCTCTGCCTTTATCTTAAAGGCAGAATGGCCAAGCCAGACAAATTCAATGCCATCAATCTCCATAAAATCACAAAAAAATAAGCAATTTAAATATTAAAAGCTTTTCTTTCCTTTATAATTCAAGCAATTAATGAAAAAGGTGTTGCTCTGATAGGCTTAGAAATGGAAGGGCTAATAAAGCTAATCCTTTCAACTCTTTTTGGTATGGTAATAGGACTTGAAAGGGAGAGCAAGCACAAGCCTGCAGGCATACGCACATGTGCTATTGTATGCATGGGGTCATGTCTTTTTACCTTGGTTTCGGGCAGTTTCTCGGGTGCTGCTGACCCATCCAGAGTTGCAGCAGGCATAGTTACTGGAATTGGCTTTCTCGGCGGTGGAGCAATATTTAGGTCGAGAACTAGAAGCTCTGGAATGACAACTGCCTCAAGCGTTTGGGTAGTGGCAGCAATAGGCATAGCTACAGGCATCGGCGAGTACTTGCTTGCCTTGGGGGCAACAGTCATCGCGCTTCTGCTCCTTTACTTCGGCGCATTTCTGAAAATAGCAAGAGATTATTCAAATAGACGCAAAGCTAAAAGAGAAGCAAATGCCAATAAATAGCGAAGTATGCTAATTTTTAATTTCTAAAAGCGTATCAGTATATTTTGCTGAAGATATTTTCTTCAGCTTTTTTCCTTTCATGATATAGTCATCTTCTATGCGAATGCCTCCAAAAGTGCCATAAGCCGCTGGTTCAAGGGTAAAACATAAACCTGTTCTAAAACTAAATTTGCTGTCATTGCTTATTCTTCCAGGTAAATCATGTGCTTCGATGCCTATTCCATGGCCAAGGGCATGTATAAGCTTAAGGCTTTTGCTTTTCATATACGAATCAACCTCTTCAAAAGTGCTCCGTGCATCTTTTCCAGCTCTTATTGAGTCTTCAGCAATTATTTTGGCTTGAGCTACGCACGCATATATATCTTTTTCACTTTTTTTAGCTTTTCCTAAATAGAAAGTTCTACTTATATCTGAACAATAGTTTTTATATCTTGCTCCGCAATCAATTATGAGAAACCCTTTCTCTATCTTTTTGCTTGTTGGTATGTGATGTGGCGTGGCTGCATTTTTTCCTGAAGCAACAATTGTTTGAAATGCGGGCTCAGACCCCAAGATCCTTATTTCTGCATCTATCTTTTCTGCCAAATCTTTTTCAGACAGGCCCTTCTTGATAAAAGACGGAACCTTATCCATCACTTGACTTATTGTCTTAGCAGAAATCCTTAAGCGTTTTTCTTCATCACGGTCTTTCACTTCTCGCATTTTTTCTATTTTACTCCTTATATCACACAACTTTGCACCAGTCTCTTTTCTTATCTTTCTTGCAAGAGCAACGCTTACTTCTGCATAATTTATGCCAACGTTTTTCTTTTCAATAAGTTTCCTTAAAGTTGCCCAATATCCTTTTTCCCTAGTATTAACAAGCTTAAAACCACGGCTTAGTGCAAACTCCTTTAATATTTTGTCCTGAAGGGCATTGCAAAGTAAAAAAGCGCCAGCTCTGCGCTTTATTACCAAAGAATTATATGTAAAGCTACCCGCTGGCAGATCAGTCAAATAGCAAAATGAGGCCTCGTTTGAAAAATTTGGAAAATAAGCTATATCAACATCGATGTTCTTTAACAGCTCTAAATGCCTTTTTTTAATTATCTCTTTCATTTTCATCAAGAGCAATCATACCACAAAAGAGCCATTTCTGATTATGTATACTGCATTGTTCTTGTCAATTGCTTTTATACTAATCTTTTGCCTTGGCACATCAATTACAAAATCCCAGTGATAAACTGTTTGCGTACCACGTTCAAAGCCAGAGCCAAGTGCGATGTGTATCATGTTAGCAAGCTTCTCATTTACTATTAAATATCTTGAAAGCTTCGCCGCAGGATTTGTATTTATGGCAAATTCTCCAACTCCAAAGAAGTTTTTCTTATATGAATTAATTATTTTTTTTGGAAGTGAGCCACTTTTCTCATACATTTTTATAAGTTTTTTTGAGTCAGCTAACTCCTTATCAATCCTTTTTTTAACTTTTTTTGGCGCTTTTATCAGCGACCATTTTTTTCCTGAAAATTTTACTATTAATGGGTTCTTACTGCTCAGCACATAGCTATGATCTATATTAATTACTACATCACCTACTGCCACCCCAAAGATACTTTTTGGTGTAAAAAAAACTTCTCCACCAGGTATGTTATCATACGTCCCGGATATTATGCCACTTTTTTTCAACACTTCTTTGTCTATCTTGCTCCTCGTATCCGAGTCACTCCTCTGAACTTCACATCTTCTTCTATTTGCTTTAAGCACAACAACTAAGTTTGTATTTTTGCCATTAATCTCACTTTCAACAATAAGCTTATCACTTCTTTCTATAATCCTCTTAATTTTTATATTTCTTATACGCATTTTTTTATAATCAATATTGCATGTCTGTATGAATTCCTCTATTGGTATTGTTTCTGTTATCTGATGCCTAGTTTTTGGCGGTCTTTTGTCAATCTTGCTTTGCTCATGCCAGGCTGGCTTTAGAAACATTTGGCCTGGCACAGACCACCGTGTCCTTTTATCAGGAGAAGGGTATCCTACTGCAAGCCCGAATATGTGCTTGCCATGATAGCCGCTGCCAACTATTGCAAATGATGCATCACTATATTGCCATTTGCCTATGCCAATTATGTTAGACAACTTTTTGAATATCTCAAATTGCCTTTCCTTTATGTTCTTTTCGTATTCACAAGCACCAATAGTAGCGAAGAGATCTGACACTGGCTCAGGAACATCTAGCTTTGATTTCCGCTCGGTGCTTGATGACATTACAACTCTTTTGCACCTCAAAGCAGCTATTTTTGCCATGTGATAAGCAATTGCAAAGCTATCAAGATGATCTTCTAATGGCAACTCAATCTTCCTTTTTGCTGGCACGAGCACAAATCCTATTGAAAAGCTTTCTCTTCTTTTAAGCGCATAGCCTTCCGAAATTATCTTTTTGCATGTTTCATCCATTTTTTTCTCATCATATTTTCTGAACCAATTTGCATCATATGGCAGCATTTTACTGCCATTTACCAGAAAACCATCTTTTTTCATTTCAATGGTCAAATCAGGCCTCTTGAAGTTTCTACTAAAACCAGCCCCATTTTTATTTTTTTCTACAAGCGAAATGAACTCACATAATAACTTGCCTTCTTTAGAGTCCTTACGCTCATATGCAGCCCATATATTCCTTATGATTTCATAATTTTTGTCAATGCCTTTATAGCTTATTTTTACGTTTATGTCTAGTCCAAGATCATGCAGTGCTCTACTAAGCGGTGCAATAGAAAAAAAAGCAGCTTTTCCGCATTGCTCCCCATAAATGAAAGCGTTCTTTTTCTCTTTAACTTCCTTTAATGCCTGTTTGTAGCTTTTAACTATGCTTTCAAATAAGCTTATTCTGTGCTTTTCCATAAAAAATCAGCTATTTTTTCTTTATCATTGGCAAACCAGTGCCAACATTTTCAACAATCTCATAGCCTTCTGGCAAGTTAATCGCGCCTTCGGGCTTCCTGCTAAAGAAGTATAATTTTCCTTTTTGATGGAGGTAATATGTAACCCCCTTTGAATTCTTATACGAGCAAACCATAAACACACCTCTGGCAAGTGAGTTTGATAAAAATTAATGTACTAACCTTTATTTAACTCTTTTGTAACTTCCTTTTCTTTACCTGCAGACACTAGAAGAATTATTTTCTCGTGTGGCTCGATCTTTTTCTCCTTTGAAAAATTGTAAACACCATTATAGTAAGTTGCAATAGCTGCAAAGTGCTCACCATGTGTCTTACCAAGCTTTTGGCCAGCAATTTTCGTATCCTTTACTGGTAGCTCTATTATATCAAATTCACCAACACCCGGCGTCACAAGATCTGCAACAGCAGGCCTTGTTGTCATCAATTCAGCGTATCTTGCAGCAAATACATCCGGGTTTATTGGCATAAATCCTAGCTTTCTTAACAAAGGCTCTGCTTCAGGTTGCTCTACCCTTATAAATATATTCTTTGCACCCGCGTTTTTTGCATATAGGGCAGAAAGCACATTAGCTTTCTCACTTTCTGTAGCAGCAACAAAGTAATCACAATTCTGAAGATCTAATTCATCAAGAGTTGCAGTATCAGTGGCATCGCCATTTACAATTATAGCGTTTATCTCGGAGCCGATGCTTATTGCTTTCTCTCTGTCTCTTATTATCAAAAGCACTTTGCTGTCACCCTTCTTTATTGAAAGCTTGGCCAATTCAAGCGCAAATGTTGTATCTCCAGCAATTATTATTTTCAACACTGTTACCACTTATACTCTTTTTATAGAGAAGAAACTCCTCATCAATATAAGAAACGGTATTATTTCCATCCTTCCTAATATCATATGGAAACTGAGCAATATTTTTAAAGCAAAGCCCATATCATACCATGAAGGCCCAGAAATTACATTTAAGCCAACATTGCCTTGTGCAGAAGCAACGACAAAAATCGAATCCCTTATAGAATATCCAGAAAGCATAAATATTATGCTACCTGCCATAAAAAGTGCAACATATAATGCAATATACGCCAAGGCATTTAGGGCATTTTCCTCCGAAAGTGTTTTGTCGCCAACTCTTAAAGGCAGAATTGCATTCTGTGGCAATAGTCCTTTGTAAATTTCACGCCTTATTACCTTAAAGACAATTAATATGCGCCAAAGCTTTATTGCTCCTGCTGTAGAGCCGTAACATGCACCAGAAATCATTAACAAAATTATTATGAATACGGCAAATGTTTGAAGCTCATTTACGCTTTTCTGCGCTGTAGCGCCTGTACCGGTAAGCGCTGAAACAGAATAAAAGAAATGTTCAAAAAATATCCCTGTGGATATAGACGCTAAGAATATAATTGTTGTAGACACAAACAAAATACCGAGAAGCAACCTTATCTCAGGATTGGCTAAAAAGCCCATAATGTTTCCTTTTAGAAGTTCCCGATGAGATACAAAGCTTATGCCACCTGCAATCATTATCAATATCGTAGAAACCATTGCCCAGAAGCCATAGTAGCCAATACCTTGGCTTCTAGTTGAGAAGCCGCCTGTTGCTATAGTTGTAAAAGAGTGAACAGTCGCATCAAATAAGCTCATACCAGAAATCATGAAAAGAAATATGCCAAGCAATGTATAAAGCGAATATATACCAACTATTAATCTAGCTATTTTTGACACATTTAAGTAAAAGTTTTCAGTTCTTCCCTCCGCTTTGAAGAGTTCATGCGCTGTCTTTGGCCTCTCATAAAGAATTAGCGCCATTACAACTATGCCAAAGCCGCCGAGCCACTGGATATAACCGCGCCAAAAGTTAAGGGCATAAGGCAGCTTTTCAGGATACTCTATCATTGTAAGACCTGTTGTACTCCACCCGGATATGCTTTCAAAATATGCATCAACAAATCTCATTTCCCAGAAGGTAAATGGTATGGCACTTACCAAGCCGACAATGAACCAGCCAATAGCAATTGCAATTATTGCGTGCTTGGTTCTGACTTCTTTTCCACTTAGCAGAAAGTGTACTACTGAAAAGGCACCAATCAGAACTATAGACATATAGATGAAAATTTCTGCATATAGAATTTCACCATATACAAGTGCTACAGCTGCCGGAACTATTGTGGCAATGCCAAGAAACCTGAGAAAGCTAGCTATTATTTTTAGTATGCTGAATAAGTCATTGATGCTAATCTCAGGCAATGCCAGCCCCCCAATAATATCTAAATTTATTGTTTACTTATTTTAAATTTAAATGTAAACAAAAAATGTAAGGCCAAAATTTAAGAAAGATTTTGCAATTCTGTGGTTTTTTATGCCCGATAAACAAATAAAGAGGTTCAAAAACTTCTTAGATTCGTTTTCAAGCTTTAATCTGTTTTATCACGGCGATGCTGACGGCCTTTGTTCTGCTGTTATTTTCTCCAAAGCTGTTGAAAAGCTCTGTAAAACCGTACGTTTTGCGGCAGCAGTTGAGAGCCCTGATGCATTGCCAGAATTTTTTCAAAAAAAAAGGCTAGAAAACGCAGTTATTCTTGATATTGCTGCAGATTCAGCGAAAACATTTTTAGAATGGCTTTCAACTAAGGCCAATGTCTTAATAATAGATCATCACAAAGCATATAATGATTTTAAATCTGAAAAAGTAATCATAATTAAGCCACAAACAATAAGTGCTATTGAGCCAAGCAGTTACCCAGCAAGCAAGCTTTGCTTTGACCTTTGTTCTACTCTAGTTAACCTTGAAGGATTTTCATGGGTGGCAAGTGTTGGCATAATTGGTGACTTTGCATACAAAAAATGGGCTTCTTTTGTAGAAACCTCTGCTAAGAGTGCTTCTGTTTCAGTTAACGATCTTGAGCAAATCGCAGATATAATAACATCAGTACAAGTTGTCTCTCCAAATAGGTTCCCTGAGCTTCTCGAGCTTTTTATGTTTGCGAATCCCAAGGCAATTATCAAAAGTGACTTTGACTCTTTGCGCCAAAAAGCTTTGGAAGAACTTGCCTTATGGAAAAAGGAATTTTACAAAAACGCTGAGTTTCACGAAAAAGAAGGGCTTTATTTTTTTACGATAAAGCCAAAGTATAGAATAAAATCAATGCTAATTGATTCACTTACAAAAGAAATTCCAGATAAAACTATAATAATTGCAGAAGACCTCGGCGGTTATGAAATAAGGTTTTCTGCTAGACGTCAAGATTTTAAAGTTCCAATGAACTCTCTTCTCGAAAATGCAATAGTTGGAATAAAGGGTGCTACCGCTGGCGGCCATATTCCTGCCGCCGCTGGAAAAATACCAAGGGAAAAATTATTAGAATTTAAGGAAAAAGTAATTTCTTTTTTGAGGTCGGGAAAACATTGATTTAATAATTTTTTCCAAGATATTTAGGAGTGTTTTTGGGTGTTTTTATGACTGTGCTCAGTGATATTGATATAAAAAAGGCAATTCGCGAAAAACATATCATCATTAAAGGTCTTTCGGCTGATAATATAGGGCCTGCAAGCGTAGACCTAACTCTTGGAAACCTTTTCAGGGTTTTCAGGCATAGTGAGGTAACTCATATAGACACTAACAAAGGCATAAGTGAGAAATTAACTGAATTAATAAGAATCCCAAAAGGAAAACCATTCATAATACACCCAAATGAATTTGCGCTCGCCGTTACCAAAGAATATGTGAGACTGCCAGATGATCTTATGGCACGCCTTGATGGGAGATCTTCGCTAGGGCGCTTAGGTATAATTGTGCATTCAACAGCTGGCAGCATAGACCCAGGTTTTGAAGGCAACATCACTCTTGAGATGACGAATATAGCAAGAGTTCCAGTCCAGCTATGGCCTGGCATGAAGATATGCCGGCTGACATTTGAGACTCTCACAAGCGAATGTGAAACACCTTACAACAAAAGGAAAAGCTCAAAATACTGCAAGAATGTAGGGCCAGCGATAAGCAGAATTCAACTAGATAAAAGTTGAGCCATTAAAGTGCGGTTAAATCAATTTCAACATCCTTATGCAAACCATTTCTATGCCTAAAGCTATGTTGGATTTCCGCGCATGCAAAAGCATGTCTCTTTTGTTTTCTGATTTCTTGTAATTTTCTGTTTCTGCTTCCCTCTGTTTTTTCGCATGTTCTAAAAGCGCACTCAGAAATGGCCTCCACTCTTTCCTTGGCAACTCATCAAGCGCAGATCTAATCAGGGTTCTTATTTTATAGCGATCCTCCCTTACTAATGAGGCTTCGTAGAAGTATTGACCAGCCCTTCCTTTTGCTGAAAGCTCTCTTTCTATTGGCCATCTTACTCCATGGGTTGTAATTATTCTCATCACTTCTTCTATGGGATTTTTCATTTCACTAATATTCAATTTCGGCCTTTTAGCAACCTTCCTAGCATACCTCTCAATTTCTTTGTTAATGCCGGTCTCTTCGAGCCATTTTTTTACTCTTCCAAAATTTGGCTGTCTTGCCTTTCTATATTGATGCCTTTTTCCCACCAATTAAAACCACATAAAAATATGTCCTCAGAACAATTAAAAGTTTTTTTGGTTTTATGTTCTCTATGCCTCACAAGAGCAAGCTTTGTTTTGATGGTAAAAGAATAAGAATAAGGGCTCCTAAGAAAAGCGATGCAGCAAGAATTTATGAAAACGTTGGCGATCTAGAACTTTACCGCAGGACAATAACAATACCCAAGCCTTACCCAAAAGAAGAAGCAGAGAGATTTGTGAGAAGGGCAAAGTATTACCTTCGCAAAGGCAAAAGGTTTGCTTTTGTAATAGCAGATAAAAAATCTGACAAGGCAATAGGTGTTGTAGATCTCTTTAAGTTAGATCGAGAGCATAAGAGTGCAGAGCTTGGCTACTGGCTGGGAAAAAGATATAGAGGGAAAGGAATTATGAGTGAGGCTGTAATGTTAATGCTTAACTTTGGCTTTAAGCATCTTAAGCTACATCGAATTCAGGCAAATGTATTTGAGGGCAACATTGCTTCTAGGAGAGTTCTTGAGAAGTGCGGTTTCAGTTACGAAGGCCTTTCAAGGGAATCAAAATTTAAATGTGGAAAGTTCCAAAATGAGTGGCATTTTGCAATCCTGAAACACGATTTTTTAATTAAGGCTCACGATTAGTAAAGTTTGCACTTCTTTTCTTCCATTTCAAGCAGCCGAGCCCACTCGTTATCAACTGCTGCCTGGACTTCTCTTATCTGTTCTGGGCTAAGGTGCTTAAACCTTGCCTGCATTTTTAAGTACGACTCAATAGACTTATTCTCACTTGGCTTATGTGTTATCCGGAGTATGCCATTTTCAATCTCATACAGAGGGTAATATTTTGTTTCAACTGCAAGCTTTGCAATTTCCACCGTCTTTGCAGTATCATACCCCCACCCAGGTACGCAAGGACTATAAACCTGCAAATAGCAAGGCCCCCCAATCGAGAGCCCCCTTCTAACTTTTGCATAAAGGTCGTTTATATCATGAATGCTTGCTGTTGCTACATACGGCGAACGATGTGAAGCTATTATAAATGGCAAGGGTTTTTTGAACTGAATTTTTCCAGGAATTACTTTGCCAGCAGGACTTGTTGTTGTATGCGCATACTTTGGTGTTGCACCACTTCTTTGTATTCCCGTGTTCATATAAGCATCGTTGTCGTTGCAAACATAAAGAAAATTGTGGCCTCTTTCCAAGGCACCGCTTAATGCACCAAAGCCTATATCAAAGGTGGCACCGTCTCCACCAAAAACAATTATGTTGACTTTCTTCCCAGCTTTTTTAAGAGCTGCTTCTATGCCGGAAGCAACAGCTGCATTATTGTCAAAGGCGCTGTGGATATATGGCAATTTCCAAGCGGTTTCTGGGTAAGGTGTGCTTACAACCTCCATGCATCCGGTTGCTTGAACTATTATTGTGTTTGGACCGGCTGCTTTAGTTACATGTCTTATTGCAATTGCACCACCACAGCCAGCACAAGCTCTATGCCCAGAAGCAAAATATTCTTCTTCTGGAAGACCTCTAATCATAATAGCCAGCCTCCACTTTTTCCATTCATAAGGTCTATAAAAACCTTTTCAATATGTGCTGCTGTTATGTCTCTGCCACCAAGACCAGCAATATAGTTGCTTAACGTGAGCTTAGAACCGTAAAAAGCTGAGCGCAAGTCAGTATACAAGGGGCCTTCGTAACCAACAGAAATGTGCCTATCTATGACTGCTAGTCCTTTAAGGCCTTCTATTGCTTTTCTGAGCTTTTCATCTGGGAAAGGCCTTAATGATCTTAGCTTTATGAGTCCAACCTTTTTCTTCTTTTCACGTAGCTTATCGACAACAGTGCGTGCTGTGCCAATTAATGTTCCCATGCCAATTATCGCATATTTTGCATCTTCCATTCTATATGTTTCTATAAGTCCATTCCCATATTTTCTACCAAACTTCTTTCCAAACTCTTGGTTTGCTTTTTCTATCTCTTTTTTAGCTAACAGCATTGCCTCGTGCTGCATCTTTTTGAATTCCATATATGAATTGGGAAAAGCTATTGGCCCCATCGTTATTGGGTTTGCGGGATCAAGAATATTCAAAGGTTTGTATTCAGGCAAGAATTCATCTACTTCGCTTTGGTCAGGTACAAAAGCGCGTTCATATACGTGACTAAGAGTAAAGCCATCTATGCAAAGCATGCCTGGCAGCATAACCTCCTTGCTTTCACAAACCCTGTAAAGCTGTATTAATGTATCTATCGCTTCCTGAGTTGATTCAACATAAATTTGAATCCATCCCTGATCTCTTACAGATACTGCATCGCTATGGTCATTCCATATATTTATTGGCGCACTTAAAGCTCTATTTGCAACAGCCATCACACAAGGCATTCTATTTCCAGCAACTATCGGCAAAACCTCAAACATAAGAGCTAATCCTTGAGATGCAGTTGCACTAAATGTTCTAATGCCGGATGCTTGTGCCCCAAGAAGTGCAGAACAAGCGCTATGCTCTGATTCCGCATGTATGATTTCAGCATCAAGTTCGCCGTTATTTATTATCTCTGCAAGGTTTTCAACAATGTGCGTTTGTGGGGTGATGGGATACATCGGAATAACCTTTGGCCTGCAAAGCTTTGCTGCAAGCGCAATAGCTTTGCTCGCTTCAACAACCATTTCTGTCATATAAACACCTTCGAAAAACTACTTGCTTTCGGTTTCCATCCTTATTGCCTTGAGCGGACACTCATTTGCGCAGATGCCACAGCCCTTGCAATAATCATAATCTATGCTGAATGTTCCATCTTCGTTTTTCTTAATCGAATTGTCTGGGCAGAAAACCCAACAATTTCCGCATTTTACACACTTTGTCTGATCAATTATTGGCCTAAAGGATCTCCAGCCACCTGTCTTGTTTTTTATTGTGGAGCCAGGATCTTTTATAACTGCACCAATAGTAAATTCCATCTTATCCTTACCACAAGTACTTTTTGCCATTTAGACACCCTTGACCTTTTTGTAGAGTTCTTCTGCTGCCTTCTTATTTAGCTCCCCAACTTCCTTTTTGTGTGAAAATTCTTGGTCTATTGCCTTAAAGACGCTTTCGAGCTTTATTTCTTTGGTAATTGCTGCAAAAGCGCCTAGAGCAATTATGTTTACAAAAGGTTTTCCTATTATATCCATTGCAACCTTTGTCATATCAACAGTCACAACCTTTCCACCAATCTTGCCTTCGAAATCCTTAGCGCTTTTGTTAGTGTTTATTATGACAATACCGTCTTTTTTCAGGCCTTTGCCAACGTCTACACAATCAGCCAATGTTGGGTCCAAAACCAAAACAAAATCAGGAGCATAAACATGATTTCTTGCCAATATTGGCTTGTCAGATATTCTTGTGAATGCTTCAACAGGCGCGCCACGCCTTTCAACACCAAAGCTTGGGAATGCTTGGCAATATTTCCCGTCATAGAATGCAGCCACTGCAAGCACTTGGCTGCTTGTCACTGCACCTTGGCCACCACGACCATGAATCCTGACTTCTTTCAGAACCATAAACTTAAAATCAGCAGTAATAAATTTAAATGTTTGGTTTGCTCTCAACCCAGCAGTTAATAAAGTGGCCTATAAGGTATGTAAGTATTAGCACCAAGATTGCAACTGCAAAGTGCTCAATGACAACTAATATGCGCTTAATATTCTGCTCTGAAGCAATCGCATAGCTGAATATTCCGAGCATAAAGAAGCCAAGAATTATGTTTACAATAACAGCAAGGTATAGATCAAATATTAATAACGGCAGGACAAACACACATGCAAAGAGGAATTTGAAAATAAATGTAGAAAATGTTGACTGCCATACTTCTTTTTTAGTATGCTTACTCTCCGCCTCTTCCGAAAGATGTATTCCTAAAGAATCTGATAATGCGTCAGCAGTTGCTATGAGTAAAACGCCACTTATAACAACTGCCTTTGATTCTGTGCTTGCATAGAGCCCCATCATTAGGCCTAGCGTAGTTATTACTGCGGATGTAAGCCCAAAGCTGAAGCCAACCTTTATTGAATGATTCACAATTAAAAGAACAATAAGTACAATTTATAAACATAAACTTTGGAAAAATAAATGATGAAAAACGATGACATTGAAAAAGTGAAAAAAATTACAAGAAAAATTGAAGGATTTCTTACTGAAAGAGAGGGGGAACTTCTTTTTAGTTTAGCAAAGGATTGCAAAGGCCAAGGCGTCATTGTTGAGATTGGCTCTTGGAAAGGGAAATCTACTGTGTGGTTAGCCAAAGGTTCCAAAAGAGGAAAGAAAGCCAAGGTTTATGCAATTGATCCCCACACTGGATCTTCTGAGCACCAAAAACAAGGTGAGAAGATCTGGACATTTGAAGAATTTAAAAAGAACATTGAAAAAGCAAAAGTTGATGATATCGTCGTGCCAATTGTTAAAACTTCTGAAGATGCAGCAAAAGATTTTGAGGAAAAAGTGGGGCTAATTTTCATCGATGGCGCTCATGAGTATGAGTTAGTAAAGCTTGATCTTGATATTTGGTTCCCTAAAGTTATTGAAGGTGGCATAATGGCTTTCCATGATACTACTTGCTGGCCAGGTCCCAAAAAAGTTGTTGAGGATTTTGTCTACAGATCAAAACATTTTAAAAACGTGGATTTTATTGACACTATCACTATTGCCCAAAAAGTAGAAAAAAATAGCTTGAAAGATCGAATCAGAAACAACTACATACTAATGCTAAAAAATTTGTTTGAATCTGTTGATAGAATTCGTTTGCCAAGAATAATGCGTTCACTGATAAAGAGAATCATTAAACTTTTACATTAAGCAAATTATTTTAGCAGTGAGGGCAACACAAAGAGTTAAGTATCAACGCTTCACTGTAATTTTTGCTTCTTTTGTAAAGGTTTTATTGTTAATATTTGCTTTTATATCTAAGATGTAGCTGCCCTCGTTTATCCCCTCCAAAGGCGTGACAAGAAAATTTAAAATTCTGTACTGCCCACGCTCTATTGTGCTTATTGTCTTCCTATCTTCCGTTCCGTGTCCGACTGCTATAGCGCTTTTATCCCTCGCAGAAACCACAATTTCAACACCTCTTGCATCACTGTCAGTAACATTTGTTACCTTGACTTCAAGCAGAGTGTACTTTCTTTGTGAAATCAAAAGAGGATTATCCTGAAAACGTGCTTCTATTGCCTGGTTTAGCGCTGAAGACAAGAATATCGCTAAAAGCACAACAAATACAACAGACAAAGCAGCCAACCCAATATAAGCTGCTTTTTTTGAATCTATCCCAAATGAAAACATTTTCTCTGAGTCATATATGCCCATAACATCACGGCTGCATAAATAATCTTTCGTTTTCACCCTTTAAAAAACCTGCCTTAATCCCGGCATCAAGCCAAGCATGAGCGTAAGAAAAAGCTGCAAGGGCCGTTACATTGTCGCCTTTGCTTGCGTAATATTTTGCATCGCTAAAGTAAGCCTTAGCAACCTCAATGAATTTCTCAGCAAGATCATATTCTTTCGTGCCTTTTTTTGCAACAATCTTTATTTTTTCAATGGCCTCAGCTGTGAGTTTTTCATATTTTTCTACTCTTAATTTAAGTTCCTCTAAAAGACCCAAGCTAAACCTCCTTTCCATACAATGCTTTAATGGCTTTCCTTTCATTGTCACTCATTTCAGCACAAACTATAATTGCTGTTGGTGTCGGAATTTTTTGCTCTAAAAGCTCAGAAGCTTTTCCTACCGATATTTGTTCTCTATCGTTACCAGCACAGCATATTGCAATAAGGTGTGCTTGCTTCATGATTTTGCTTTTCCTCTTCTTTTCAATCTCGAGTAGGCGTTCAATTGCAGCATGAGCGTCAATCTGCTTTCCGTCTTTTATATCAAGGAGACAAAGCGTATGAAGCTTGTTTTTGTAGTTCCTTGCAAGCTTTTCGTAGAAAGAGGTTGGCGCGTATTTTTCCTCTGGCAAAACTATGCTTACTGTTTCGCCGAATCGGTAGCTGCTAAGGCCTGTAAGGCCCACATAATTTTGAATTGATATTCCCTGCACAACCTTGTAATCTACACCTAACTCCTTACAGTCAATCAATAGCTGTATATGTGTTGTTGCAAAAAGAGCATTACCTAAAACAATGAGCCCTATGTTTTTTTCTTTTGCTGTCTTGAGCTTCTCGAAGAAAAGGCCCTCGACTTCAATCCTGCCGAGAGGCACTATTTTTTTACCTGCAAGCTTCTCGAGCTTCTCGAGCATGCCTTCGCATAAGCTTGTATATGTGTCAAAGTAAAGCTCTTCACAGCTCTTTATCGCATCAAAGGCTTCCACTGTAATCTGCTTTGGGCCTAATCCAGCGCTTATTAAATAAAACATTCTTACCAATAAAATTTGGCACAAGAGTTATTTAAAATTTGTCGCATATAATAGATATGGTGGTTTTATGGCTTCCTTGAAAAATAACCCACGCATTTTGGGTATTTTTGCCTTGGCATTTATTTTGCTTTCAATTGTGGCAGTATACTTTCTTATGCATATAAACGAAGGTGCGCCAATAGACGATGATTCTGGCTATGTGCCAACCACATCGCCGCAACCACCCACTACACCAAGACAAACGCCAACGATTGCTCCACGGCAATTTGCTGATTACGAGGTTCACGAATGGGGCGTAATAGCCGGCTGCGATAATAACACTTCTTGGATCTTGACTTCGAGGCCAGAAGAAGTTTTAATCGTTAAACAGCCTGTTGTATATATTCATTCGAGCAAATACGGTGGCAAAGTTGAAAGCTTCAGCGCAAGGGCTGTTTTTGCTGATGGCAGGCCAACAATAACTTATCCAGAAGCCCAGTTAGTTGGAAGCAAAGCAGAATGGAAAAATGTAAAAATCTTAGGTGAAAAGAAACTAATCAGCAGAGCAACAAAAAGTCTTGTGCCACTTGAGTCAATATTATCAGACCTAAATGATGTCGAAGCAGATTTGCTGAGCTATAATGGAACAGATGCAAGATTCCTTTTCTACGAAGGAGAGATGAAGTTTTATAACAATGTTAAAGTTGACTATGACATAAAGAGCATGAAGGCCAAGGTCACAAACAATTTCAATTGTGATGTGTATGATGTTACAATTTCAGTTAAAGAAGATCCTAATTTCATTTCAGGCAAATACTTTTTAGGCTCTTTAGATGTTCTTCCAGCAGGCAAGAGCATAGAAGTTAAGCTTGCAGAAACACCAAATTATCCCGATCTCAACGCTAAGATGCTCAGCATAGGCTTCACAGAGAAGGAATCAGAGGCCTTCCAAAGATTATGGCAAGGCCCTTTTTTCTATCCAACAAATTTAGGCAAATTTGCAAAACTTTCTTACAGAATTCCCCAAGCAGAGGTAGAAAAGCTAATAAAGCTTGAGTTTGACCCAGAGCCAAAAAAGAAGCTTAGAACCTTGTGGGTTGTAGTTGATATAGAAGATAAGAAAAGCGGAACTGGGCCTAAAGATTGCATTTCCGATGCTGACTGCGCATGGGTTAGCACGAATTGTTGCCCAGAAAATGCGGGTGCTTACTGGGAATGCGTAAACCCAAGCAAACTTAAACTAAACTGCTCAGCTATTAGGCAAATGTGCCTTCAAGTTATAAGGCCTAAGCCAGAAACAGCTTGCGTATGCAAAGAAGGCATTTGTACTGCCAGCTGACCAAAATCCTACGCAAGACCTAATTTAAAAACACTTGCTAAGCCTGTTGAAAAGCCCAATATTATTATGAAAAGCTTTGCGAAGCTTGCAAGGTTTTCTCTTTTTATTGCGCAGTCAATGTAGTACACAAGGACTAGCGCAAGAAGCGCTTTTATAAGCACAAAAAGCCAAGGGTTAAGATTTAGAATTGCTTCGCTCACAGGGTGCTGCTCGCGGAAATTGAAATAAGCTATTGCAATTGCAGTAGCAAAGCCATCCAAAAGCTGCCCACCTAAAACAAGAAGGTTCATCCTGTTTTGCAGCAGATTTTTCTTTAACGGCGTAAAGAAACCTATTGCAATAGATGTAAATGCAGTAAATAGTAGCGGCAAAAAAAATGCAAGCCAATTGGTAAAGCTAAATAAGCAAAGCACCACCGGCAATGATCCAACAGCAACTCCAAAAATTGTAAAAGACTTATAATAATTTTTCTTCCACAATTTCCTTGATATTATTAGGCCTGCTATAGTAACCCCAAAAACAAAAAACCACACCCCTGGCGTATAGGTCCAAAAACCAAATTCTAGTGGATTAAATGTTTTATTCACAAAAGGCAACAATTTAAATTCATTTATTGCTCGTAAGGAAGCTCCAAGTAAAATGTATGGTATTAGCGACAGCGCAAAGCGCAAATCGAATTTTATACCACGCTTGTCAAGTAAAGGAAAAATCACAAAGAAAGACAAGCCAAGCAGTATTGCACCATAAACAAATGTATTTACTATGTTATAACCTTGATATGCTGGATCAAGAGCAGGCCTGACAAAATACTCTGAGAAAATGTCAGCCATGTTTTAAGCACCACTAAATGCCCTATTTTTGCTTCAGTATAAATGTAGGACGAGAGAAATATATATATATATATGAATGAAGTCAATATAGTAGTGATTTTATGGGCTACCTAAAGCAGACTCAAAATAAAAAACATTTTGGCAGGATATTTGCCGTTCTTTTTTGTGCATGCTTTTTATTTGGAGCATTCTTGGCTCTTCCTCTGGAAAAAATGAACCCGACTGAAAGGAGAATTATTGCTGATATCTCATTTTCTTTGACTGAAGGTGCAAAAGCAATGGACCTTGGAGATGGCTTTAAGCACAAAAAAAATCTGCTTGACAGCAACTTTCTTGTGTTTATTGTTGAGTCAGATTTAAATGAAGATGCAATGAATTATTTGCTGTATAGCATAGATGAAAACGCTATTGCTGGAAAGCTAGATGGCAGATTTTATCAAGTCGCCGTACGAAAAGAAAAAGCCGTTTCATTCATTTTGAGAGATGAAGTAAAAAGGTTTGAGCTTAGCATGCCAAGCCCGCTTCTCAATTACTCCAATCCTGCCGTAGAAGCACCTTACTTTTATGAAGAGGCGGACTACAATGGCATTGGCACAAGCGTTTGCATAGCTGACACAGGCATAGATGTGGCGCATGGTTTCTTTGCTGGCAAGACATTCGAAAATATCAACTGTGAGCAAAGCCTTGCAAGGTTTGATGAGATTGGACATGGCACTCATGTGGCTGGCATAGTGGCATCTATTGACAATAATTATACCGGTATTGCAAAAGGCGTTGACCATATTGTAAATGCGAAAGGTTTTCTCGTCTTTTTTCCGTTTTGCTTATTTACCAATCTCAAAAAATGCTTTGATGAAAACAGAAGTAAGCCGGCACAAGTAGCAAACAATTCTTGGGGTTCCACAAATAAGAATTGTGGTGGATATTATGAATCAGATGGTAAATCATTAGCATCAATCTATGTAGATTATTTAGCAAACAATTATAGCAAACTTCTTGTCTTCGCAGCTGGCAATGAGGGGCCTTACTGGGGGGGACGTTGTGAGGATGAAGACCAAAACTCCATAAGCCTACCTTCGGATGCTTACAATGTAATATCTGTTTCAGCTTTGGACATTAATAAAACAGCTGATAGAGCTGACGATGTTATTGCGCCATGGTCTAGCCGAGGCCCTGCCGCTGATGGCAGAAAAAAGCCAGATCTATCTGCCCCTGGTGGTCACATAACAAACCAATTTGGCTCTGACTGTTCAATTGATAGAAACTGCCTAATTGGCATAATCTCAGCTATTCCCGGAGACAACAATGAAACTATAGCTGCGTCAGGCACGAGCATGGCTGCTCCACATGTTACTGGCGCTGCTGCGCTTTTGATTGGGAAATTTAACCTTAATTGGCTTCAGGCAAAGGCCTTGCTTATAAATAGCGCTGATGATTGGGGTGAACCTGGCTGGGACATAAATTATGGGTGGGGCTACTTGAATCTAAAAAAAGCATATCATCAGGGAAATAATACGATTGCCGCCCTAATGGATTCAAACTATTCCAAACACTACTACCGTGGAAACTTTGAGGCGGGTGACAAAATAACTGTAGTTTGGCCGCGTCACTGCAATATAGATGAAGATACAGCTTACTATCTTGATGAGCGTTTTCATTATTACTACAAAAATTTCTCAGAAGATTACTGCGCTAAGATAAGCGACATAGATTTAAGGCTTTATGATGAAAACGGCAATCTTGTGTCTCAATCTCTTTCAAAAATAGATAATGTTGAACAGGTTGTTGTTCCAGAGGATGGCCAATATATCCTTATTGTTAATAAATACCAAAATCCAAAGGTAGAAACTGAACATTATGCATTGGCATCCAGCAAAGAGTTAGAGCAAATCGTAGACGTTAATGATGTTGCTTTAATATCAGTAGACTTTGAAAATACTTTGTATCAAAATAGGACGCTGGTTGGCAGAGATTTCAATGTAATTGTAAACGTTTGGTTGGATATGCAGGGGGATGAACAAATTGATAAGAATTTATCGCTTTTTGTAGACGGCTTCTATATCCAAACAATCAGTAGTAAGCTCTCTCCTCGTCAAAATAACTTAGTTGTGTTCCAAAACATATCGATAAATGCTTTGGGTGATCATAATATTCTTGTCTCCATAGATAGCTTGCCTAGCGAATTGCTTCTGGAAGACAATAACCTTGCTTCATCTTTATTCATTGATGGTAATGCAGTCGGAATTGAAAGCATAGATGTGCCCTTACCAGCATATAAGGGATCTAGGGCGGAGATAATTGCAAATGTTTTCAACCGTGCGCCATGGGCTGTTAATGCTACTTTGCAACTTATGGACGGCTCAAGTCTATTGCATCAAAAAAAGGTCGTGCTTGAGCCGGAAATTGTAACCCCCGTGTCTTTATATTCCCAAACTTTAACAAAGATTGGCGTAAAAACCTTTGAGGTACAAATTAAAAATGTAGCCAACGACTATAAAACAGACAACAAAGTTTCTGTTGAAATATATGTTAATCCATCACTAACACCAACACCCAAACCCACCAGGCCAAGCGGTGGCGGGGGTGGCGGCAGCTACTCACCCGGCATCACTCCAAGGAATACTCCCACCATGTCACCAAAAGCCCAAGAAACTCCAAAAGATAGCTCTGAGGAACGCGTTTTTGAGCTAACCAGGGTTTTCTCTAAGCAATCAATACCTAAAATTTTGCAGTCTCTTTATAGCAACGACGAACTAACAAGGTTTGCTGAATTTGGCAAGCATGTCGTTTCAACAAAAAGAAAAGTGCAGCTTTTCGCATATCGTGATGGAAATGGCAAAGTATCACACAAAGCAAAAGTTACATTATCATTTGAATTTAACACAAACACGCAAAGTGCAAAGATCCTCGAGATAATCCCTAAATCTATCGCAAATGATGCAAGCGTTGTCACAAGTAATGAGCCCTTTAAGGTTGTGCAGCCAGATCCTGTGCTTGAGTTTTATTTAGCAGGCAAAAATGAAATTGTTTATTATGTAAATTCTAAAATAGACGAGAATGCAGTCTATGAATATCAAGAACCTGTTGTTATAGGTCTTGCAATCCAAGATTACAATCAAACAAGAGAAACACAATACCCAACACCAAACACACAAAAACCAACTCCAACACCTGATAAAAACAAGCCACATTCGACAACGGTTTCACCAGTGCTTACGATAAAGCCTTCTGGAAGAAGTGATGTTGGTGTTAGTTATTTCTGGTTTATTTTGCCATTTATCTTTTTGGTAGTTTTAGCTTTTCTTATCATGTGGTTTTTGGTTCTGCGGCTTTATTTAAAAAGCCCTACAGACAAAACAAAAAGGGAAAACGCTGAAGATGTAGAAAATAAAAGAACCGACACTTCAGAAAAGAAAAGCAAAAAGTCATCTGATAAAAATTAAAAGGTATCCCCTAAAATAACAGATATGCCCCTTTGCATAAGAACAAACAAAAAATTTGGCGAAATCATTAGGAAGGCCTTAATTTCAAAAAAATTGCTTGATTTCAGTTTTTTGCCATACAAAGACAACGAATATATATGGTTTCCACTTATAAAAGAACCCAGCAAAAAGCAGAAAGAGCAGCTAGAAAAAATATGCGCTTTTGTAATAGAAGATAAGGTGCTTTCTCCTTCCGAATATAGGCCAAAGTCTTTCAAAGAGATCCTTCGAGAGAAACTAACGGAAAAGGAAGCTGAACAGCTTGTAACTTCTTTTGATGTCATTGGTGATATAGCGGTAATTGAAATACCAAAAGAACTTGAGAATAAAAAGCAATTTGTTGGTGAAGCTATTCTGGAAGTTCATCCACATATTAAGACTGTTGCTAGAATATGTGGTGAGCACACAGGTGATTTTCGGCTAAGGCCTATTGAAATAATAGCTGGCGAAAAAAGAACTTTAACATTGCATAAGGAATCTGGATGCCTTTTCAAGGTTGATGTGGCAAATACATATTTTTCTCCAAGATTGAGCTTTGAAAGGATGAGAATTGCAAGACTGATAAAGCCAAACGAAATAATTGGTGCGTGGTTTGCTGGTGTTGGGCCTTTTCCCATAGTTTTTGCAAAGCACACCAAAATGAAATATGCAATTGCAATTGAACTCAATCCTAAAGCATATTCTTTACTTGTTGAGAATATAAAGATTAACAAGTCTGAAAATAGGATTAGGCCCCTTCTAGGAGATGTAAGGAAAATTGTGCCGAAGCTAAATGAGAAGTTTGACCGCATAGTGATGCCAATGCCAAAAGGTGCTGAAGACTTTCTTGATGAGGTATTCGCTTCAGCTAATAATGGCTGTAAGGTTCATTTTTATCGATTTGCTGACACAAAAAACCCTTTTTTGGATTCTGAAAAAAAAATTAGCACTGCAGCTGCAAAAAATAAGCGGTTCGTTGTTTTTTCTGATAAACGCATTGTAAGATCTGTATCTGCCTCTAAGGTTCAAATTGTAATTGATTTTGAGGTTAGATAAATCTAAACTAATTTGAATTATAATGCCAATGCACAATAGGTTTTTATTTTTAGAAGCTTTATTGAATACTATGGCTTTGCTAGCTGTGCCGTTTACAATGATTGGCATAATAGTAATAGTAGCTCTTGCTTTGAGCACAATCATAAAGAAACTTGGTCAAAATGAAGTAATCGGCTTTATAATAGCTGGCTTCTTTTTAGGCCCATTTCTGCTTAACCTCATAAGTCCTAAAGATGCACTAATACAGGTTTTTTCTGAATTAGGACTTTTTGTGCTGTTGTTTTATTTAGGCCTTGAGCTTTCTTGGAAGCAATTTCTTTCAGCTGGCTCAGCTGTCTTCGGTTTAGCAATAATAGACCTTGCTTTTGTGATGTCTCTTGGGACATTCACAATGCTTGCGCTTGGCTATAGTCCTTTTTTTGCTATAGTGATTGGCGCAATGCTACCAAATACAAGCACAGCAATAATCGCAAAGTTTGTAATAGACCAAAAAATAGTTCACCTAAATGGTGCAAAGGTTGCTCTTTCGATCAACGTTTTACAAGATTTTTTGGGAATAATGATACTCGTCCTTATAGCGAGCATGTCAAAGTTTAAAGGTGGCGGACCATTTGCAATAATAAACACTGGCCTTACAGCAATAGTTTTTGCAGCTAGTGCATTCTACTGTGTTCACTACCTATCAAGAAAAGTCGAAAGGTACATAAAGCAAGAAGGGTTTGGACAGGTAAAAATGGCACTTTATGCCATTGGCATCGGCATAATTGTTGCCACCCTCGGCGATACTCTCGGCCTTTCTGCAAGCTTAGGTGCATATTTTGCCGGCTTCGCACTGAGCGAAACAGCATCTGGAAAAAAAATAAAAAATAATATTTCTTTCCTTATGGATTTCTTTTTGGTTTTTTTCTTTGTGGCATTTGGCACAACAATATTTTATGATTCCTTTAGCGGAAAAGTTATGGTTCCGCAAACACAAGAGCTGCTTTACTTAATTGCAATTGCCATCCTTCTCGGCGTTTTGACATTTTTGGGTAATTCTCTTTGCATAAGGATTCTTGGTGCAAAGTTTGGATTAAGCTCAGAGGATTCTTCCATGGCTGCTATTCTTTTGTGTCCGTTGGGCGAATTCCTCATAGTTATAGCCCAAGTTGTTTCAGCTGGTGGGCTTTTGAGCATGGCTGAGGCAAAAGCAGTTAATTTCTTGGCATTTTTGCTTATAATAATAACTATATTGCTTTTTCAACCGGTTTACAATTATAGGCATTTGCACGAGAGGCTTTTCTCTCTTATACCAAAGCTACCAAAGTCAGAGAAAAAGACAATTCTTAAGGCAAATACACCATATGTTTTGAAACAAGCAAAGTCAATGGCAGCAAACGCTTTTATCGTTGTTTGCCTTGCGCTAATGACTGTTTTTCTATACTATGACTTGCCACATTTCGGAGTCCCAATAATGCACAGCCGCGAAGTTACTGCGTTTTTGGTTTTTTGTTTCTTTGCTGCATGGCCGGCATACAAGGCTCTTTTGGCATTTAGAAGGATTTTAAGGCACTCAATTTACAGCCCGATTTAAGCAAAATGCTTTTAATTTGCGCTAGATTTAAAACTCCCTAATCTCAAATTTCCGAAATATGCCTCTTGAAATACTCTGCCTTTGTCTTCTTCATAAGAGTCACAATGTAGCTGCTCAATCTTAAAATATCTTTCTTTGTAGCATATACTTTGTGGTGGTTACTTTGCGATATAGCAAAAAAAGTTTTTCGGGGAAAGGTGAAATAGCGAAATTTCTGAAAAAAAGCCCAGAGGATTTTAGTATGCAAGATTTGTGGCGCTTAGTTGAAAGGCAAAACATAAGAATGCTTAATCTTAACCACATTCCTGCGGACGGGCGCCTTAAGACGCTCAGTTTTGCAATAAAAAGCAGAGAACATTTTGAAAGAATAATGGCTTTTGGTGAGCGTGTAGACGGCTCAAGCTTATTCCCCTACATCGATACTGAAAACAGTGATCTTTACATAGTTCCAAGGCTAAGCTCTGCTTTTGTAAATCCTTTTTCCAAAAACCCAACTTTGAATGTCCTTTGCTCTTATTTTGATAAGTCAGGCAATGAGCTCGATATTTCCTCATCATGTGTTCTAAAAAAAGCAATTTTTGCCCTGAAAAAGAAAACAGGCATAGAGCTTCTTGCAGCTGGCGAGATTGAATATTATTCAATAGTAAAAAAAGAGCCTTTTTTCATGTATCCATGTGCGCAGCAAAGAGGCTATCACGAAAGCAAACCATTTGTTAAGTCACACGATATGAACGAAGAAATACTCTTGATTCTTCACAAAATAGGCATAAATGCAAAATACGGCCATGCTGAAGTTGGTTGCATAGACACAGAAGCTGCTGTGTTGGAACAATTTGAAATAGAACTTGACCTTGAGCCATTAGCAGAAATGGCTGACCACATTGTTATTACTAAATGGGTGATAAGGAATGTTGCTGCTGCCTACGGACGTGAGGTTACATTTGCCCCAAAAATAACATTTGGAAATGCTGGTAGTGGCATGCATATACATATCGCTGCTGTTAAAAAAGGAAAGAACGTTTTAATAGATCAAAACGAGGATTTAAGCAGCACTGCAAAAAGCATTATTGGTGGCCTTTTGAAGCTCTCACCGAGCATAACTGCGTTTGGAAATACTGTGCCTATTTCATATATGCGGCTTGTGCCATACCACGAGGCACCTACAAACATCTGCTGGGGTGAGAGAAACAGGACTGCGCTTATAAGAGTTCCGCTAGGCTGGCGCAAAATAAAATGCTTTATTGGTGAAAAAGACAAACATAAGCGAAAGCCAGTCGAACACGCAACACAAACAATTGAATTAAGGAGCCCAGACTCTTCAGCAAATTCTCACCTTTTGCTTGCAGCAATAGCCGTGGCTTCAAAGCATGGCCTTCTACACAAAGATTGTAGCAAGATTGCGAAAGAGAGCTATGTAAGTGCAAATGTCTTTAAGAGTGAAAATAATGGGTTACGCGCAAAGCTTTTGCATCTGCCTTCATCATGCTTTGAGTCTGCATCAATTTTAAGAGCACACTCTGGCTTCTATCTTGAGGATGGTGTATTTCCAAAGAGACTTATCGAAGGTGTTGCAAAGCAGCTCGAATCTTTCAATGATGCCAAAATTATGGCTGAAATTCGAAACGACACAAAAAAAGCCAAAGAATATGTGCTTCGGTTCATGCATTGTGGATGAATTGAATCAGTTCATTGGCATTAAATTAAGCATTGTTGAAGCTATTGCAAAATAAATGGCTAAAGTTAAGACATCTTGAATAATTGTTGCAAATGGTCCCGAGCCAATTGCGGGGTCAAGGCCAAGCTTATTGAGGATAAGTATTATTGCAATTGGCACGAAAATTGCAACAAAGCCAGTTAAAAACATTGAAAGCCCCAAAATAAGTGCTATAAAATAATTTTTTGACCAAAATATTGTTATTATGTAAAGCAAAAGGCCAAGCAGTGCTGCTATCCCAAAGCCAACTTTTATTTCACGCAAAAGGTATTTTTTAAGAACAAGCTGTCGCATTACCAAATCCCTTACGAACAAAGTCTGCGTTTGTGTTCCAATAGCATCAGCCATATATACCATGAGTGGTACAAAAGCCGCAAGTATAAAATATTGCTTTAGTGGCTCTTCAAAAAGGCCGGTTAAATGTGCGGCTAAAACACCACCAAAAAGGCCAACTATAAGCCACATCACCCTAGCCTTTATCATTTGAGAAGCAGATGCGCTGAGATTTTTTGCCGCAAAACCTCGGATACCAGCTGACTTGAGAAAGTCCTCAACATGCTCTCCTTGTAATATATTCATTATCGCTCTTGACCTAACAACACCCATGAACTTGTTGTTTTTGTCAACTATAGGTATTGATTTCAAATTGTACTTAAGTGCAAGCAAAGCCACTTCTTCTTGATCAGTATAAGGTCTAGCCTTTATAATGTTTGTATTCATTATCTCTTCTGCCTTAACGGAGTCACCCGTTTTGAATAGTTCTTTCGTTGAAAAAAGCCCAAGAAGGCAGCCGTTTGAATCTAAAACATAAATATAGCTTATTGTTTCGAATATATTTGCTTTCTCATAAAGTTTTTCCTTTATTTGTCGAATGGTTTCTTCTGGCCCAGCAGTTGGCACTCTATCAGTGATGCGATTTGCTGCAGCCCTTGGAGGATATTTTTTTGGGGCCTGTGTTTGTTCAGTGCGGCCCATATTAACAGGCTCAGTCATATATAGGAAGATAATGCTTTTGCCTTTTTAATAGTTTCATTAAAATAAAAAGAAAACTTTTGGGTGATTTTTGTCAACAATTAAAAACATATTGTACTTACTTTAATTCAAAGGTGTTTTTATGGCAATGTATTTTGTCTTTATGGGACCGCCCGGTTCGGGAAAAAGCACCATGGCAAAAAAAATTTTTGAAGAATATGGCTTAGCTCATTTTTCAACTGGTGATATAATAAGGGAAAAAATAGCTACCGACAAAAAATTCAAGGAAATGTTTGAAGCACTTATAAAAGAAGGAAAACTCTTGGACGATGAAAATACAAAGAAACTTCTTCTTGAGAAGCTAAAGAAAAGCCAAATAAAAAATGGCTTTATCCTTGATGGTTATCCTAGAACAATTAAGCAGACAAGTGACCTTGATAACATATTAGCTGAATTGAATGCAAAGCTTGACTTAGTGATATACTTCAGACTGTCAGAAAAGGCAGCTGTTGAGCGCTTATCAAAAAGGCTCTATTGCCCCAGCTGTTCCAAGGTTTACAACCTGGCAAGTGTTAAACCAAAGAATGAGGGTATTTGTGATGAGTGTGGTTCTAAGCTGGATGTTAGGGCCGATGATATGCCTGAAGCTATAATAAAGCGCTTCCGTGAATATGAAAATAAAACTAAGCCGCTGCTAGAGCACTATCAGAAAAAAGGTATCTTGAAAGAAATAGATGTTGATGATGAAGTAGAAAATAATTACAAAAAAATAAAATCAGTGATTGAGCTTGTAATGAAAAAAAAGATAAAAAAATAATTTTTAATCTTGCTGTTGCGGTTTACCTCTCTTAGGGTATTTTCTATGAAGCAATGCTTTTGCTTTTTTTGATCCAGGTTTCTGCAAGAATGTTTCGTAAACCCTCTTCAAATCGGGGTTTTGGTGACATAACCTTATCTTTTTGTTTTCATCTATTGAGTAAATTGCTTTTGCTCTTTTCTCAATCGCTTCCCAATCAACTGGCTTTGGTTGACCGCCGCCGCCAATACACCCGCCAGGACAAGCCATAACTTCTACAAAATCAAAACTTTCACCTTTTTTTATCCTTTCTATAATCTCTCTTGCTCGTTCCAAAGTATGTGCAACCGCGCCTTTAACCTTATTTTTACCGATGTTCACTTCAAATTCCCTTAAGCTTTTAGTTCCTCTAATCGGCTCTATTTTTGGATCTTTCATTTCCTCGCCTTTAATATAAAAATATGCAGTCCTTAATGCTGCTTCCATAACACCTCCAGTAACACCAAAAAGTGCACCCCCGCCTGTGCTTTCTCCGAGGGGGCAATCAAATTCAGCGGGCAAAAGCTTTGCAGGGTTGATTTTTTTGCTCTTAAGCCATTGACCTAGTTCTCTCGTTGTTAGCACATAATCAATGTCTTTTACATTCGAGGCATTTATGTTCTTCAGTTTAGCCTCCCTTTTCTTTGCAGTACACGGCATTATTGAAACGCTTATTATATCGCTCGGCTTTAAACCTAACCTTTTTGCATAGTATGTTTTTATCAAAGCACCAAGCATCATCTGCGGGCTTTTGGTATTTGAAAGTTTATTTATAAATTCCGGATAAAATTCACAACAGAAATCAATCCACGCTGGACAGCAGCTTGTAAACATTGGCAAATTACCCTTTTTGAACCTGTCCACAAATTCTTTCGCTTCCTCCACTATAGTGAGATCTGCCGATAGATTAGTATCAAAAACTGCGTCGAAACCAAGCTTCTTCAATGAAGCGACTATCTGCCCTGTTACTATCGTGCCCGGTTCAAGGCCAAAAAATTCTCCAACCGAAACCCTTACAGATGGTGCTACTTGAACAACCTTAATCTTACTTTTCAATCTTAAGGCCTTTTCTACTTTGCTTATATCAGAAGCTTCGGTTATTGCATCTGTTGGGCAAAATAAAGAGCATTGGCCACAGGAGACACAAGTTGTATCTTTTAGTGGCTGGTTTTCACTGCCGACAACTATTGTAGAATATCCCCTACCCATATATGAGAGAGCGTTAACTGTTTGCATTTTTGAGCAGGCTTGAACGCATCTACCGCAAACAATGCATTCATCCATACTCTTCCAAATGGCTGCACTTGACTTATCTTTGTCCTTTACAATATTATGCTTATAAGTCGGCTTCTTAAATCCAACAAGGCGCATCGTTTTAGTTAATTCATTTTCTTTCCTTAAGGTTTCTTTTGGCACAGTCGAGGCTATCAGATTTAGTGCCTCTAACCTTAACCTTCTAATTCTTTCAGAAGTAGTAACTACTTGCATATTGTCTTCTGCAAGTGTATCACAAGCAGTTACAATTTTACTGTTTGCTTCTACTAAGCAGACCCTACATCTTCCCTCGGGCTTTAACATCTTGTGGTAACATAGCGTTGGTATCTCAATCTTATTTGTGCGTGCAATATCAAGTATTGTTTGGCCTTTGTGAAATTCTAAAATTTTTCCATCAATAGTTATCTGCATTTTCTCACAAACTCCTCTCTGAAATGTCTCAATGCTGTTAATATATGCAATGGCATTGACCTGCCTAAAGCACAAAAAGATGCAACAGATACAAAATTGCAAAGCTCTTCTAACTTATTGAGGTCTTTCATTGTGGCCTTTCCAGCCGAAATTCTTTTAATATACTCAAGCATCCTTTTTGAACCTTCGCGGCATGACATGCAGTAGCCGCATGACTCATGCACAAAAAACTTTTGTATGCTTTCGCAAAGCTCTACTATGGAATGCGTGTGATTCACAATAATTATTGTCCCAGAACCAAAGAAACAGCCTCTTTCCTTGATATTCTCCTCAGTTATTTCCATGCAAGGATCATACGGCATTATGCCACCGGAAGCACCAAAACAAATCGCTTTTGGTATGCCTATTGGCTTAGCCTCTTCCAATATTTTCCCTATTTGTTTGCCTTCGAGTATTTCAAAAACTCCTGGTTTTTCAACATCACCAGAAAGTGAGCAAAGGCGCTTTTTTGGATCAAATATGCCGAGAAATATCAATGGAACCATTGCGAGGGTCTCAACATTATTTACAACTGTTGGAGAACCATATAGGCCTTTCTCAGCAGGATATGGCGGCCTTTTTCTTGGTTCTGGCCTATGTCCCTCTATAGAATTCAATATCGCAGTTTCCTCCCCACAGATATAGGCTCCTTGACCAACCACAATATCTAAATTTAGCTCTATTTTTTCCATTAGTGGCCTTGCTTTTTTTATTGCTTTTCTGATCTTCGGCAAGAAATAGTTGTATTCTCCACGAAGGTAAATATATGCTTGCTTGGCCCCAACAGCATGGCTTGCAATTATTATGCCTTCAATTACATTTAATGGAACTGTTGATAATATAAGACGGTCTTTAAAAGTACCAGGTTCACCCTCATCTGCATTGCATATGATGTAGTGTTCACCTTGTGATTTTGCTGCTATTTCCCATTTAAGGCCTGTTGGAAACCCAGCACCCCCACGACCTCTTAAACCAGAGTTTTTTACTACCTCAATTACTTCTGTAGGTGTTTTACTTAAAGCAATTCCCGCTCCTTTGAGAGCTGAGTCAAAAAGTATCTTTTTCTCTGTCATTTGAGCGACCTCAGCAGTTCATCAATTTTTTTAGTTGTTACATTAACAACGGGTTTTCCATCTACCAACAAAGCAGGTGCTTTATCACAGAGGCCAATGCAAGAGGTCATTCCGAGATAAATTTTTTTGTCCTTTGTAGTTTGCCCTAGCTTTACTTTCAACTTTTTTTCCAAATATTTGGATATTTTGTCTGAGCTTCTAAGGTACTCTGCTGGGCAATTGCACAAAAGTATGCTGTGCTTAGCTCTCTTTTCAAGTGTGAGGAAAGAATAAAAGGTAGCGGTGCTGAAAACCTCGTTTTCAGGCATACAGACTTTTTTAGCAATCTTTGCAAGCTCTTTTTTGGAAAGTCGCCCCTCCCTTTTTTGGGCTTTTCCAAGTTCGTTTAAAAGCAGGGCTTTCTTTTTGTTTTCCATAAAGAAAAGAAAAACAGCAAAATATTTAAAGCAGAGCTGCATTTATTTATGGGTGAGCTAAATGCAATCCTTTTCATATTCAGGTATCTCCAAATACTCTGAGTTTTATAAGATGCTCGAAGGCATTTGCTATGGCCTTTTTTGCTTTTTTTTGCCCTTTGTTTTGAGTCATTCGCAACAACAGCTTATCGTTGGTATTCTTGTAAATACTATGCTTGTTGTTTCAGCATTGCGCCTTAAACTGCATTACACCTTACCAGTAGTTCTCCTGCCTTCATTGGGTGTTGTAAGCGCAGGCCTACTTTTCGGCAATTTGACACGATATGTTATCTTGCTAGTGCCCTTCATCTGGTTGGGTAACTTTGCACTAGTTTTTGTATTCAAAAAAATGGCCAAAAGGCCTTTTTACATAAAGGCTGTTTTGGCATCAGCTTTGAAGGCCACATGGCTGGGGCTTTCAGCATTTACCCTTATCCAATTTTCATTAATTCCAAAAGCTCTTTTGTTTCCAATGTCTTTGATGCAATTAATTACAGCTTTAGCTGGCTCATTAGTTGCATTTACAGTCCTTAAAGGCCTTAAATTGGCATAAATGCAATTCAAAGTTTTTCATATGTTTTTTTCATCAGCATAGCATCAAGCTCAATATTTGGGCTTTCGCTTATAATTACACCTTTGCAATTAAAATCCTTTAGCGCCTTAAGTAAATCCTTATAATTCAAATCAGATTCAGGAAGATTTAAGTGGTTCCTTTCTCCCTTATCAGTATATTCAATTCCTGATACATGAATATGCATTTTGTTCAATGCCATTCTTCCAAGTGCTTTCTCTATTTTTTCTAAAACCTCTACAAACTCTTTGTATGAGTTAATCTTGCCACCATTCCTTGCGTGCATATGCGAGAAGTCCACACAAGGCATCACACCATCAATTTCAGAACTAAGAGAAAGTATCTCATCAAGCGAACCAAACTGCGAGCTTTTGCCCGTGGTTTCAGGCCTTAGCCATATTTTTGCTCCACTATTCTTGAGAAACTCAACTATATTTTCTAATTCCACCCTTATTTTCTTGTAGGTTTCAGCTGGCGTTTTGTTCTGATAGAAACCAGCGTGGAAGCATATGCTGAATGCTCCGCACTCGTAAGCTCTAATTGCACCTTTCTTAAGGCGCTCAACACTTGCTTCTTGCTTAGCATTTTCTGCTGAGTTTAGATTTATGAAATAAGATGCATGGCATGTAAGGACAATATCATTGCTTTCAGCGGTTTTCTTAACATCCGGCGCTGAATTTTCACTTACATTTATATTCCTCACAAATTCAAGCTCCATTGCTTCTAATCCTAAAGCCCTTACTTTTTTTATACCCTCAATAGTGTTGTATGGTTTTGCGCTAAGAGGTATTCCAGCGGTTCCAAACATCAGCTTTTCCATATCAACCACTTTTTAACTAGATGTTTTATTGTTTCTTTCATCCCCATTGTTCTTTATAATTGCAATAAAAATTTCACCAAAGAATGTTTCTTGCCATAAATTTATGCGAGCATCAGATGCTAAAAATAATAAGCATATGAATGTTGTTACTACCTCAAGCAATGTGCTTTTATCCACAATCTGCGAGAATAGGACAAGGCCCTGCTCATCTGCGCTTTTAGTAATCTTTTCATACAATTCCTCAATCTTTTTCCCCAGGTCATGCTTAATCATTGTTGGAACGTCTATTGCAATAATTTCTTTCCTTTCCTGAATCGCCATCTTGCTTTTTGTCTTCTCAATAACTGCTTCAATTTCTTCAAGAAGCTCATCAAGAGTAACGCTGCGTTCCTTTATTCTGCTTATCGGCTTCAGCTCTGGCAGTTCGCCTATTTCTGGCAAAGGCTCCTGCTCTGGTTCTTCAGTAGGCAACCTGATGGTTCTGGATTTTAGCTTAAGAAGAATTGCACATGCAAGCATCGCATTGGCTGGGATCCTTAGATTGTTTTCTTTCATTTCTTGTATTTTTTGTAAATACTTTTGGGAAAGTTCAATTATGTCTATTGCCCATACATCCATCTTTTCCCTTTTCACAAGATCTATCAATATAGTTTTCCACGTTGGTTGCTCTATCAACCCAACGAGGTCAACATTTTTTTGTTCCAAACCATTGCTTTTTTCTTCCATGCTAAAAATATGTTTAAATGATATTTAAATCAGTATGCAAAGTAATCTTTATTTTAAAGCGAGGTTATAATTTTAAAGTTCACCAATTCATCTAATATTATGGACATTTTGCTTTTATCAGCCACTTTAATTGCCTCATTATTCTTCCTTGTAAAAGCATCTGAGCACGCTGTAAAATCAAGTGTAAATATTGCTAAGATTCTATCTGTAAGCGAGCTTGTTATAGGTCTCACAATCATTGCCGTTGGTACCTCGCTGCCAGAGATAATATCAGGGATTTTTTCCGCACTTCGTGGAAATGGCGAACTGATAATAGGAAATGTGGTTGGTGCTAACATGAGCAACCTTACACTTGTTTTAGGTACTGGTTTGCTTTTTTCGACTATTGCTGTAAACAAGTTGCTTATAAAAAGGGACATAACAATAATGGCTTTTGCGATAACACTTCTAATGTCTGTGATGAGCATTGGCTTTACCGTATCTTGGATTGATGGAGTTGCTTTACTGCTTCTTTTTACTGCATATGTTAGCTTTCTTTTCTTTACAAAAAAAGAACGAAAAAATGAAAACGACTTTATTGATTTTATCAATTATTTTATAACAGCTAGATATTTGCACCAAGTTATGAATGGCAGCGCAATAACAGTTAGAAAGGGAAGCACTGGCAAATCCATCAAAAAAGAGCTTTTTAGAGAGTTTTTTATACTTGCAGTTTCTTTGATAGTAGTTTTTATAAGTGCAGATTTTATGGTCAACTCTGCAATTAAAATTGCCACGAATCTTAATGTTAGCGCTGCTTTTATAGGTGCAATTTTGGCAATTGGTACAACTTTGCCTGAGTTAAGTGTTACTGTAAGTGCAGCTAAGCAAAATAAAGGCGGCCTTCTCCTCGGAAATATATTTGGTAGTTGCATAACAAATAGCTTTTTTGTTGTTGGTGTAGCAGCAATTGCCAGGGAATTTTCTGTGTCAAGCTCACTGATAATTAAATCAGCTATAGCTTTTCTTTTGATGTTACTAATATCCATTATGATTTTCATTAAAAGAAAGCTCTCGCGCAAGCATGTTTTAATTCTATATTCAACGTATGTATTATTTTTGCTTCTTTTTGCAGGTGTTTAGTAAATGGCAGGCAGCTTTATTGAGCAAGTAATGTATAAAGCAACCGAGAAAAAATTACGGCAACTGTGTGCAAAGAATATCAAAACAGAGCAATCGGTTTCACTTTCACCCAGAAGAACCGGCTCATATGACATTTTTGCTGAGATCAACGGCAGCTTCTTTGGGTTTGAAATCCTATGTAGGCCAACTAAAGGCAAGCTCAGAGAAAAGCTTGCTTATTTGCCTTTTGTTGACAAGTATGTTTTTGTAATACCTTCAAATTCGCTAAGCTTGTACAGGAAATGTTTTGCAAAATCGTTTGGGCCTATTACAAGGCCTAAATACTTTCCCAGCGAATTCAACAACAAAAAACTTTGCATTTGGCTTTGTGATATTGAAAAAAGAAAAATAACTGTTTGCTCAAGATTTAATAAAGTAATGAACGTTTCGACCAAGAATAGGCCATGACTTAGTATTAGTTACATTTTTATTCTTTTCAGCAAAAAAAAGATTATGCGCAGTGCAAAATTGACTAATGAAGATAAGAAATTGATTGAGATAGCCCTTAATGTTATAATGAATAACAGGTTAGAGACTAAATCAATTTCTGCATCAGTGGGAGCAGCGCTTTTATCTGCCAATGGCAATGTATTTGCTGCTACTAATATCAAAAATTACCTTTCGTCCCCAACATCTATTTGTGCTGAGCCAGCAGCCATAGCATCTATGTTTTCCTCAGGTGAGAGAAGAATAAAAACTATTGTTGCGGTTCACATGCCAGACAGGAAAAGCCAAAAATGGCAAATAATAAGGCCCTGCGGTGCATGTAGGCATTTTATCAGCAGTTTTGGAAATCCTTGGGTTATAGTGTCAAAAACAAAAAAAGTAAGGCTAAAAGAACTTTATCCCCTAGCTTTAAAACCTTTTAATTGAGGAAAAACATCTTTGAAAGGCAAACTATTTTAATTTGCCTCAAATATTATTCTTTAATGGCCGGGCTCGTAGCCTAGTGGATAAGGCAGCAGCCTTCTAAGCTGCAGATCGGGGGTTCGAATCCCTCCGGGCCCATCTTTTGTTTGCAATATTTCGTCAAAAAACTCTCCAAAAAGGGACGATTGACGAAACCAATTTAAATATTCAGTTATAATTAATATTTAGGTGATTTTTATTACAGAGAAACTAGCTGTAACAATGGCTGGAGAAATTACTTTAAGCAGCGACCCAGGCAGCAGCATGAAAAAATGGCGTGAAATATTTGGCATAACACAAACGGAGCTATCAGAGCATCTAAAGGTTAGCCCATCAACAGTAAGCGACTACGAAGGTGGCCGAAGAAAAAGCCCAGGCATAGGCGTTATAAAAAGGTTCGTAAATGCGCTCATTGAGATAGATACCCAAAGAGGAAGCCGCGTGGTAAGGCAGCTTTTGAAGGATTTTGACCCCGGCGAAGAAGCTTTTGATATTCATGAATTTACAAGAGCAATATCCGCTGCTGAATTTGCCAAATTGATAAAAGCTAGTTGTATTGTTCATGAAGCTAGGCTCAGTGAGACTATGGTTTATGGATACACTTTCATTGACTCGCTTAAGGTTATAATTGATGTTCCTGTGCATGAGTATATGCATCTTTATGGAAGAACTCCCGCGCGTGCGCTTATATTCCAAAAGGTTTCAAATGGACGCTCACCAATGATAGCTGTTAAAATAGGTCGCTTTAGCACAGATATGAAGCCAGCAATAGTTGTATTGCACGGTCCTGATGATCCAAAAAACATTGATGAAGTTGCGAAGAAGATTGCTGAGACTGAGAGGATACCCCTTCTAGTTTGTAATACCCCTATAAATGAAATAAAGCAAGCGCTGAAGAAGTTTGAGATCTAATCCCTGCGCTAACTTATTTATTTGCTGTCCTAACTAAATATGTATGGCGCAGCTGCTCTTTGCCATTTTTATTAATTCCGCGTAAAGTGCTAGATGCCTTAAAGCATGTTTTGAAACTCCTTTCGATGGCTTTTGCAATTTTTTTTGCACTTCTGTTTGATATAACAAAAATGTCAGCACCTCTCTTGTTTTTGATTTTCTTTACAATATCTCTTTTTTCAATCTCATTAAGAGATTCTATAAAATAAATTATTTTCTCAGTGGTTTCTTTATCTGCCCTTATTTGTATCTCGGCTTCGTAGTAAGAAGAGGCCTTTTTTTTGCACTGATCACATTGTTTTTGTTCATATCTTATCTCTAACTCATATGTTTTATCAACATTTTTTCCAAAAGCTTTTCCACTTATGCATACTTTTCCTTTGTATCCAATAAAGTCCTTTTCCAATTTTGCCTCTAATGAGCAATCATCGACATAAAATTTTCTTATGTTATCAGCCAAAAAAACTTTTATTTTTTCATTGCTTTCTTCAACCCAATGCCTTTTTACCAATATCAAGCCACAGCGTTTGCATTTTGGCAACAACATTTTTCTTGGCACAACTGCCAACTCATTTTCTTCACTATAGCAACTTTTGCATAAATGGTTTATAAAAGGCCCTTTCTCAGAGCCACATTTTGGGCAGAAGAGCTTCATTTTGACACACCAAAGTAAACCACTTGGTTAAGCACATTTTGATATGTAAACAAGACAATAACTAACAAGCGCTCGAGAAAAAACAACAATAGGAAAATAGGTTGAAGCACAGCAGCAAAAGAAAAACCAAGCGAAACTATTGCTGATGCAAGTGATATGAGTGAAGCGCTTAAAACAGTGCCTTTATTTTTTTTCACCAGATTGAAGTTCTTTTTTAGGCAATACTTTACCGGTTTATCATCTAAAATTATTGTGGGATAAACAAAGTAAAATATTGCGACAACGAAAAGCGAACCCAAAAGCGTTAGAAAAAGCCCAAATATGGCAGTATGAAAAAAACTTTTGCTTGCTTTTGCAAAATACATTTGTGCAATGCTTATTGGCAGTGAAACAAGCAGTACCAATGCAAGGCCTATAGGTAATATTCTGAAAGTATTCTTAAGCGACCCACAGAATGCACTTCTTAGTGAGAGTTTCTTTTTCTTGTAATAATCCCTCAAAAGTGTAGGATACATTGCATTTACAAGCGTATCCATTACAAAAGCAATGAAAGTTATTGCAGATATTAGCATAAGCTGCAAAAAAATTTCTGAAATTGAACGTAATTCTCTTATCGATGGCATTTCACCTTTCACCATAATATCGAAAAGTGCTGCATTGTTTACAAGCAGGTAAGCCAGCCAGAGAAGAGGTATGCTATAAATTATTGCAACAATAATTTTTGGAATGAAGAGCTTTGGTTCTTTAAGCATGAGTTTGAAAGCTTCCTCCATAAAAATTATAAGGCCCATCACTCACCAACTTTAATTGTCTTGCCAAATTCAAGTGCCTCGGCCTTTATGCCAAGATCATCCTTTACTTTATCTTTCAAGGCTTCTATCTTCTCCGGCTCACCATGCACAATAAAAACCCTTTCAGGAGACCACTTTTTTATTGCATGCAATAGCTCACTTTGCCCAGCATGCGCAGAGAAGTCAAATTTTCTTATATCGCATTTTGGCCTATAATCCTTGCCGTCAATGTTTATTACTCCTTCCTCTATAAGTCTGCGGCCTTGCGTTCCAATAACTTGGTAGCCGGTGAGGAATATAGAGGATTTTTCATCATTGCATAGATTCTTTATATAATTCATCACTGGTCCGCCTTCACACATACCTGCGGTAGTTATTATTATGCACGGCTCTTCAATAACTCTTTTTCTTTGGGAATCTTTCCTTATCCAAATTGCTTTTTCAAGTGCTCTCTTTAATGCTTTAGGGTCTTTTAGATATCCCGGGTAGCGCATTGTTAGGGCTGCTGCTTTTTGTGCCATACCGTCTATGTATACTGGCACCTCCACTTTATACTCGCTAAGGACATCTATTAGTTCATGTGACCTACCAACTGCAAATGCAGGCACAATTGCTACACCATTTCTCTCAACTGTCTGTAAGCATGCCTCGACAAATTCCTTTTCAATTTTTTGCCTTTTTGGGTGGCTCGTGTCACCGTATGTGCCTTCTATAATAAGATAATCGACTTTGCCTATTTTAAGATCTGCTTTTTTCAGAAGCCGAGTTTCTTCAACTTTAAAATCGCCAGTGTAGAGAAGCGATTTTCCATCGAAACTTAGCTTAGCCATAGATGAGCCGACTATGTGGCCAGCATCGAAAAACTCAAGTGAAACCCTTTCCGTAATCCTAAGATTTGTCCTGTATCCTATTGGAAATGAAAATCTGCGAGTCCGCTTTATATCTGCCTTTGAAAATTTAGCATCTATTCCCTCGATGCCGGCGATTTTCAGAGAATCATGCCAAAGCATCTCTGCAAGATCAAGTGTCGGTGGTGTTAAATATACAATTGGCTTGTTTTTTGTAAAAAGGTGTGGAAGATCACCAGAATGATCTAAATGTGCGTGCGATATTATTGCCGCATCTAACTGGCTTTGCACATGCAATGGGTATTCAGTCTCATCAGGGGTTAGCTTTATGCCCCTATCTAAAAGTATCTTGTCTCCGAAATCTAACAAAAAGCTGCTCCTACCCACTTCACCACAAGCGCCGAGCCCAGTAATCTTAAAAGACATTAAGAATCCTCGCTTAATTTCATAAGAGATAAAAAATAATAAGCTTAAAAAAGGAATCATTTTTACTGAATCCTCTATTACAAAGTGATGGAAACTAATAAATATCCAATCATGCTTATTTTTTCTTGTGAAGAAAAAGGCATTATTTCTAGCATTTATGTTTTTTTTCACATTGCCAGCATATTCAAAAATAACTAGGATTGATTGCAACCTGAATATAAAGGATCAAGAAGCTATTGCTTCAATATCTATTAACCTTTATTCTGAAACACCAATAAACTATTTTTCAATTGAGATGCCTTTTCAGGGCAACAGGATAATAAAAATTTCTGACTCCATTGGGAATATAAAGAATTATGAAGTTCGTGACGGAAAACTTTTTGTGAAGACAAACTCATCTGCTAAGAGAAAAGAAGAACTTTTGAAAATAGAAGCACAATATAAAGAGCTTGAAAAAGAAGCATTCTTACAGGCAAGAATACTCGATTTTTCTGTTGCCGCTGAGGATAACACTGAGCTTTATTTTCGTGCTCATGGACCCATCCATGGCTTTGATGCAAGCCCGGGCTTTAAAGGTTCTGTAAAGGGTGGCGAGCTTTTTCTTGTTGGCTACGGCCCATTACATGTAAGATTTATATATTCTCACTCTGGCCAAAGATTTGGGCGTTTTATTGTATTTGAAGATGGTAGCATAAGCAACGCGCACCTGACTGAAATTTTCAATGAAGCTGAGAACTTATATTTTATATTGCCAAACGTGTTAGGCATAGAGCCAGACCAAGACATATACGCTATAGCAATACTATGCGATAGTAATTATAATTCTAGAGTTAACAACTATAGCCGTGGCATATATGTAAATGGCGGCCTTATATTGCTCAAAGAAAGCGTTTTGCGTGAAAAAAAATCAGCTTTGCCAGTGATTCTTCATGAGTTGGCTCACTGTTTCAATGCAAAAGCATTTGCATGGAATTCAAGCAAAGCCGTATGGCTTGACGAAGGCCTTGCAAAGTTTATAGAGTATCTAGTTTCAAAAAACCTTGGCATTAAGGTGCCAAACCTTTTCCTTGGTGAGAAAAAATATATTGAGGGGCGCTATGTCTACACAATTTTTCCATCAGGAGATTTCAACGATCTTTACCAATATTACAATGATGAATCCTCATATATGGCTGAATGGAATGCTGAAAACTCAGAAAAAAGGACTTTTGGTTATGCCTTTTCAGAGCTTTTTGTCAGAGACTATATATTTAGAAATGGCTTTGAAAAGCTCCACTATGCTATGCAATCTTTTCTAAATGAAAAAGAAAATATTTATGATTCGAGAGAATTTACAAAAAAAGCATTGGAAAAGCTTGAAACCTCTTTAGAGCCATGCAAGGCCACTAAAAAAGAAATGATGGTTAGCTGTATAAATGAGTTGAACAGCTTTGCACCAGAGATTCCAAAAGCAAAAATAGTGGTCGCTGGGCCTAAGCAACTGCAAAAAACCGATGATTTTGATATTTTTGTTGTCCGCGCAAAGAATATCAAAGCCAAATTTCGCGATCTCAACGACAAAATGCAAAAATTCTTGGAATTTGCCTTTAAAGCAACCGAGGCGCATTTGCAATGAAAGTTTCAATTAGTCATGCTGCCGATGTTCGAAATGTTCCAAAAGATGTTGAGGAGGTTCACCTCACAAGGCCAATTTCAGCCGCTGGAGTCAGATCTCTTATCAAAAAGTGTAAAAATTTAAAGAATATAACTATGAGCAAAACTTCTCATGCTAGACTTTCAAAAAATGCAAAAAAGCTCATAGAAGCCAACAATATATGCACTGCTATTGTCTCCGAGCGGGGAAATGCACTTAGCGTGCCATTGTTTAAGATAAAAGCAGCAATTGAAATGCGCCGTGACCACAGACCTTTGCGCGAAATTGAGCAAGTTACTGGTATACCAAAAAGCACCATTCACTATCTTGAAAAATACTCAAAAAGAAAAAAAGTAAAAAGCCGTAGTTTAATAGTTTATCTAAGGTAATTTTCGCTTAAAGCAAAAAAATAAAAATAATACCGCTTATCTTTATTTGGTGATTATATGGCAGGAGAAATCTATAAACAAAAGATAATGGAATTCACACGCAAGGGCAACATTGACCGTGTTAAGTGGTTAGAGAACATTGAAAAATATGTTCTGACAACTTATGCTGAGCGAATAGCACGCAATGATAAAAGTGTGATGCAAGAGTTAATGCTACCAAATTGGGTAACATGGGAACTGCTTTATGATTGGGCAACTATGAAGACACAAAAAAAAGGGACTCAATGTACTCTTTGCGGAAACTACAGTGAAGTTGGCATTGATTTCAACAAGAAATTTATATGTGAATACTGTTTCCTAAAAATAAAAAACATGAAATGACACCTTTTTGTAAACTCGAGTCTTTTAAAATTATTCATAAGTATAGATTTTTATGATAAGAGCTGTTGTATTTGATTTAGATAACACTTTAGTAGATTTCATGCGGATGAAACGCGCAGCAAGCGAAGCCGCTATAAGAGCAATGATTGAGGCTGGTCTGCAGATAGATGAAGAAAAGGGAATTAAGATCCTTTTTGATATGTACGAGAAGTATGGAATGGAAAATCAAAGCATATTTGATAGATTTATCAAAGAGGTAAACGGAAAAATGGATTATGCAATGCTTGCAAACGCAATTGTAGCATATAGGAAAGCCAAAATGGGATCATTGACGCCTTATCCAAACACAAGGAAAACACTAATAAAACTAAAGTCGCTTGGAATTGGCATAGGCATAGTAAGCGATGCACCAATAAAGCAAGCATGGTTGCGTCTGGCCGAAATGAATCTTTGCGAATTTTTTGATGTTGTGGTTGCTCGTGGCCCCAAGGGAAAAATGAAGCCACATGCAAGCCCCTACAAAAAAGCCCTAAAGGCACTCCATCTTAAACCGCAAGAGATTCTCTTTGTTGGAGATAATCCAGCGAGGGACATTCTAGGTGCAAAAAAATTGGGCATGAAGACAGCCCTTGCAAAATATGGGCAAGTGGTACATGACTACTCATCAACAAAACCAGATTTTGAACTAAAAGATATAAGCGAGCTCATTGATATAGTTAACACACTTAATTCTGAAAAAGCTAATAATTGACTCTTAAAGCTGCCTAAATCCAAATTAAGCTTCGAGTCTTTCACTTATCAGATCCAAGCATTTTTGCATAATTCTTTCTAGGTCCTGAGCTTTGCCGGTGAAAGAAGCTGCAGTCGCATGGCCACCACCCCGACCCTCAAAAAAAAGAGTTAGCTTCTGAAATATTTCATTTGCAAGGTCTAAGCCATAATTTTTTGCAAACAAAAAATCAGCCCTTCCAGAAATGCGTGCATGGCCGTCGGTTACACCACCAACAAAGGCTACATCAGCGCCACAGCTTATTAAGGCTTCAGCTGCTTGTGCCTCAAACGAACCTATCCAACCTTTAGCAATTATTATATCACCTATCTTTATAATCTCGGTTTTTTGCATGGCTTTTAATATTGCAATCTTCTCAGATAAGCTTCTCTGCTCAGAAACCATGCTTAAAATTTCATTGAAGTCTTTTTTACTAATCTTTAGCATATCTGCAATTATGCCAAAGGTATCTTTGCTTGCAAAAGAAAACCTATCTGTGTCAGAAATTATGCCTAAAGCAATTAAAAGTGCTTGTTCTTCGCTTATTTCTTCTTTCTCATCTTTTAAGAAGTAGGACAGCACTTCTGTGGTTGATGCGGCATCTTCAATTATTAAGCTGTTTTCTTTAGTTGTAATAGCATCCTGGCTTTTAGTATGGTGATCAAAAAGAAATTTTTGGCATTTAGAGCCCTTAACTTCTTCCTCAAAGCGGCCAAGCATTTCATAAGAATTTAGATCAACAAAAACAAGTGCATGAAAAAGAGAAAAATCAGGCATCATTGAATATGGTATGTCTAAGTTCTCTGCAATCTCCTTCGCTTTCCTATTTACATGTTCAGGGACAGCAATTTCAACATTGTTATTTTTAATAAGGGTCGCCCTTAAAACTGCAGCTGATGCTATTGCATCAACATCAGCCCCTTTATGCGTTATAATAAGTATGTTTTTTCCACGTAATTGCAAAATATCTTTGACAGCCATTATAATTACTCTTCTTTTTCTTTTGATTCTATTTGCGACTTAAGCTTGTTTAAGCGGTTTATAAGAGAATCTTCTTGTTTTTGCATAGTATCTATTTTAGATTCGAGTTGCTCCTTGAGTTCTTTAAGCTCTTTCTCCGCGTCTTTTGTGCTTTTTTCGATCATTATATTGCCAACTAACTTATAAACTTTCTCTTGTTTAGAATCCTTTAGCTCAACTAGTGCGCTGTCCACAATAGCAAGTTGCATCTGGAGCTGTTGTTTCCTGGACCCCAAGCTTAATAGCTGCTCTCTCCCTTTTTGGAATTCCATAATTCTTTGCTGCTTTTGCTGTTCTTCAGTCATAAAACCACCTCTGTTTTTTATTTAAAAAACCTAGCAAATTTCAGTTACTTTTTTTGCTAGTGATAAATGAGACATTATTGCATTAAAAGATGCTCTCAGTGCATTTTTATCATGAGCTCTTATGAATATTTCTAAAGTATGACCGCTTCTTCTGAACCTTGTTTCAGAACGCCTCTGGTGCTTCATCACATCTGGCTTAACAGCCCAATATATGATTTTAGCTTCTGCTGTGCTTTTAAACAGAAGCTTTAATTCAATAATTTGCTCAAGCATCTTATCTCGCTTTTATCTTTTTTGTAACTTCTGATCTTGCTTTGAGTACAACCCTATATGCACAGTAAGGGCATCTGACTTGGTCTTTTGGCATGTCCGCAAACTCTTTTCCACATTTAAGGCATTTGTACATTTTTACACCTACCCCTCATCAAACTGATTTTTATCTTCCATTTTTTGACTCCCCTGCTTTTCCTTATTTTCCCTCGGTTCTAACTTTTTCTCAGTTTGCTCCATGAGTTCTTTCAACATAGGCAAGAATGTTTTTGTTCGAACCATCTTTTTTACAATTGTTCCTGACATGGTGTTCGGAGTGTATGCCCCCCCAGCAAACTTAGCATTGCATTTCTTGCAAAAGAAAATTCCTGTCGAGATTCTTTTTACTGATTCTGATTCACACTTTGGGCAAGTATGTTTTTTGCGTTGTTTTGATTCTACCTCCACAATACTTTCTCTAATGGCTTTTCCATACCTCGGCCCAAAACGACCGGCATATTTTACTTTTTTTGTATCACCCATACAAATCACTCATCCTTTTGAAATAATGTTAGCTTTCTGCTGCTAAGGCATCTTTAAGAGTTGACCTCAGCTCATCTGCCTTTTCAAAAGTCATTTCAAAACATCTTTCTATCTCTTGCTGTGTAAACTTTCCAGCAAGCCCTTTCTGCATGGCACAGATTTGCCTATTTTCCGTAGAACCAACTGAAATCCTCGCATCTGCCGCTTTTTCTTCACTTATAGTTGCATCTGCAAATATTGTGTTTCCAATCTTGAAAAATGTTGTAAGCAAGGGCATACAGCTAAGTTCAAGTTTTCCAGAATATTCGTTTTTAACTATCTTATCTCCTTCTATCTTTGGTATTTTCGCAACAATAAGTGCACCAAGTGCTGCAAGAGAGCTTGCATCAAAAAGATTGCCACCATCATTTACCACGTATACATCTATGTTGACAATCCATGCCTTTGTGGCTTCCTCTATAAGAAGCTGCTTAAAATCAAGCGTTTTGCTCTCCCGTATGCACCTATCAACCACCCTTGCAAGCTCTATTGAGTATTCATCTGGCGGTCCAGTTTCGAATATCGGTGATGCCATTGGTGTAAACTCAGCACCAACACTTATTGATCCTTCATTGGGTGAATCAGGATATGGCGCACCTATCTCCATCTTTATACCTGCAATAACATCTGTTTCCCCGACTTTAACACGACATGATCCGTCTGCGTTCTTAGAGAAATTTGGTATTATTGAGATTGGTCTGTACTCCATAAGTGAGCGGCCATCTATCCTTTTTCCCTTCGCAAGATATGCTTTTGCTTTTTCTCCTTGCAGTTCAAACAAAATATCATCCCTCAACGTAATCGCCCTCCGCTGAGTTTTGACCCTCGCTTTCGAGGCATTCCATTTCCTCATTTAATGCCTCTATTGCTTTTTTGTCTTCTTTTTCTATGCTTTCATATTTTTCTTTTATTGCTTTTTTTTGAATCTCGTATACTTGCATACATCCATTTAGGCCTAAGTGAAATGCTTTTTTCCATTCTTCTAGGCTTAGGAGACCATCCATTTGCAAAAGAACAACTTCTTTATTTCTTGGCAATATGGCCATTGGCATATCAACTGCATCTTCAGCATCTTCCTCCTCTTTACAGGGGTCTACTATTAGTTGTCCATTGGCACGACCAACTGCGCAGGCTGGTACAAGGTCTCGCATAGGAATGCCAGCATCAGCAAGCGCAACGCTCGCTGCCGTGAGTGCAGCACATCTTGTTCCAGCATTGCTGTCAAACAGATATGCATATATGTCTATCGTAGCATTCGCAAACCTTTCTACAAAGATTGCACTTTCAAGCGCTTCCCCAGACACTTTTGATATCTCTATTTCTCTGCGTCCAGGCTTTGCACTCTTTCTTTCAGGAACAGAAAAAGTAGCCATTCTGTACACATAATTTACAAGTGCTTTTGTTGGATTTTGTATGTGCTGTGGCAATGCTTCTCTTGGTCCAAATACGCCAACAATTGCTTTATTTTGCCCCCACTCTATGTAGGCCGAGCCATCCGCCCTAGTGAGAACAGACGGCACAATCTTTATTTTTCTAAGCTCGTCAATCTTCCTTCCATCCGGTCTTTCATAAACTGACTTTTCCATATACACACCTCTATTCAGATGATGGTTTTTCGCTTAACATCTTTTGTATTTTAAGCGTGAGGTTGCCTAAATGCGATTCACGCTCTATTTTGTCAAGAGCTTTCTTGAGAAGCTCAATTCCTTGCTCTGTCCCTTTTGCCCATAATATGCCATTCATCCCAACAATTATTGAGCATCTAGTACTATTCTGAAGAAGCTTTATCATGCTGGCGTTTTTGCCTATGATTCTCGGGACTTTAGTTGGTTCTACAAGCAGGATTTCACCACCATAAAGGACCCTAACATTAGTGAGCGATATTTCATTAATCTCATTTATCTTTGAAACTTTGGCACTTATTATGTTCCCTTTCCTTAATAAAACCCTGATCTCTTCTTTTGGAATGAAAGAATAATAAAACGAATTCACATCTACAGCATAGACTGAGTATTCTTCTGATACAACAACGCCGATTACTAAATCTCCAATTTTTGGGATGTATCTGCCTTGAAGAGCCACAACCCTCGCTATGCCTTTATCTGTTCTTGCAATTCCAACAGTTTCTGCATATATCTTGCCATTTTCAATAAAAACGTGCTGCCCAAGTTTTAACCTAGATTCGCTTATGAGCTCACCAGGCACAACAACTTTATATTCCATCAAGATGCCTCCTTATGCCTCCTTATTCAAAATTTTTATCTGCGCTTCTCCCTGGGTTAGTTTGCTTATTTTGTCTATCAATTCTGCTTTCATTCCAGCTGGAACGTCAAGAACTGCTATGAGTGATCCATCCTTCTGCCATTCTTGTTTTTTTATTTCATAGCTATATATTATTGGACTTGCGCGGCCAGCATAGCCGGCAGGCACTTTTATTGCAATCTCAAATTTTTCAACTGATATGGGCAGAACTTTGCTCAGTTGCTTTATTATTTTTGTTGCCTGTTCATCTGCTGGCTCAAACTCATTTATACTTATTTTTAATTCATTAATCGCGGTTTCAATTCTTGCAGGGGGATGCTGTGCATTTGTTTGTGGATTATAAGCATTTTTGCATATTATTTGTATTATCTCGTTCTTTTTTCTCTCTCTCAACTCTCTTCTCTGCTCTGTGGTAAGTTGAATTTCCCCCCTCGTTATTATCTTACTAGCAATTTCTGAAATATCATCTGTGCCAAATGCGTCTTTTACAGCATGTTCTGATTGTCTCTCGCCTCTTGCAGCATCTTTAAAAACCTCATCAATTGCAAGCAACTCATCTGTATTTACTTTTTTACCTTTTTTAACTTCCATGGCTAAGTTTGGATCAACAAGTATCTCGAACTTTTCTCCCTTATAACTATAACGTGCCACTACCGCATTCTCAATTTTGACCATTAAAAACCACGCCTGAAATTACAGGCAATTACTTCGAAATTATTGCCTTAAGCTCCTTTGCGCTCAATTTTGTGAATGGTTTGCCTTCCTCAATATATGCAAACTCCAAGCTGTTTATTTCAAATGTTTCGTTTTTCTCTTTTGTTTGCTTTATCGTGTTTGTTATCAACTTTATTCCTTCTTCAAGATTCATTTTTTCGTTATACTTCTTTTCCATAAAATCCATTGCCTTCTTTTTGTTTCTACCTATTGCTGTTGCCTTGTATTCAGCCAACGCACCAGATGGTTCGGTCTCAAATATGCGCTTATTGCCATTGTTAATGCCGCCAATTATAAAACTTATGCCAAAAGGTCTCATGCCAGCATACTGTGTAAAAACTTGCTTTATTGAGCTTATCTCTTTTGCAAGATATTCAACATCAATGAGCTCATCATAATAAATCATGTTCTCTTGAGCAAGCTCTCTGGCTATTTTTATAAGGCGCCTCGCATCCCCAACAAGGCCAGCACTTATTGCACCTATGTGGTCATCTATTTTGAAAAGCTTTTCAACTGATTCAGGTATCATAAGATTGCTTGTTATAGCCTTTTCAGCGCCAAACAGGACGCCGTTTGCATAGACAAGGCCTATGCCAAGAGTTCCTTGCTCAACTATCTTTGAAGCATATTCTACCTGATAAAGGCGCCCTTTTGGCGAAAACATTGTTGCTGCGCGATCATATGCTGAAGCCATTTTAGCTCCTTCATCCATATACATTGATTTCACCTCGTTTTAAGACAAGAATTTTAAACATAAAAAGTTGCCCCAACTGAAGAATTTATATATGATAATAATTTAAATGTTTTCCAAGGTGGTTTAAACACCAATCTTTCTAAAAAACCCTGTTTTTTCTAATCAGACTTAATACGAAACTCTGATTGTGTTGGACAATCTTTACAGTAATGGTCATGTAACCCGCCCTTATATGTTCCTGCCTTGAAAGATGTTGGACCAATTACAACAACCTGGTTTTGCTTTAGCGGCGGCCAATACCTTTCAGTATAAAATTTGATGAGTTCGCCTTCTTTGGCAACTCTCTCCTTTTCAGTTATTATGTCAAAAGACCAATAGTTTTGGTCAGTATTCTTTACAATGAACCACACCCTTGTTTTTGGGCTCACAATGACTTCTGAAATCTTGGCACCAGTCTCGAAATCAACGATCTTGCCATTGGTTATTTTTGCATGCACAATATAGTCACTTTTACTTCCCACTATTAAAACAGGCAGATCTTTCCATTCAAAGTTTACATTCTCCAAAGCACATTTAATTGCATAAGCTTCATTTTCTTTTATCTCTTTTGTGAAAGGAAAGGATTCACTTGGCTCAACAAGCTTAACAAAGTGTGACTTCATGTTTCCAGCGTTCATGTATGGGAACATTATGAATATGCATTTCTTTGCGGTGTCGTTATTGAGTTCAAGCTCCAAATTCCCAGATGGTAAAAAGAAAAGTCTATGCTCTTCAAGCTGAGATGCCTTAATTGTTATTTTAACATTGTTTTGTGGCTTTATCAAAAAAGCCCCTAAAAAAAGCGAACCTGTAAAAACCAATATGAAAAAAATTGCTAACTTTATTTTCTTTCTCCCAAGAAACCCCCTGAATTTATCCAAAAGCATATCTAAATTACATCATCCCTTTTTTTATTTTTTTGTGTTCTATTTAGTTTGAAAAATATGATTCTGTGCAATATATTTTGCCGGCATAATTTTAAGTTTTGGAGTAAGACAAAAATATTCCTGCTGGCTTTTATTTGTTTTGTTATCTCAATACTGCTTTTTGCAACCTTATCTTCGAGTAGAATTATCGACAATGGCAATGGTGGTGGAGAGCCACCTTCTGAGTCGCCTGTGCCACCAGCCGACTCACCAAAGCCACCAGATAATTGCGAATGCCAAAGTCATAGTGATTGTGGAGATTGGTGCTGCTTTGCTTGTGTCTGTGATCCATGTGCCCCAACTTCATGCACTTCCGATTCTCAATGTGGTGATGGGCGTTGCTGTATAAATGGCCAATGCACCTCTTGCTCCCAAATAGCTTCCTGTTCAGAGCAAGGATATTACTCCACAAATGTTGATTGCGTAAACGCAAACAGCAATCAATGCAATTGCGTAGCCGCTGTGAATTGTAGTTCTGTTAGCGTTGCTGGTTTGAACTGCTTTAAATTTAATGGTTGCACCAATTCAGCTTGTTCGCCAGGGCAAGATGACTGCCAAAGAAATAATTCTTCTTACTACAAAAGCGAAACAGAATGTGTTATTGCCAATCAATCCAAATGCCAATGCTTGGATGCTGTAAAATGCACAGGCAGCTATGTTTGCACAAGAGTTATAAGAGATCCGGAAAGCGGCCATGACTGTGCAGAGGAAATCTATTGCTATTCATTTGCAAGATGTGAGGATTCCAGATGCCAAGGCCCAATAACATCAATTACGCCCACAGTTACACCAACGATCACACCGAGTCAAACCCCAACAAGAAGACCTTGTGACTGCCAATATGATTCTGATTGCTCAGCTGGTTATCATTGTGATGGCTGTCATTGTGCAAGATGCCAAGAAGAAAAAAAGTGCCGAGAAAATTCAGTTTGGCTTTATGATACTTGCAATGGTCCTCTTTATGAGAGTGATGATTGCTCGAGGTACTCTTACATGGGTCAGTGCAATATCCAAAAATGCCTCCAGATAACAACTGCGCCTACCTACAAAAAAACTTATAGAAGCACAAGGGCTGGAGTCTGTGTAGATTCAATAGTTACCGGAGCATATTGCTCAACTACTAATACAGAAGAAGATTGTGGTTTATCAACGTATTGTAGCTTTGGCTGCTTCGAACAAGCAGGCTTACCAAATTGTCTTCCAAAAGCCGTGATAACTTCACAACCATACTTGGAAGAAGCAAACAAAACAATCAATGTCTTTGAAAATGACAGAGTTGAGCTCTCATGCTTAGATAGCATAGACCCAGATGGCAATATTTCAAGGTGCGAATGGGAAATTGGTGCTGATTATTATGATTGGGCAAAAATAACGATTCATGCAACCCTTGGCAGTAAAACTGTAAAGCTTAAAGCTTGCGATAGTGCTAGCTTGTGTGATTACGATTATGCGATAATAAATGCTGTGAAGAGAAAGGCAACTGGTCAACAGCAAGATCCAATATCGGAGAATATGCCGCCAATAGCATGCTTTGAGGTTTCTCCTTTAAAAGGTCTTCCCAGCATAACTGAGTTCACTTTTGATGCTTCATGCTCATCAGACCCTGATGCCGGTGATTTTATAACTTCTTATTCTTGGGACTTTGGCGATGGTTCAAAAGCTTCAGGGAAAAAAGTAACTCACACATATTCAGATATTAGCTCAAAATATATGGTTTATACTGTAACCCTAATTGTTTCTGACAACGGCAAAGATGGGACAAAACAAAAAATGTCAGCCATTTCAATGAAAAAGATTTTGGTTGGCAAAGAAATTGAAACATTGCGTCTAATTGCGAATCCAGACAACGGCATGGAACCTTTAATTGTGCTGTTTATTGCATCAAAAACTGATGATAAGAATTTTTTTACAAATTATGAGTGGGATTTTGGCGATGGTATTACAAGAAGCGGTGACCATGAGTTGTTTCATGCTTATCGAAGCAAAGGAACATATTTAGCAAGAGTTTTAGCCTCAAACCAATTGGGCTTTTTTGCACTTGGCTCTGCAGAGGTAAATGTAACTGAAGCAAAAGGAATAACCGGTTTGCATGTTAAGGATACGCATTTATATGGCTTAGCAAGCATTTCAACAAAATGTGTTTCATCTGACACTATTTCCATTGAATTTGGCACAGAGAATAACAGAATAAAGCTTTCAGGGTTTCCCTGCAATACAACATCTACTATAGGGCCTCTTGTTGAACCGGGCAGATACACTATTACGGCAGAGATCATGGGCTGTGACGCCCTTGAGTGCAAGCGCTCCACATCTTTTTATGTTTCGCCTGAGTTACCAGAAGTAAAAACACCTGAAATTAACCCAATAGCAATTCTAATAATGCTGCTAATTGTTTTGTTTATTGCAAAAAGAGCTGGAACTGAGAAAGATGGTTAATGCATTATTTTTTCCCTAATTTAAATATATTCTTTCTTTTTCTTAATGCTTTTAAGGTGCCGCTTGCTGAAAGAGTTCTTATAGCAACTTTGCCCGCTCTTTCAGAATTTTTTCTTAGTGTTTCTACAATCGCATCTTTTGAAGAGCGCTCACACTGTAATATGCCAAACTTGCCATCAAACTCAATAAGTTTTAACGATGCCTTTTGAAGAAATTTCTCCCCCATTTTTTGTCTTATAAAGCTTTTTATGTGGCCGAATAAAGCAAAATTGCTTTCACTCTTGTGTCCTTCTAAAGTGAACAACACATATCTTTTCCTCTCCCTTTTTGTTTTAAGGTTTTCTGGCTTTTTTCTTGCCATATATTTTAAAAAACACTTAAGTTCTTTATAAAAATATGCACAAGGGCGTTGTTCTGCTTCTGATATTCTTTTTCTTGATGGTGCAATTGATCGGGCTTTCCATAGCAGACTTTTTCATAAAGGAAAATGTTAGGGCAAAAATATTGACTGATAACCCCGATGATGTTTCAAATGCATTGGCATTGCTATTGTATATGCTTTTTTTTACGCTAATCTTCATTATTATAATATCTTTTATCAAAGTGCGCGGCGTGACAATGCTATTTGAGATCTTTTCACTTCTTTTGACATCTATAATACTTTTTGAAATTTTTCTTCCTGAAGTGGTGCTGCTTTTTCCACTAGTAATAGTTGCAGTGAGGGTTCTCTTCAAGGAGAATATTATCATAAAGAATACTTCAAGTTTAATCTCAACAGCAGTTGTGGGTGCGCTTATTGGTGTTAGCTTGGGTGTTTTGCCTATTGTGTTTTTGCTTGCAGCCTTATGCGTCTATGATTACATTGCGGTTTTCAAGACAAAGCACATGGTTAAAATGGCTGAGGCCATCGCAAGGGATAATACTGCCTTTACATTTAGCTTACCATCAAAGGAAAAAATTTATCAGCTCGGCACTGGTGACCTTGTTCTGCCTTTAGTGTTTTCGACAGCAGTACTCAGAAAGGCAAAGGCAGCATATGTTGCACCGTATTATTTTATCCCAGTCTTCGTTATTTTTATAGCGTCGTTGCTTGGCCTTTCACTGACTTTTTGTTACCTATTTAAGAAGAAGCAAGCCCTTCCGGCTTTACCCCTGCAAGGCTTATTCATGCTTGCAGCATGGCTAGGCATGGTTTTTGGAGGCCTTCCGCTAATTTGACTTTTCGCATTTGCAAGAAGCAAATAGAAAAATTATCGCCGGGAGTGGGATTTGAACCCACGAGTGCTTGCGCACACCAGCTCATTGGTCTTATCTTCGTGATTAAAAATTTTCTTTCTTTTATAAAAAGAAAGAATTTGGAGAACTCCAAGCTGGCGCATTGGGCCGCTCTGCCATCCCGGCACCTAAAAATATTGCCTTGAATGGTTTTAAATTTTATTTGTTTATGTAAAAACGAACAAAATCAAAGACCTACACCGAATAATTTTGCGATGAATGACAAGGAAAAGTAACCAGCGTAAGCTATTAAAGCACATCTAAGTATTTTGCCAATGATTGCGCCAAGAAGGAATTTTTTCAAATCATATTTGACAATTCCAGCAGCTATACCAACTAAGTCGAATGGAAAGGGGGTGAATGAAGCAATAATTATGAACCACAAACCATGCTTTTTTATTTCATGGTAAACTCTCTCAAATCTCTTATGTTCGCCTTTGGCAAGGTTTCTTACACTTCTTCGTCCAAGAAAGCCTGCAGCATAACCGCTAAGCTCCCCAATGCCAGCACCAAAGCCAGCAACAATTCCAATGATTGCTGGGCTTAAAAACCCGAAGCCGAAATCAAAGCTGCCCAAAACATAAATTGCTAAGTCAATTGGCATTGGCAAGAAAAGTGTAAGGTTTCCTATTAGCACCATAAAAAAAATCCCTATCAGGCCGTAATCATGCATTGCCCTTTTTATATTATCAACAGACATGTGATCTATTAGATATGTGCCAATTTTGTAAACGACAATTATTGCAAAAACGAAAATTAGTGCCCAAAAAATAGTTTTTTTGGCCTCATTTGTCCTATCTTTCTCCAAAAAACCACCGGCAATATGTTAAAGTTAATAACCTTACCTTAATAAATTTATTTAGTTGAAATTTAACTCAAAAATTGGGTTTTTTTATGCGCTCAAATGCTATGAGGATTCCTTTGAAAGAGCTCGAAGATGCTACTTTCGTGAAGGTTGAAGAGCAATATGTTCCAAGCTATGTCCTTACCAAGTCAGGCTTAAAGGTTTCAAGGGTTAGCGTCTGGGGTGTCGTTGTGAGACGCTACGAAGATGAGAGATTTTTAAGTTTAAAGATAGACGACTTTACTGGCACAGTAGATGTAATGGCTTTTGACACAGAATTAGAAATGAATTCAATTAAAAAGCTAAAAGAAGGCGACTCAGTCAAAGTCATTGGTAAGTTGAAACAAGGCAATAATGGCATTTTTATTGCTGCAGAAAATGCATTAAGGATTTCCTTTTCTGAGGAAATGCTTAAGCGCCTTGAAATACTTTTCGTTTATAATAGTTATTTAAAAGGAATGCAACAAAGCTTAGGTTCAGAGAGTGCAAAAGATGGGCTTAAAAAGCTTGATGCTGATAAAAAGAAATTTGGCAAGGAGCCAATGCTTGCTGATTTTATTCCAGCAGATGAACTTGATATTGATGAGAAGGTGATTTGATGGATTACAATGAGTTACTGGACGAAGCATACAAAGCTATGCCGGAAAAGACATTAAAGAAGGAGCGCTTTGAGATGCCTGTTGTGCAAAGCTTAGTGCAAGGGAATAAAACAATTATATCTAATTTTTCAAAGATCATGGAAGCAATAAGCAGGGAAGAAAACCACGCTTTCAAATATATGACCAAGCAGCTTGCAACAGCGGCAAGCATCGATTCCGGTAGATTGATACTTAAAGGCATTTTTACACAGCAGCAAGTTCAACGCATACTTGAAGCTTATATAAAAGAATTTGTAATATGCCCCGAATGCGGGAGGCCAGACACAAAGTTTATAGAGCAACATGGCGTAAAGCGCCTTAAATGCAGTGCCTGTGGTGCAATTGCATCTGTGAGGGAGCAAAGTGTACTGTAAAATCCATAAAAGCGTGTCGGGATCTGTGCTCGCAGTATGTGATAACGAACTTATTGGCAAGACATTTGAAAGCTCAGGTCTTCATTTTCATGTAAGTGAGGCCTTTTATAAGGGGTTTGAAATATCCCCGAAAAAGCTTGCTGAGCTTCTTGAAAGCCATACTAACATAAACATTGTTGGAGAAAAAGCAGTGCGTGTTGCCCTTCAAAAAGGTTTAATAACTGAGCGAAATATAGTTAAGATAGGTAACATACCTCATGTTCAAATTTATAAGCTGTGATATTATATGGGCGATAGAGAGCAAGATGATCAACAAGAGCAAGAATTCATTTTCAAGAAGCTTCGTATGCCAAATTCAAATGAACTGGAGCAATTTGCTGTTATAAGCAAGCTTATGGGCACAAATAAGGTTATGGCTTTGTGCCAAGATGGCAAAGAGCGCAATTGCAGGATTCCTGGCAGAATGAAAAAGCGCGTATGGCTCCGCGAGGGTGATCTTGTAATAGTTAAGCTTTGGGAATTCCAAAAGGACAAGGCGGATATCGAATGGCGGTATTCCAATAATGAAAAATACCACCTTGCTAAGAAAGGATTACTAAAGGGGTTGCCAGTCTAAAAAATCCAAAACCCCAAACTTTTTCAGATCGAAATTTTGGTTGTTATAAATGTCAACAAAAGCAAGAATTGAGGATTATATAAAAGATGAGAAGCTTCGAAATACATTCTCACAGGTTTTCGACTACACAACAGTAGCAGCAATCCACGAACTTGCGGCAAAGGGTTTTATAGACCATCTTGAGCATATCATAAGCACTGGCAAAGAAGCTCACGTATATCTTGCATTTGACAAAGCTGGCAAAAAAAGGGCAGTGAAAATATATAAGATAGAAACAAGCAACTTCCGTAACCTTCGCAAATATATTGAGGGGGACCCCCGCTTTAAAAATATCAGCAGCGACAGGCGCGATATAATCTGCCTTTGGGCAAGGAAGGAGTACAAAAACCTCGAGAAGCTCGCTGATGCTGGAGTCAGAGTGCCGCTTCCATATGCTTTTAACCAAAATGTTCTTGTGATGGAATTTATTGGAAATGATGCTGCTGCAATGCCACTAAAGGAAGATCCAATAACGGATTTTGATTTCCTTTACGAATTTATAATAAAAGAGGTTGCAAAAATGATTTACCATGCAAAGCTTGTGCATGGCGATCTTTCAGAATACAATATTCTTAACTTTGAAGGTAAACCAGTAATAATTGACTGCGGTCAAGCTGTTACGACTGCGCATCCACATGCCATGGAGTTCTTTCAGAGAGATATCAAAAATATTTCCTCATACCTTGCTAAAAATGGGCTAAAGAAGAGCTTAGAAGAGATAAAACAAGACATAAAAAAAGCCAGATAAGTGCTATAATATCCAATTCTATTGGTTTTAGTTATACTTTTAAAATCTTTTGCAGTTAGTTTCGTTGGAACATAGTGGTTTTTAATGGCCTCCACTTGTCTTTTAGTCCCAGAGGAGCGTATAGGCGTGATAATAGGGCCTAAAGGCAAAACTAAAAAAAGAATAGAGGCACTTACGAAGACAAATATTGTTGTAGATAGCGAAAATGGTGAAGTTTCAATAACTGGCGATGATGCATTTCAGGTTATGGTTGCCGAAAAAATTTGCAAAGCAATTGCAAGGGGCTTTGCTCCAGAAAAGGCCTTTATGTTAAGCAAAGACTATTATGAGCTGAGGGTACTTGATGTTCGTGAGTTGGTTGGCAAAAGTCAAAAAGCGATACACACAAAAAAATCCAGGGTGATTGGTACGGAAGGAAGTATAAGGAAGCGCATAGAAGAATCCTGTAACTGCTACCTTTCAGTTTATGGTGATACAGTGTCGATAATTGGTACACAAGATGATTTAGATTTTGCCGAAGCAATTGTGCTTGACATTTTGTCAGGTGCAGAGATAGAAACTGCGTTTAGGCACCATAGCTTAAGAAAGAGTGGCAAAGCAGATTTTGATTTTTAGGTGGTTCTATGGCAAAAAAAGCTGAAAAAGCAGCTTCAAATAAAACTGAGCTAAAAGAGGATAACGATAAAATAAATATTTTAACCGCTGAAGCTCTCGCAAAAGAATTCAAGGAACATAGCGTTGCAGAATTTTTCAAGAAGAACATGCAGATGCTTGGCCTTTACGGAAAGATAAGAATGCTCACAACAATAGTACATGAATACGTCACAAACTCACTAGATGCTTGCGAGGAAGCAGGCATACTGCCTGAAATAGAAGTTAAGATTGATGAGCTCGGTCCTGAATACTATCTTGTTACAGTGAAAGACAACGGCCCAGGTTTAACAAAAGAAACCATAGGCAAAGCACTCGGTCAATTGCTAGCTGGCACAAAATTCCATAGAATAATACAAATGCGTGGCCAACAGGGAATTGGTGCAAGTGGCTGTACTATGCTAAGTCAGATGACCACCGGCAAAGCCATAAAAGTGATAAGTGGCACAGGAAAAGGTAAAGCGTTCGCGTGCGAGCTTGCTATTGATCCAAAGAAAAATGAGCCAAAGATATACAATTTTAAGGAGGTTGAAAGGGACTTCCGTGGCCTTATGGTTCAAGCAAGGTTTAAAGGTGTTCTTTATAAGGAATCAGCAACCGGCCCTTTGGAATATTTGAGAAGAACAGCCATTGCGAACCCGCATGCTAAAATAATATTTCGCTCACCAAAAGGTGAAAAGATTATTTTTAACAGAAGCACAACATATTTGCCAAAAATTCCAAAGCCAATGAAACCGCATCCAGCCGGAGCAACAGTTGATGACATCATAACAATGGCACAGGCAACAAAGGCACAGAAGGTTTCATCTTTTCTTAAGTCTGAGTTTGATCGCATGGGCGATACTGCCATAGAAAACCTCCAGAAATTGGTTAATTTCGACTTAAATAAGGATCCAAAAAAGCTTACATGGCAAGAGGCAGAAACAATAATCAATGCATTCAAGCAAATAAAGTTCATAGCTCCGAGCACAGAAGGCCTCATTCCCATAGGCGAAGAACGCATAAAAAAATCTCTCGAAACTATAGTGCAGCCTGAGCACGTTTGTACGCTTACAAGGCCACCGAAGGTTTATGCAGGCGGATATCCTTTTCAGGTTGAAATTGGTATTGCTTATGGCGGGAAAGCGGGCATTTTGACACAAGAAACAGAAGAAACACAGAAAAGCAACGCAAATAATGCTGCTGCAATAGATGAACAAAATCAAGGAGCCAAGGTTGAAATAATGAGATTTGCAAACAGGGCACCATTGCTTTTCGATGCCGGCAACTGTGCTATAACAAAAACAGTCCATGACATTGACTGGAAGCGCTACGGAGTCAAAGACCTTGAAAATGTTCCATTGACAATATTTGTGAACTTCATATCTGTGCATGTTCCTTATACTGGAGCAGGCAAGCAAGCAGTAGCTGATGAGGATGAGATTGTTGAAGAACTTCGCTTAGCAATAATGATGTGTGCAAGGAAGACAAGCAGGTATATCTCAGCAAAAAGGGCTTTGATTGAAAGGAAAATGAAGCGTGATATATTCTACCGCTACATACCCGAAATTGCTGATGCATTGAGCAAGATAACAAAAAAGCAGAAGGAGCACCTCATCAATAAGCTTGAGTGGCTTGTAGCAAATAAGCTTAAGATTGATGAAAAAGAAGAGGCTAAGGCTGTAAAGAAAGTAGATGATGAAGAAGGTGAAGACGATGAAGAAGCAGAAGAAGTCTGAATCTAGCAAACCTACTGAAAAAAGCAAGACTTTTGGCAAAAAATCAATAAAACACATGGAAACAGAAGGTCCAAAAGAGATTGCTGACAAGATAAAAAACATTGGGCTTAAGATAGTCTCTGAAATAGAGTCTGGCAAAAACCCTAAGTTTGAGACAAAGCTAAGAGGCCGAGGCAATGTTCTTTTTGATGAAGATATGGGCATAATAAAGCTTGGTGACAAAAGCTCAACAAGGACGTTCTTAAACATAGCTCATGCAAGAAAGTTCATGCAAACAATGCTTGTTATGGGAAAAACACATGAGTATCTTACGCATAACAAAACAGCATCAATCAGGGAGATTTACTACGAACTTAAGCACACGGTTGGAAAAACAAACGAAAACACTTTTGAAGATCAACGTGAGAGTGATGCAGCCATAGTGGACCTTGAGCACAGCATTGACACTATAAGGGAAAAGCTTAATGTGCACGCAAATCCAAAGGGAACTCTTTATGGGGATATTACTCTTATAGACCGGCAACACAGAAACGACAAATTCAATTGTCTAAAATTAGGTCGTGGTGGTTGGAGCATAATGAGCCGTATGGAGCCAAATGAAATAGAGATTGAAAGTGTTAATGCTGATTATGTTTTAGTGATTGAGACAAGCGCTATGTATGAGCGCCTAATAGAGGAAGATTTTGCAAGAAAAAATAGAGCAATACTTGTTGGAACCGGTGGTCAAGCTGCGAGAGGAACAAGGCGTCTAATACATAGGCTTCACTTTGAGTGTAATCTTCCTGTTTATGTATTTACAGACGGAGACCCATACGGTTGGTATATTTACAGCGTTATAAAACAGGGATCAATGGCTTTGGCTGCACATTCGCAGCTTTTAGCATGTCCTGATGCAAAGTATATTGGCATGACCATAGAGGATATAAAAGAATATAAGCTTGAGAATGTAACTGAAAAGATGAAATTGCTTGATCTTAAAAGAGCAAAAGAGCTAATGTCTTACGATTGGTTCCAAAACAAGCCTTGGCAAGAGGAATTAAAGCTCGCTATGGACATGAAAGTAAGGATAGAGCAACAAGCACTTGCAAACAGAAGCCTTGAGTTTGTTGCAACAGAGTATTTACCAACTAAGATAAAAAAGAAGATATTTTTACCATAAAGAAAATTAAAAAAAGATTAAATAAAAATAAAGAAAAAAAGAATAAAGGAAAAGGAAGTTAAAAAGTAAAAAAAAACCTCACCCCTTATATCCAACTACTTTCTTTAGTTGCTCTATGCTTTCAGGATTAAGCAACGTTGTTGTATCGCCAATTGGCTGATTCGTTACAAGAGCGCGAAGCATCCTTCTCATGATTTTGCCAGACCTTGTTTTTGGCAGTGCGTCCGCAAACGCTATTACCTCTGGTTTTGCAATTGGCCCTATTTTAACTCTTACTGTCTCAAAGAGCTCATTCTTTAGCTGTTCGCTTGGCTGCGCTTCCTTCAAAACCACAAAAGCAAACGGAGCTTCGCCTTTTATGGGGTGCGGCTGAGAAACAACTGCACACTCAGCAACGTTCTTATGCGAAGCTATTGCATTTTCAATCTCTGCAGTTGATATTCTATGGCCTGATACATTCATTACGTCGTCAACCCTGCCAGTTATCCTTATATACTTATTATCAACACGCCTTGCCCCATCATTGGTAGAGTAAAACTCTTTGTCGTAGCTAAGCCAATATGTTTCAATGTACTTCTTTTCAGCTTTCCAAAGACCTCTAAGCAAGCTTGGCGGGAAAGGGCTCTTTAGCACAAGGTAGCCACCCATATCACCGCTAACACTGTTTTTCTCTGCATCTACAATATCTGCAGTTACGCCAGGAAAAGTCCTGCCCGCTACAGTGGGTATGAATGGACCTACGCCCGGAAGAGTTGTTATGAGTGTTGCTCCAGTTTCTGTCTGCCACCAAGTATCTACAATCGGACATCTAGAGCCACCGATGTTTTCAAAGTACCATGACCAAGCTTGTTGATCTATCGGTTCACCAACAGTGCCCAAGAGCCTCAATGAGCTAAGGTCATGCTTTGCCGGCCACTCAGAACCCCATTGGGCACACATCCTTATAGCGGTTGGTGCAGTGTAAAAGATTGTTACTTTGTTTTCTTCAACTATCTTCCACCATCTATCTTTGTCTGGGAAATCAGGTGTTCCTTCGTAGAAGAGCAGTGTTGATCCGGTTGCTAATATGCCATAGCAGTTGTAAGTGTGCCCAGTTACCCAACCAATATCTGCAGTACACCAAAATATGTCTTCATCATGAAGATCAAATACATACTTTGATGTCCAATAAGCCATTACAATATAACCGCCATTGACATGAATTACACCTTTTGGCTTTCCCGTTGTGCCACTTGTGTATAGAATAAATAGCGGCTGTTCACTGTCAAGCTTTGCTGGTGCGCACTTTTCCTTTGCTTTTGCCATTAACTCATGCCACCAGAAATCGCGCTTTTTTTTCATTTCAACCTGATTGCCTGCACGCTTAACAACAATTACCTTTTTTATTGGGCTCTTTCCACTCACTGCTTCATCAGCATTTTTCTTAAGTTCCACTATTTTGCCCCGTCTATAGTAACCATCAGAAGTTATGAGCACTTTTGACTTTGCGTCATCTATTCTTGCTCTTAAAGACTCCGGGCTAAATGCAGAGAAAACCACGCTATGTATAGCGCCTATTCTTGCACATGCAAGCATGGCAATTTGTGCTTCGGGTATCATAGGGAGATATATGGTTACGCGGTCGCCTTTCTTTACTCCAAGCTCTTTAAGAACATTTGCAAACTTCTGTACCTCTTTGTGCAACTCTTCAAATGTCAATACTTTTTTCTCTTCGTTCATTGGCTCCGGTATCCATATTATTGCAGGCTTTTTCCCCTTGCCAGATTCAACATGCCTATCAACACAATTGTAACATACATTTAGCTTGCCGCCTATGAACCATTTGTAATATGGCGGTTTCCACAAATATGTCTTCTTCCAAGGCTTGAACCAGCTTATTCCTTCTCTTGCCTTTTTGTCCCAAAAAGCTATAGGGTCTTTTGCAGCTTCTTCATATATTTTCTCATCTTTGACCCAAGCGTAGCTTTTTGCTTCTTCGCTCGGCCAGTAATAACCTTTACTATCTTTGTCAGTAACCCATTTTTTCATATTTCAACCCCCTGAGTGGTGACAAAAATTAAATAAATTGGAATTACATAACATATTTAAAATTAAATGTTTGCTGACAGAGTCTAATTATGGCTTACAATAGCGAAGGACAACTAATAATGGCTAAATTTTCTCCCTCCATATTCCTAAAAAGCGCTCCGACTAGGCGCTACTTTGTAAAGAAGCTACGCAGCAATGTTGGGTGTGCTCTAAAGCGTAATCAAATTGCTTTTAGGTATATTCAAACTTTAAGCGATAGACTTCTTTTACAATCAGATGCATCTGAGACTTGTATTAAAATATTGAAGAAAATTTTTGGGATCTATTCTGTTGCAATTGCTCATAAGTACTTTTTTCAAGATATTGAAGACTTAGCCTTAATATCCCGGGATCTTTTTTCTGGAAAAGATGGCACTTTTGCAATTGAATGCTCACGTTCTGGTAAGCACAGTTTTACTTCGAAGGATGCTGAAGTTTTTGTTGGAGCCGATGTTGTTAAAACTTACGGCCTTAAAGTTAATCTCTCAAAACCAGATTATAGGCTTCACATAGATATAGAAAATGATAAAGCTTTATTTTACTTTAATGAGCTAAAATGCTTTGGTGGTTTACCTTTAGGTGTAGAAGGTAATGTGGCTGTTCTGTTTGAGGGCGATAAAAATAAGATTGAGAGCGCTATTTGCGCTTGGCTCATGATGCGCAAAGGCTGCAATGTTTTTCCAGTTACTGGCTCTAATGCTGGAAATATTGGCAATGCACTCGAGATTTTATCGCAATGGAATCTTTGGCGTAATTTTAAAGTAACTAATTTTGCAGATATTGATTGCCTTATAAACGAGGAGGGAATTTCTGCACTTGTAGTCCCAGAAAGAAAAATTTCAAAAACTAATTTTTGTGGGCAATTTTTGTTAGATTCAAATATCAAAATTCCGATTTTTAGACCTCTTTTGCTGATGTCAAAAGCAGGTATGGCAAATTTAGAAAAAATTCTGCTGGGCAAAACCGAAAAAGTTGGTTATACAGCATATATTTAAATTAAAATTTAGCTTCATATACTTCATGAAGATTGCTTTTTTGTCAGATTTCCATCTTGGCTTTTCCCAGAAGGGGCGCGAAAACGAGGCTTTTGAGAATGCTTTTGCTGCAATGAAGCTGGCTGTTGAAAGAGGCGCACAAGCAATAGTTATTGCTGGCGATATATTTGATAAGGAAGTTCCAGAGTCATTGCATCTAATTCAGGCTTTTTCAGTTTTTTCAATCGCAAAAAATGCCAACAAAAATTTGCTCATTGTAAAGAAAATTAGCTCTGAAAAAGAGCGAGAGCTTAAGCTCAATGGCATTCCAATTTTTGCAATCCATGGCACACATGAGTTTAGAAGCCGTGATTATGCCAATTATCTGCAGCTTTTTGAAGAAGCTGGGTTTATAGCATATCTGCATGGTGAAAGGGCTCTTTTTGAGCAAAATGGAGAACTCATCGCAATTCATGGGCTTGGCGGTGTTCCAGAAAAGAAGGCCTTAGACGTGCTCCGCGCCTGGAACCCAAAGCCAGAACCAAAAGCATTTAACATTCTTGTGCTGCATCAATCATTCAAGGAATTTCTGCCATTTGATGATGAAATGATTGCTACGCTAACCATTGACTCACTTCCAGAAGGCTTTGACATCATAGTCAATGGGCATCTTCACTGGCAAAATGAAGTAAAGCAGGGTAATAAGCATTTAATTCTCACCGGCTCTACAATGCTTACGCAGATGAAGCGCCTAGAAGCCAAAAAGCCAAAAGGCATATACATCATGGATACAAAAAGCAAAGCACTTGATTTTTTGCATTTGCCAAATCAAAGGCCTTTTATATATGAAAAATTAGAGTTTGAAAACGCTGAAAAAAACATTGTCGCAAAGCGACTGCGGGAGGTTCTTGGTAAGATAACATCGGAGCAATACTGCAAAATGCCACTTGTGAAAATCAAGCTTTCAGGATCTTTGGCAAAAGGCCATACTCCTGAAAGCATTGATATTAAGGATATTTTGGATGAGTATTCCAAGAAAGCAATAATATCTATAGATTCAGACTTTTTCGCGCAATCTTTTTCAAAAAAACTCTCTGAGCTAGTTGCATTGCAAGAAAAAAATAAATCAGTGCTGGAGTTTGGCTATGAACTCCTCGAGAAAAAACTTGGCGAAACAAACTTCAATAACGCATTTGATGCAAGAAAACTTTTCAGCATGTTGGAAGCTGATGACATTGATGGTGCAAAAAACTATCTGCTTAGTCTCGGCGAAGAAAAAAGCAAGGTCAATATTCAAAATGAAAAAAGTTAAAAAAAGGTCTGAGTTAACTTATATCAGTACTATCTATGCGGGAGTGGCAGAACGGCCATGCATCCGGCTGCAGACCGGATTAAGGGGGTTCGACTCCCTCCTCCCGCTCTTTTAAATTCGCATTCTCTAATTGCTGTGCCATTATTTTTATCTTTAAATTAGTTGGCTTGTTCGCTACTTTTTCTCTGGCTTTTTTTCCGAGGTTTTTTCGCTTTTCTTTGCCTCTCCTTTATCTTCCTTCTTGCTATCTTCTTTGCCCTCAATTTTTTCTGTTGCCTCTGCTGCTTTTTCCTCTGCTGCCTTTTCTTCTTCTGGCTTCGCCTCTTCAATCTTTTCCTCAATTATGGCTTTCCTCGGCAATGTGCCTATCGACTTCAAATCAGTGTGTGTTTTTACTTTTAAGCTGCAAGGCAGCTTTGACTTGGCCCTTTTCTCTAGGGTTTTTTCAATTAGGTTAACATGTTGCGGAAGTGCAAGGATGCTCAAAACAATTGTGCCTTTTTTTACTCTTATAGCGCGACCTATTGGTTTGCCAAAAGCATGACTCATACCTTGTGAAACCCTGTCTGCGCCTGCACCTTGTGCTTGCTTGTGCTCTCTTAAAATCTGATGAGGAAAGACCCTTATGCGCATGAAATAGTTTTCCTTGCCAACATTCCTTATTAGAAATCTGTTTATTGAGATCCTTAGTGCTTCTATTGCGTTGTCTCTTATCTGCACAGCGTCGTCAGCAATAAGATCAATTATGTGAGTATAAGGCATTGATGGGTTTCCCATGTTGAATTGCCTTATTCTAACAGGCGGCACAGTGCCTATATAATTCTTTTCATGCACAGTTATGGCTACCCTTGTATATGGCCTGTGCTTTATACTTGAATAACAATGCCCTGGCCTTAATCCCACTTTTAACACCTAAAAAGCATTATTGCGCTGTTTTAGTATTCTAATCCAAATCTAATGTTTCATCATTTAAGTTACTATTAAATAGCTGTAAGATTTATTTTTAAATGTTGGTGTTTTTTGCTTTGGTCTATGGTGTTAAGAAAAAGCAAGATAAAGCCAAAATTTATTTAATTACGATAACTTTAAATATAAGAAAAAACTTATTTTTGTTAAATATTTTTGGGTGATGTGATGAATTATAGGGGACAATCCTTTTCAACATTTCAACTTCTTATATCGGCCATAATTGCTCTGGCCATATTGACAATACTTTTGTATATTTTAGGTCTAATTAAACCCCCCTCAACTTCCGAGCCAAATAAAATAATCGCAGAAGTGCTTAACAATGCCCACAAGTCTAAGTCAACGCCATTATCTGGCAAGATAGTTTTTTCAAAGAGGGATGGCTATATTACTATTACAACACAGGCAATTTTGGGTAATTCTGATGTTGGAATAGAGTCTAAGCAAATATGCTTGAGTCCAGGCGTTTATATGGACGAAACAGAATTTGGTAGGGTGGAAAAGCCCTCAAAGTCTTGGAGCGCATATGAAGATGGCTCTCTAATAAGATATAATTTAGATAAGAAAGAAGTTAGTGTGTCAGTTATTTGCGGAGCAACGGCTACAGGCCTTTATAAATACTTGGAAGAGACACTTTATCGGGATATAAAGCCTGAATGGATGGATAGTGGCTCCTTTAAGTGCAAATGCCTCGAAGATGAGCTGCTTAGAGAACAAGAGTGTTGTTTAGTAGTACTGAAATATGCTTCTTAAGCTAGACTTTAACGGTTCTGTTAACTTAATGTTGGTCAATATTTGTTTTTAGTAAATGTTTTCTAAAATTCTAAAGCAGATTTGCAAGTTTCTTTATGTCCTTATTCGCAACGTGAGTGTAGATTTGCGTTGTTTTCAAATCTTTATGGCCTAAAAGATGTTGAATGTATCGAATATCGGCGCCAGATTCTAATAGATGATTCGCAAAGCTGTGCCGCAGCGTATGTGGTGTAATTTTCTTCTTTATCTCTGCTTTCTTGGAAGAGGATTTGACAATTTGCTGGATTGTCCTCTTGTTGTATTTTCCCAATTTTTGAGAAACAAAAATCAAGCCTTCTTCATTAATTCCATACATTTTCAGCATATAAGTCAGTTTTTTATTAAGAAATACTATTCGTTCCTTATCTCCTTTTGCAGTTTTTAAGTGTATTATCTCTCTGCCAAAATCAATTTCTTCCCATTTGAGATTTCTTACCTCATTCAGACGCAAGCCAGCATAATAGAGAAACATAATAACAAGCTTATGCTTCAAATTATTTGTGGCGTTAATCATTTTGATTACCTCCTCTTTGCTTAAAACTAACGGCAATTTCATGGATTTTCTGGCAAGCGGCAACTTTTCCCCGAATTTAGCATTCAGAATATTCTCGTGAAAGAACTTCAAAGCAAAATAGGCAAACCTCATTGCAGATTTGCTTTTGTTTGTATAAGACAGCAAAAATTCTCTTGGTATCTTTCCTGACGCCAGAAAGTCTTTTGCAATAGAGATATAAGATTTTCCAGTTTGAAAAGAATATCTTCTGAGTTTTATTTCTTCAATCAGCTTGCCAATCAGTTTATACCTCTCTTCTGGAGAATAAATCTTGCTCTCGTTCGTCATAAATTTATTATTGAGACATTATTGAGACGGACTATATAAAATCTCGCTTTTTATACTTCTTCATACTATAAAGCGAATATTTATTTCACTTAATAGTTGTTAGTAGACATTGCTGGCTATATTTAATTTATATTGAAGCCGCCGCCATGAGTTTATTCATTTCTAAAAGTATTGACTATTTTTTCGAATGTTTTATAATTGTTAACTTGATTTATGCCGTGTTTTATTTCTAAACCAAAAGGTTTTACACCATTTTCCCAATCTTCAATACATTTCATCTCTTCAAAAATTATTCTTAGTGGATATTTTAGATTATTCTCTTTTATTTCATCTGGCCACAAAAGGGAATTTTCTTCAGAAGTTTCTTTAACTTTTCCAAAACCCATAATTCGACTTATAGGGGTAGTAACATAAAATAATACAATATCCCCAGGTTTTATTTTTTGCCAAAGAGAACGGTTTTTTTCCTTAACACCCCACTTTCTTTTTTCCAATGCAATTTTCCAATTTTCTTTAGTACCAGAAAAGACCCAACCAGAAAACTGCATGTCTATTAATGTCGTTTGGGAAGAATCAAGTTTTATTTTTCCTATTTTTGTAATTTTTTGAAGATTAACTTTGGTCTCAACTGGGTATATTACAAAGTAACAATTTGGATGGTTCTGGACAAATTCAGAAAATTTGTTCATATCCGGACAATTTTTCAAATCAAATTCTGCTTCTCCTGATATTACCTTGATGCTCGCACCGTTCTTAATAAAACAGCTTTTAGGCGTATAATTTCTCCAATTAAACATTTCTATCGGATTATCTACGACTGAGAATCGAATTCTACTTTTTTTAGAAAAATTTTCCCAATTAAGTGATTCTTTGCAATTCAGGTATGTTTTAAAACTTTTGTTGTGGTTTATACCTCTTTCTACAGTAATACCCGCACAATTATTAAACTCTACATCTTTTTTGCAATGCTCAGTAATAGTTTTGATTATATTTAGATAACCAGGAATTTGTGGGTGTTCTTTTAATTTATAATCAAAAGAGATTTTTGAAGCGTCAACTGGTAAACCTCTCCTTTGAGACCATTCGTATTCAACAGGTGTCGCACCTTTAAAAGAATAATCAAATTCTATGAATATATGATTTAGCTTATTTTGTTTGAATAATTTAAAAAGTCCACCGATAAACATCTTGGTAATTTCTTTGTTGCCAAATATGATACCATTTGTGTCGTATCTTATATTCAATCTTCCTTCTCTTTCTCCAAGACATGTAGGAAACGGTAAATCTCCTTTCCACTCTTTATTTTTAACATCCATTTTATTGGCAATATTTAATTTTCCATCTTTTTTTAAAAGACCAATAATTTTATCCAATTCTTTAAAAAAAGAGAGCCAATACATAACTGTAGATTTGATTAGATTTTCATCTTGAGGTTCAAACAATGTATCTTTAGTTGAGAATGTTGGTTCACCACCCGATAATCTGATCCTCATTAAAGGTAATTTCATCTGTAAATGTTTAATTGCCGCTTTTTTTACCTGTTCGTTGAGATTCTTTGATTCAACAACTCTGAGTAATTCTTGAAAGTCTGCTAATTTTCTGATTTTGCAACCAAATTGTTCTGCAAGTTCTTTAGGAGAAACATAAGCTATGTCGCATTTATTTGCTTCTGCACTTTCTTTTGTAAGAAATTTATATGCGTAACAGAACCAACAATGCAGATTACAACCTAAACTATCGGCGATAATAACATACGGGTATCTTCCTTTGCTCCCACCAATTTTTCCAAGTATCTCTTGCTGGAATTCTTTACCTAAAAACCTATCTGCGATAAGAGTAATTTTGCAATTATCACATTTAGTTTTACATATTTTTCCATTTAATAATATACAAGGATCGTATTTTATTGCTGAAGATCTCATCACAGGATCCCAGACAAATGCTTTTTTCATATGTTAAGATAATCTAATAATATTTATTAACTTTTTAGTGAGAGGTGGCTTTCATTTAGTCTCTATAAAAGGCGAGGCTGGCTATTTCGTTGAACTATGGTTAAACGAGATTTGCTTCTATATTGAACTGGAGCAAACCACGGCGCCCCAAATGATCGCCAGCAACGCTTCGTCGCTTCTTCGAAGCTCCTTGCCTCGCTCAGACATTCTGCTAAACGCTTCAATCTCACTCGGTCTACTAACACTCGTTCTGACTCCTTCACTCGCTTCTTACAGAGCTCGTTCAGTCGCCCCTCGCCAATATATAATTTAATCATGAAATATTGGGCTCGGGGGAAATTTGCTTCGCAAACTTCTCAGAACTAATTAGTTAATCAAAGATCTTCAAATTTCTTTAATTTCTTATCTTTATCAATTCTTCTCTTTATTTGTTCGTCAAGTTCCTTATCAGAAAGTATTTTCTTTTTTTCTAGAATGTGTACTAAGGCAGAGAACATGTTCTCAAGAGTTTCTATATCTTCTTTTACCTCTTTGATCTCTTTGTCAACCATGCTATTTCTCATCTTCAAAATAGCCTTTTTCAGACAAGTAAGCGATAACGATGTTTCTAACTAATTCTGACTCTTTGTCACCGAGTTTGCCCTTTAGTTTTTTCTCGATAAATTTCCATGCCCCATCTGGAAGGCTTACTAGTATTCGTTTCATGGAACACTTAAGGACAGGCTTAAACCGATGCGAGGATTGAAAAAACAAGAAACAGCCCAAACATTTCTTGATGGTTGGTTTGTCTTTTATAACTTCTTAAGACCTCATCAAAGTCTTAATGGTAATACTCCAGCTAAAATCTCTGGAGTGGATATCGAAGTTGAGAATTGGAAATGTATGATACAAAAAGCAACCAAATTCCAAGCTGTTAATTCTGACTAAATTGGGGGTAATAAAATGAAAATTTTAATGTTTAATTCATCAACATTAAGTTAACAGAACCACTTTAACAAAGATTAAAAAAGCAGTTCTGAAAAAGTATTTTATTATTTTGCAGGTAAATATTCCTAATTATGGCTGATAAAAAAGAATTACGCGAGCAATTTTCTAAAGAATGGGAAAAGCATTACAAAGTGCCTTTTCTCAAGGAGATGGGCTTCGTTAGACTAAAATGTGAAAAATGCGGGCGATTTTTTTGGAGTTTGAACCCTGAGAGAAAATCATGTGCTGATTCGAGTTGTTCAAGTTTTGGCTTCATTGGAAAAAAAACAAAAGGTTATAGTTATGTCGAAACATGGCGTGCAATAGAACGCTACTTTGTAAGACATGGTCATAAAAGCATTGCTCGTTATCCCGTGGTTGCTCGATGGCGAGATGATTTGTATTTTACTAATGCCTCAATAATTGATTTTCAGCCATATGTTGTTAGTGGTGAACTTGAGCCGCCGGCAAATCCCTTAGTTGTACCACAACCATGCTTGCGTTTCAATGATCTTCAGAATGTTGGTGCAACAGGTCAACATTATTCAGCCTTTATAATGTTTGGGCAACACGCTTTTAATTCCAAAAAAACAGGCCTTTTCTATTGGAAAAATGAAGCTTTGGAACATGACTTTAATTATCTTACAAAGGTTATAGGCGTACCAAAACAGGAGCTTGTTTTCATGGAGGATGTTTGGGCAGGTGGAGGCACTTTCGGCCCAAGCATGGAATATCTTGCTAATGGAGTTGAGCTTGGTAATTGCGTATTCATGCAATTTAGAGAGACTAACGCTGGTTATGAAGAGCTTAAAACAAAAGTAATAGATATGGGCGCAGGCCTTGAGCGACTGGCATGGTACACAAACGGAACACCAACAAGTTATGATGTTGTCTTCAAAGATGTTCTAAAAAAGATGTTTTCTGACTCTGGCTTGAGATATGACTCAAGGAAGTTTGCTCTATATGCTAAGCTTGGCGGTGCGCTAAATATAGAAGAGGGTAATCTGAGGGAAAAAAGATCTCAGATACTTAAGAGCATAGGGCTTGAAGAAAAAGATTTTGACGAATCAATCAGGCCTGTGCAAGCGTTATATGCCTGTGCTGACCATCTTAAGGCACTATTATATGCAATTACTGATGGAATGCTTCCAAGTAATTCGGGTGGAGGCTATAACCTAAGGATTTTGTTGAGACGTGTTTTTTCATTCAACGAAGAGTATGATCTTAAGCTAGATGTTCCAGGTCTTTTGGAAAAACATGCAATAGCTTTAAAAAGCCTTGATCCTTTATTGAGCGCAGGTGTCAGTTCAGTTGTTGAAATAATTTCAGAGGAAGAACAAAAAAATAAGGAGCTGCGCGCAAAGGCAGGGCAAATAATTGCCAACATTGTTGATAAGGCCGCTAAGGGTGACATAATTACTGAAAAAGAACTGATAAAGCTATATGAAAGCAATGGCATTGCACCAGAACTAATTGAAAGAGAAGCCTCAAAGAAGGGTCTGAAGATAGAGATTCCAGAAAACTTCTATTATCTTATTGCCAAGAAAAACGAAAAAGCAATTTCAAGCGAACAAAAAACAGCGCTTTCTAGAGAGTATCCTAAGACAAAAGAACTATATTATAAAGAACCAATGCTTAGTAACTTTAAAGCAAAAGTTATCGGAAAAGAAGGTAACAAACTCATTTTGGATCAGACTGCTTTTTATGGCACTTCAGGTGGACAAGCACATGATTTGGGCAAAATAAGCGGAGTGCCTGTCGTGTGCGTTGAGAAGATTAATGGAATAACTCTACATACTGTTTCAGAACCAGAAAAGTTTAGGATAGGAAATATTGTTTCTGCTACAATTGATATGGAAAGACGTAAGCAGCTTATGAGACACCACACAGCAACCCACCTTTTAAATGCATGCTGTAAAAAGCTTCTAGGAATGCACATTTGGCAAGCAGGTGCACAAAAAGATGTGGATAAAGCGCATTTAGATGTGACTCACTACAAACGCATTACTAAAGAGCAAATAAAAGAGTTAGAGAAGATGGTAAATGCACTCGTGCTTGCTAACATTCCTGTTAGAACATTTTTCATGGCAAGAAACAAGGCAGAGCAAAAATATGGCTTTACGCTTTACCAAGGTGGTTATGTCCCTGGTAAAGAGCTTAGGATTGTAGAAATACCCGGCGTTGATGTTGAGGCATGTGGGGGCACACATGCATTGAGAACTTCAGAGATCGGATTCTTTAAGATAATAAAGCGCGAAAGTGTTCAAGACGGCATAGAGCGCCTTACATTTGTTTGTGGTCCCGAAGCCCTAAAGACTGTTCAAGAAAAAGAAGCAATACTTGAGGAAGCCGCAGCCAAGATATCTGTACAACCACATGAGCTTCCAAAAGCAGTTGAAAGGTTTTTCTCTGAGTGGAAGCAGCTTAGGAAAAAGGTTGATTTGATGACAGAGAGAAGCGCTTCTATAATTGGCAGGTCTTTGATTTCAGAAAAAGGCCCTATTGTTAAGCTTTTTATTGATGATACAGAAAAGAAAACACTTATTGAGATAGGCAATTATGTTATGTCAAAGAGACCTGATATTGCGCTTGTTCTTGGCTCAGGCAAAGACATCGTTGTTTTTTGCGGTGAGAAATCAAACAAAAAAGCAACAGAGTTGCTTAAGGAAGTATTGGCAACATTGAACGGCAAAGGCGGTGGAAATGACCGTATGGCGATTGGTACAGCAGACGGTGAAAAGATAAGGGCTTACTTTTCTACAAACAGGTGATCTTTTTGGATTTTAAAAGAATCGAGCAAAAATGGCAAAAATTTTGGTCTTCAAATAAGGTTTTTGAGCCAGAGATAAAAAAGGGAAAAAGGCCTTTTTACATTCAAGTAGCTTATCCGTATCCTAGTGGTGCTATGCATATAGGACATGCACGCACATATACCGCAACGGACGTAGCCGCAAAGTACAAGATGCTTACTGGATTTAATGTGCTAATGCCTATGGGATGGCACGTCTCAGGCACTCCTGTCATTGCTGCAGTGGAAGCATTGCAAAAAGGAAATGAAAAAACAATAAAAATATTCCATGAGAATGCAAGGATTCCAAAAGAAGATTTCAAATATCTTACGGAAAGCCCAGAAAGCTTCGTTGATTATATGATAAACAAAGCAAAATATGGATATAAAGCAGGTTTTAAGAAATTAGGCCTTGGCATTGATTGGAGGCGTGAGCTTAAAACGATAGATCCTCAATATAAGCGCTTTATAGAATGGCAATACAAGACACTTGCATCAAAAGGATATATTATAAAGAAGGCTTATCCTGTGCGATATTGTCCACAGTGCAAGAATCCTGTTGGTGATCATGACCTTAGCGAAGGCGAAGGCCTCGGCATACAGGAATATACTTTGCTTAAGTTCAAGCTCGATGAGAATACTTATTTGATTGCTGCAACTCTTCGACCAGAAACAGTTTTTGGCCAAACAAATCTTTGGGTTAGGCCAGATATTGAATATGCGAAGGTAAAAGTAGGGGCTGAGCAATGGATTGCAAGCAAAGAGTTTTTCGACAAGTACAAAGAACAAGTTAAGGATATAGAGAAAGTTGGTACTTTAAATGGCTCTGAGCTTGTTGGCAGGCAGGTGCTTGCACCCGGTATTGAAAGGAACATTATTGTTCTCCCAGCAGACTTTTGTGATCCTGCAACAGGCACAGGCATTGTAACATCAGTACCGAGTGATGCACCAATAGATTACATCGCTCTAAGAGAATTGCAGCAAAACCAAGCTTTGGCTGAAAGCTTTGGTCTAAATTACGATTTGCTTACTTCAATAAAGCCAATTCCAATAATAGAGCTTGAAGGCTATGGAAATCTATCAGCGGTGAAGATTTGCAATGATTTGGGAATAAAAAGCCAATCTGATGCTGAAAAACTCGAAGAAGCAAAAAAAACTGTTTACAAGCTCGGATTCCACAAAGGAATCATGAACAGCAATTGTAACAAATATGCGGGTATGCAAGTAAATAAGGCGAAAGAGCTAGTTAAAAAAGAGCTCATAGAAAAAAACCAAGCAGCTATTTTTTATGAGCTTGAAGGGAAGGTTGTGTGCAGGTGTGGTTCTCAGTGTGTGGTGCGCGTTTTAGAAGATCAATGGTTTGTGAAATATTCTGATGAAAGGTGGAAGGAGGAATCAAAGAAAACCTTGTCAGGAATGCAAATAGTGCCAGCACTTTTCAAGATAAATTATGAGAAGGTCTTCGAGTGGCTTGATGACAAACCGTGTACAAGATCTAAGGGGCTCGGAACAAACTTTCCATTCCAAAAAGAGTTAATACTAGAGCCGCTTGCAGACTCAACAATTTATATGGCTTATTTTACTATTGCAAACATAATAAAACAGGTGCCCGCAGAAAAGCTTGAGCCAGAAGTATTTGATTACATCTTTCTTGGTAAGGGAAGAATAGCTGAGATCTCAAAAAAATATGGGATTAAAAAGAGTGTTCTCAAGGAAATGCATGACTCATTCAAATATTGGTATCCTTTGGCGTATAATGTGAGTGCTATTGAGCTAATACCAAATCACATGTCTTTTTCCATTTTCCAACACACTGCGATTTTCCCACCAAATAAAAGACAAAAAGGAACACTTAACCTAGGCATGGTTGTTCTTGAAGGTAAAAAAATGTCATCATCCAAAGGCAACGTTGTTCTTATAAATGACTTATGTGACTCCATAGGTGCCGACTTCGTCAGGTTTTTCCTAATGAATATCGTTGAACCATGGGAAGAACTAAATTGGCAGCAAAGGGAGATTGAAAAGAGCTTCTCTAAACTGAATTCTTTTGTAGAGTTGCTTTTCAGAAATGCGTCAAAAGCCAAAAAGGGTAAAATTAAGGGGCTGAACCTTCCAGAAAAGTGGTTTTACAATAGGATAAATGAGCGCATAAATGAATATGTCCAGGCAATGGAAAAAATGGAGTTCAGAAGAGCTCTACAGTGCATATCTTTCCAGCTTCTGAAGGATTTTAACTGGTATGAGCATAGAAAAAATAAGTATAATAAGCAACTTATGTATTATTTTTTGAGCAATTGGGCTGTTTGTATCGCTCCATTTATGCCTCACCTAGCAGAGGAGCTTTGGCAAAAGCTAGGCAACAGGAGCTCAATATTCTTCGCAAGAATTCCAAAAAAGCTAAAGACAGATCAAAAGATCAGCGCTGCAGAGAGTATCGTTGCCAACATTGTTGATGATTTGAATGAAATAAAAAAGCTTGCAAAGATTGATAAGCCAAAAAAGATTTATATCTATGTTTGCAGTGAGTGGAAAAGAAACTTATTTGGCCTTCTCAAGGAAAAACTCCAAATACCGGACCAAAGTAGTGCTATAAGGATTGCTATGAGTGACGAATCAATAAAAGCAAAAGGGCAATATGCTGTAAACATTATAAAAAAGCTCTTAGCAAAGTGGAGCGAGCTTAGGGAAATGGTGCCTGTAGATGAAATGAAAATACTTGCTGCATCAAAGGACTTCCTTTCAGGGCTTTTTGAATGTGATGTTATTGTGCAACTTGAAGATAAGGTAGAATATGATCCTAAAAGCAAAGCAAAAGACGCAATGCCATTCAAGCCAGCAATATATATCGAATAGTGTTTGCTTAATATCAGAAATTAATGTCTACCTCGGCTTTTTCTTTTGCCAATAGACGACCTATTTTTTTCTTGGTCTCGTAAAGCTTTGCCATCCTTAACCATTCAGGTCTTATCTGTTTTTCTTCAGCAAAGAAAAGCTCAACCCTATCCGCATGCTTAAGCTCTGTTGATAATGGCACAAACTTTCCATGTATCTTTGCAGCGATAAGGTTTTCTGCCACAGTAGGCTCTATTTCAAATGCAAAGTCTATAACTGTTGAGCCCTTTGGTATATTTGATGGCTTCCCTTTGCTATCAAATATTGTTATATCCTGCCATTTAAGGCCATGGGCTATTGCCTCTTCAAACTCTTCTTTTGGTCTGTGCGCAAGCCACACAATTTTCTGTGGCAATTGCTGTTTCTTCTTGCTTTTAGCAAACCAGCCAGCGCTTCTTTCTTGTATTTCATACACTTCGTTAGTCATAATATAAACTTTTATCGGATTGCCACTAGGCCCAATCACTGAAGTATGTAATGCTTTATAGCTTCCAGCTGGTGTTGCAATGTAGTCTTTAAATTTCCTTGGTATTGGATGAAAGCTCTCGTGCACCATCTTCATGGCTAAATAGCAGTCATCTTTAGATTTTGCAGATATCACTATATAGAAGAAATCGTATAATTCTTCAAGTATTTTTCCCTCTCTTATCTTTTGAAAATAGTGGGAAAATGGTTTTTTTGCCTTTTTTATTGAAAAAGATCTAAAAGGCTTGCCGCCAATTTTCTTGTTCAAGATAGAAATTGCTTCATCGACTTCCAGCTCTTTTTTTGTATACTCTACAGATAATCTTTCCTTAAGTTCTTTATACTCTTTTGGCCAAAGCACAGATATGCATATTTCACGCATCTCTTCCGCAGCCTTTTTCATTCCAATAAGTTCAGCCAAAGGAGCATAGAACTCAAACGCTTGCTTGCATATCCTTATCTTCTTTCCTTTTGGTAATGCCTCTATAGTCCTTAGATTATGAAGCTTATCCGCAATTTTTATTGTGAGCACACTCATGTCAGTGCAAGCGCTGAGCAAAAGCTTCTGCATGTATGGCTCGTTGCTTCGTTTTTCTTTGTTTGCTTTGGTAAGTGCTTCTACCACATTTGCAATTTCTTTACCAAATTCCTTTTCAAGATCTTCCTTTTGGACATTAGTATCCTCAAGTATATCGTGAAGTAATGCTGCAGATATAGTCTTTGCATCAACTTCATATTCGCTCAGTATAAGCGCAGTAGAAATAAGGTGGTTAAAATATGGTTCGCCAGAATATCTTTTTTGCATATCGTGTTTTCTTTTGGAAAAATCATATGCGCGGGAAACAAGGCCAAGCTCTCTCGAAGCAAGACGCCTCCTAACAAAAGATATTGCATTTTTTACAAGAACTATATCTGGTTTCTCGTATTTTTGGTATATGTTTTTAAGAAGCCTATTTAATTCTTCCTCAGGAATTACATTGCTTCTTATCTTCGGAACCCTTATAATCATTACATCTCCTCAAGGACAGGTATGCCCAAAAGGTAAAGTCCATTTCTTATTGTTATGCTTGTAGCTTTCACAAGTGCTAATCGTGCAATCCTCATCTTGCTGTCAGCATTAAGCACAGGCAACTTATGATAAAAAGCATTAAATGTTTCGCAAAGCTCAATCAAATAGTTACAAACAATGTTTGGCTTCCTTTCATACATTGCTTTTTTTATAACATCTTCAAAAGCGTCTAATTTAACTATGAGCTCTTTTTCATATTCATCTGAAAGCCCCCTGAGCGCAGCTTCAAGGCAATTTTTTTTATTTGTGCAACTCTTTCTATACTTTGGAGCCTTTCTAATTATGCTTTTAGCCCTTGCATATGTGTATTGCAAATATGGTCCTGTGTTTCCTTCAAACGATATGCTTTTTTCCGGTTCAAACATTATGTCTTTGTTTGGCTCTATTTTTAGCATTGAAAACTTTATTGCTGCGACAGCAATTGCAAGAGCCCTTTTTTCCAACTCTTTTTTGCCCAACTTTTCGTATCTTTTTAAAAGCTCTTTTTTAGCAAGCTCTTTGACCACTTCTATGAAGTCTTCAGCATCTATTACTATGCCTTCTCTGCTTTTCAGCTTTCCTTCTGGTAATAGCACAAGACCATAGCTGAGGTGCTCATTTTTTTTGTGCCATTCATATCCCAAAAGCTCAAATATCCTAAATAATTGCCTGAAATATTCTCTCTGCTCGCTAGCAACAACAAATACATTTAAATCAAGCTTGTATCTCTCTATCTTGTGTTTTGTTAGCACTAAATCATTTGAGATATATATGCTTGTGCCATCCTCTCGCAATATAACCTTATCTGGCAATGGCGCTAACTTTGCAATTATGGTGCCGTTAGCATCCTTAACAAAGACACCTTTATCAAGCCCTTCTTTAATTATGCTTTCAACCTTGTCATAAAAATCAGATTCAAAGAAGTAAACATCGAACTCAGAACCGAACTTCTTATAAGTTTTCTCAAAGCCGCTTAGAACCCAAGAGCGCATCTTTTTCCAAAGCGCAATCGTTTTCTTGTCTTTATTTTCCCATTTTTTGAGGAGTTCCCTTGCCATCTCATTTAGCTTTGGATTATCCTTTGCTTTCTGGTGAAACATCACGTAATATTTTCCAACAAACTTGTCGCCGCTAAGACTTGTGCTTTTAGGTGTTTCTTTTTTGCCCCATAGCTTGTATGCTAACATCGCTTGGCATATGTGTATGCCTCGGTCATTGAAAAGGTTTGCTTTTATAACCTCGTAGCCACAAAAGCCAAAAAGCCTGCTTATTGAAAGTCCTATTGAGTCATTGCGCAAATGCCCAATATGCATTGGCTTGTTGGTGTTAGGTTGTGAGTATTCAACCATGACTCTTTTCCCAGCACCTATTTTGTTTTGCCCGTATTTTTTTCTCTCTCTAAGTATTTTGTTTATTACAAGTCCAGCTATTTGCCGTTGATCTATGTAAAAATTCGCATAAGGTCCAACTGCTATGGCCTTTGAAAAACCTTTTGGCAAAGAAAGAGTTTTCACAAGGTCGCTAGCAATCTCACTTGCCTTTTTATTGAGTTCTTTTGAAATTACAAAACAAGGCAAGCTATAATCCCCGAACTCCTTTTTCTTCGGAACTTCAACAAGAGAATTAATTTTTTCCACATCAAGGCCAAGCTCTTTTGCAATGCTTTCGACAAGCATTTTTCTTAAATCAATCATAGCGAAATAAAACTGCATTAATTTTAAAAAGTGTGGGACTTACTTTAATATGTTTTAATAGCAAATAGTCGGTGATTTTTCTGGATAAAAAGAGAGCTCTTTTTTTTGCATTTGTTTTGTTGTTAGGCGTGCTGGTGGGTTTCATTGCTTCAACCATAATTTTTGAATACTCTTTACAGAAGCCCTTTTCAAGAAATGAACTTTCTAAACCAGCTTTTAAGGAAAGAAGTGCTGAAGTTCCAGTAGTGGCAGTATCCTCTGATGGTCAAGGAGTGATATGCAAAGCAACAGTTGAGATTGCTGATGGCAAAGGCCGAGTGCTTTTTAACACAAACCCCTTTGTTGAGCCAGATATGCAATACTCTATAGAAACAGCAAAAAATGTTGCTGAAAGCTTTGCTAAAGTTTCTTTGTCTCAAAAGGATGTTGTTTATTCAGTAGAAGCTCCAAAAGCACTGCTTGTTGGCGGTCCAAGCGCTGGCGCAGCAATTTGTGTTGCAACGATTGCCGCAATAGAAGGTAAAAGCTTAAGGAGCAATGTTGCAATAACAGGCACGATACAGAGCAATGGCTCCATAGGTCATGTCGGCGGAATTTTAGAAAAAGCACAGGCTGCAGCAGAGAATGGCTTTAAGTATTTTTTAGTGCCAAAAGGCCAAAAAGAAGTGATTTTTTATGAGCGCAAGGAAAGCGAGCAGCGCGGCCGTGGGTTTTTAATCAAAAAAGTATATTATGAACCAAAAAAAGTTGATTTGAACGAGCTTATGTATGAGCAGTATGGCATGCAGGTCATTGAAATTGAAAATATATCCCAGCTGGCATCTTTTGTTATTGTTTCTTAGCAACCTTTATATTACTTTTTTAGCAAACTTATTAAAACTGCTTGAAGGTGATTTTATTGCCTCTCAAGGATTTTGGCAGAGAAGAGGAAGAACTTATAAAAGACTTTTGGTTAGCCAAAGAAATCCCAAAAAAATCGAGGCAACTAAATTCTAAAGCAAAAAAGAAATTTTACCTTATGGATGGCCCGCCTTATGCAACAGGGCATATACACTTGGGCACCGCACTCAACAAGGTTTTGAAAGATGTTGCAATGCGCTCAAAGCGCATGCACGGTTACAAAGTTTTTGATAGGCCCGGCTACGACACCCATGGTTTGCCAATAGAGCACAAAGTGGAAAAAAAGCTGGGCTTTTCAAATAAAGGCGATATTGAGCGTTTTGGAATTGCAAATTTTGTAGAAGAATGCAAAAAGTTTGCAACTGAGTTTATAGACACAATGAACTCCGAATTTATGGATTTAGGCGTATGGATGGACTGGGAGAATCCATACTTAACATTAGATGCACAATACATAGAAGCCATATGGTGGGCTTTTAAAAATGCAGAAAAAAAGAAAATGCTTTATTTAGGCTATTATCCAATACATGTTTGTCCAAGGTGTGCAACACCTTTGGCCTATTATGAAATAAATTATACAAAACTTACTGATGAAAGCATATATGTTAAGTTTCCAGTTGTAGGCAAAGAAAAAACATATCTTATAATATGGACTACAACCCCTTGGACTTTGCCTGGCAATACTGGAGTTATGGTGCATCCCGATTTCGATTATGCCTTTGCAACACTAAGCAATGGCGAAGTATGGATAATTGCTAAAGAACTTATTCATGGTATAATGGAGAAGTTAGAATACGCTTACACAATTGAAAAAGTTGTAAAAGGCAAAGAGCTTGAAGGTATGCATTACACCAATCCTCTTGCCAAAAACCTAAAAATTGATTCTGGACTAAATGGTGCATATCGTGTTGTAACAAGTAGCCGCTATGTTACCCTTGATTTTGGTACTGGCTTAGTGCACTGTGCACCAGGGCATGGAAAGGAAGATTACGAAGCAGGAAGGAAAGCATGCCTACCATTACTTTGCCCTGTTGGTATTGATGGCACAATGCTTGAGGAAGCAGGCAAATACGCTGGTAAAAAAGCCAGAGAAGTTGACCAAGAGATAATAGATGACCTTGAAAGCAGTGGCTTTATTGTTTATAAGCACAGCTACACTCACGATTATCCCATATGCTGGCGCTGTTCTACGCCGCTCATAATGCTCTCAACACCACAGTGGTTCCTGAATGTTTCTAAGATACAAAAAAAGCTTATTGCTGCAAACAAGAAAGTGAGATGGGTGCCAGAATGGGTTGGAGCAAGAATGCAAAATTGGTTAGAATCTTTGAGCGATTGGCCCATTTCAAGAATGCGTTATTGGGGCACCCCAGTACCTATATGGTCATGCAAAAAGTGCAACTCATACCATGTCTTTGGAACACTCGAGGAACTTAAAAAGGCATCAGGGGTTAAAAAACTGCCAGAGCCTCACAGGCCTTATATAGACGAGATTAGGCTAAAATGCAAGTGTGGCGGAGAAATGGTTAGAATTCCAGAAGTGCTTGATGTGTGGTTCGATTCCGGCGTTTCGAGCTGGGCTGCGTTAGGCTTTCCAAAAGAAAAAAAGCTTTTCAAGAGCTTCTGGCCAGCTGATTTGAATCTTGAAGGCACAGACCAAATTCGTGGCTGGTGGAATTCTCAGCTAATTGCAGGGCTCATATGCTTTGGAAAATCACCATATAAGGCTGTGTCAGTACATGGCATGGTCCTTGACATTGACAAAAGAAAAATGAGCAAAAGCATTGGTAATGTTGTTATGCCCAGCGATGTTATAAAAGAATACTCAAGAGACTACTTAAGGTATTATTTAGTCAAAAATTCCCGTGGAACAGACATGCTTTTTAGCTGGGATGAGTTTAAAGACATAAGAAGATTTTTCAATACCTTTACGAATTCCACAAACTATTACCTAATGTACCTTAAAGATGCAACAGCAACAAAGAAAAATGGCAAAGATCTAAGAACAGAGGACTTGTGGATTTTGAGTAGATACAACTCTATAATTTCAGAGGCAACTCAAGCATATGCGAATTACGAATTTTGGAGAGTTCTGATGCTAGTTGAATACTTCGTGATTGAAGATTTCAGCAGAAACTATATAAAGCTCATAAGGGATCGCGTAGATGAGGATAAGGCAATATTGTGCAAAATTTTTTCAGAGATCCTTTTAGGAATCGCAAAACTTTTAGCACCAATAGTGCCACACTTTTCAGAATATATCTACAGGGAATTAAGAGCAAAGAATATGCCTGAAAGCATACACTTTTGTTCAATGCCTATGTCAAAAAAGGCAAAAATAAACAAGAAATTGGAAAAGGACTTTGCATCGGCATTAGAAATAATTCAAGCCGTGCTGTTGCTTCGCGAAAAAAACCACCTTAGGAGGCGCTGGACACTAAGAAGCATTGTTGTTCAGCCAAAAGCAAAATTTAAGGTTAGCAAAGTTGCCCAAATACTAAAAATTGGTTGCAATGTTCTTGAAGTTCTTGAAAATTTCCCAAAAGACAGCTCTTTAGTTTGCACTGAAACTGAAAATTTCAAAGTTTGTATTGATACCTTTGCTGAGCAGTGGCTTAAAGATGAATGGGAGTTTAGAGAGCTTGTGAGAAGGATTCAGGCAGAGAGAAAAGTAAAAGGCCTTATGCCAAAGCAAAAGGCAAGTCTTATTCTCGAATGTAACGATGTTGTTTTTCTGGAAAAATTTGTTAAAAGGATAGAGAAAGAAACAAACACAAAAATAAATAAAAGTGGGGTCATTAAAAAAGAATTTGAAAAGATAATTCAGAGAGAGTTCAGGTTTGAAATAACCAAAACTAAATAACGGGCCCGGAGGGACTTGAACCCCCGACACCCGACTAACTCCTTTGAAATTAGGAGGTCGGTGCTCTATCCAACTGAGCTACAGGCCCTCAGAAATCTAATATAAATCACTATAGTAAAATATAAAAAACGCCATTAATTATCTATTTAATTAGCCCTGACTTCAACATTTTTTACATACTTTGAGGCAACTTTGGCCATCTCTTCAAGCACACTCTTTGGATAAGGTATAATCTCACTGAAACTTTTATCCAGGAGAGCTGTGCTGTTGACAAACTGCTGCAAAAAATATTTTTTGGCACCCCTAATCTCAAAGCATATTTTTTCAATATCTTCTCTGAGAATTATTTTTGGCACCACGGTTGTGCGAAACTCGTAATCTATTTTTCCCTCAAGAATTAAAGAAATGCTTTTTCTCAATGCATTTGTATCTACCTTGACCCCAGCAGCAATAGAATATTTTTCCAATGGCGCTTTTAAGTCCATTGCAATGTAGTCAACAGTTTTTTTTCTTATAAATTTTTCAATAATCTCTGGTCTTGAGCCGTTGGTGTCAATTTTCACCATATAGCCAATTTCTTTAATCTTTTTAGTGAAATCAACAAGATTATCATAAATTGTTGGCTCGCCGCCACTTATGCATACGCCTTCAATCAATCCTTTTCTCTTATCAAGAAAATTCATGATCTCTTCGTTGCTTATGCATTTTGCTTTTCCTATTGCCAGATCCGGATTCTGGCAAAAAGGGCACCTGAAATTGCAATTATTTACAAAGAGCGTGCATGCAACCATGCCAGGAAAATCTATAAGCGTTGTCTTTTGAATACCACCAAAACATATGTTTTTTGATTTCAAAAAAACCACTAACTCTTTTCTATTTTAAGGCCCAACTCTTTCAACTGCTCTTCAGAAACATCACTTGGCGCATCGTCCATTAATGATTGACATGCTTTATTTTTTGGAAACGCAATTACCTGCCTTATTGATTTTTGGTCTGCGAGCAGCATTGCAAATCTATCTATGCCTATTGCTATGCCACCATGCGGCGGTGCTCCGTATTCGAATGCCTCAAGCAGAAAGCCAAATTTTTCTTTGGCCTGTTCTTCTGAGAGGCCAAGTATCTTGAAAACTTTTTTTTGTAGCTCTTTATTATGTATCCTTATGCTACCACCACCAAGCTCTATGCCATTAAGCACTATATCATAAGCCCTACTTCTTACTTTTAGAGGTTCCTTATCCATTTTTGCTATATCTTCATCTTTTGGGGCAGTGAAAGGATGATGCACTGAATTTATTTTCTTCTCTTCGATATTGTACTCAAAAAGTGGGAAGTCAGTTACCCATAAGAAGCAGTAAGATTCTTTTTTGACTAGTGAGAGCAACTCAGCTATCTTTAGCCTTATCTCTCCCAAAGAAATGCAAGCAGTTCTCCAGTCGGCAGCTACAATGAGTAGAAGCATGCCTTCCTTTGCCTTTGTTTCCTTTAGCAATTTGCTACTTTCAGATGCACTTAAATGTTTTGCAATAGAGGAGTCAATCTCTTTTCCCTCCACTCTCGCTATTATAAGTCCTTTTGCACCAAATGTTTTTGCAATTTCAGTAATTTCTTTAAGTTGATCTTTTGTTATTTTGTATTTATCGTCAACCACAAGCGCTTTTATGCACCCGCCTTTTCTTATGATCTCTTTAAATATTTCAAACCCTGTTTTTTCAAAGCATTTTGTTACATCAATAAGCTCCATATCAAACCTTACATCAGGTTTGTCCGAACCAAATCTGTTCATTGCATCTTCATATGAAATTCTTGGGAAAGGTCTCTTAATGTCAATTTTTTTTACTTCTCTCATCACATGTGCTATGCAACCCTCAATAACCTCAAAAACTTTTTCTTCATCTGCAAATGAAATTTCGAGGTCAAGCTGCGTAAATTCTGGCTGCCTGTCAGCCCTTAAGTCTTCATCCCTGAAACACCGTGCAATTTGAAAATACTTATCGAAACCAGAAACCATTAAAAGCTGCTTGAATATTTGCGGGCTTTGAGGCAGCGCAAAGAACTTTCCTTTATGTACTCTGCTTGGAACAAGATAGTCACGGGCGCCCTCTGGTGTTGATTTTGCCAATATTGGTGTTTCAATTTCTATAAAGCCATCGCTGTCAAGATAATCCCTTATGGCCTTAACAAGCTTGTGCCTCAATATGATGTTTTGCTGCATTTCAGGCCTACGCAGGTCTAGGTAGCGATACTTTAACCTAGTGTCTTCACTTGCAAGTAGCTCTGAAGCTATCTCGATTGGAAGCGGTTGTTTCGCTTCACTAAGTATTTCAATTTCATTGCAATTAATCTCGATGTTGCCTGTTTTTAGCTTTGGGTTTGGTTGCATGCGCTTTTTAACGATTCCTTTTACTCTGATCACAAACTCCTTTTCGACTCTATGTGCCTGATCGTATGCACTTGGGCTGTCTTTTGAATTGACTATAAGCTGAGTTATTCCGTACCTATCCCTGAGATCTATAAAAATTAGCCCCCCATGGCTTCTTTTTGTATGCACCCAGCCGCAAAGCACTACTTCTTTGCCAGCAAATTTCTCATTAAGCTCACCGCATGTATGAGTGCGCAAAAAACCACCTTTAGCAATAACTATTCATTTACAAAAGGTTTTAATGCTTCATCGTGGCTTCGGCCAAAGCCTTAAACCTAAAATGAGTTTCTCTGCATCTGCGCCTTCATTTTCTGCTTTACTTTGTCTTCTCAAGTGCTTTTATTACATCATACGGCTTTCTTTCCTCGAACTCACGTTGTTTTCCAGTGTTCCAGTTTTGCACAGGTCTGTAATAGCCTACAACTCTGCTATAAACCTCAGCTCTTTTCCCACATTTCGTTGGTTGGCCACCGTCAATATCCGCAGGGCATGTGTAATGCTTTCCGGCTATATAGCCATGCACTGGGCATACACTGAAAGTTGGTGTTATCGTAAAATATGGGAGTTTATAATTATGTGCGATAGCCCTAACAAGCTTTTTGCATGCTTCTGAATCAGGCATCTCTTCGCCTATAAAACCATGCAATACTGTTCCACCAGTGTATTTACATTGCAACTCATCTTGGTGATCTAAAGCTTCAAATATGTCATCAGTATATCCAACTGGCAGATGTGTTGAATTCGTATAATATGGGGCTTCTTTTGTACCGGCTGTTATAATATCAGGATAATTCTTAACATCTATTCTCGCCAAACGATACGATGCGCCTTCACCCGGTGTGGCTTCTAAATTGTATATGTTTCCTGTCTCCTCTTGGAAGTCTTGTAGCCTTGAGCGCATGAAATCAAGCACTTTTAGAGCAAATTTTTTGCTATCCTTGTTAGCGATGCTTTTGCCGAAAAGATTTAGGCAAGCCTCATTCATACCTATAAGCCCAATTGTTGAGAAATGAAATTCAAGAGTGCCGAGATATCTTTTAGTCCATGGCAATAAGCCGTTTTTCATATTTTTTTCGACTTCTTTCCTTTTTATCTCGAGAGATTCCTTTGCAAGATACATCAAATAATCAAGTCTCTCAATAAACTTATCCTCGTCTTTTGTTAAATGCGCTATTTGTGGCATGTTTATTGTCACAACTCCTATTGACCCGGTTTTTTCTCCTGACCCAAAAAGACCGCCTGTTTTATTGCGAAGTTCTCTGACATCGAGCTGAAGCCTGCAGCACATGCTTCTTACATCGCTTGGCTTAAGAGAAGAATTCACAAAGTTTTGGAAATAAGGTATACCATACCTAGAGGTCATCTTAAAGAGCAAATCTGCATTTTCACTGTTCCAATCAAAGTCCTTAGTTATATTATATGTTGGTATAGGAAAAGTAAATATTCGCCCGTTCATATCGCCTTCAATCATTACTTCTATGAAAGCCCTATTTATTAAGTCCATTTCTTGTTGGAATTCTCCATATGTTTCGCTTATTTCTTTTCCGCCAAATACAGCCGGCACATCCTTTAAATCCTTGGGTACGCTCCAGTCAAGTGTAATGTTTGTAAATGGCACCTGGTTACCCCAACGAGATGTTGCATTAAGAGAATACACAAATTCCTGCATGCCTTGCTTTACCCTTTTATAATCAAGCTTATCTTTGGCCACAAAAGGCGCCAGGTATGTATCAAAAGAACTCAAAGCTTGGGCCCCAGCCCATTCGTTTTGCAGAGTTCCCATGAAGTTTACAAGCTGTCCAACAGCAGCAGTGAAATGCTTTGCCGGCCTAGCTGCTACTTTGCCTTCCACACCATTAAAACCCTCTTGTAGCAATTGCTTTAAAGACCAACCCGCACAGTAAGCTGCAAAAGTTCCCACGCCAAGATCGTGTATGTGGAAACTTGCATGTTTATGTGCCTTTGAAATCTCTGCTGGGTATATGTGCTTTAGCGTATATTCGGAAATAATTGCCTCAGAGATTCTTGCTTGCATGCCACTTAATGAATAACCCGCATTACTATTTTCCCTTACACGCCAATCCTTTTGGTTCATATATTCTTCTATTATGTTAGCGGTCTTTGCAAGAAATGCTTTTGTATCTCTTATAGCTGATCTTTTTGCCCTATAAAGAATATATGCTTTTGCCGTTTTAGCATGGCCCTCTTCAATGAGCACCTTTTCAACCATGTCTTGTATTTCTTCTACAGTTGGAATTTTTGTGCCAAACTTTTTCTTAAGCTCATGCACAACTTTGTCAGCAAGTTTCGAGGCAAGCTTCCTGTCCTCACCGCCAACAGCTTTTGCGGCTTTCCATATTGCTTCTTCTATTTTCTCCTTTTGAAATGGAACAATTCGGCCGTCGCGCTTCTTTACTTTGGACAGGAATTTTTCCATGTTACCACCCAACCAAAAAAGCCAAGCGATAATGATTAAGTGTGTGCATCTTTATAAACATTACATAAACTCAACATAACTTTGCAGGATTTTTTAGATTTTTTTGCATAAAAACAATATCAATGCTCTTATTATGTATATGCTATTTAAATTATTTTCTCACCAACAAGTAAAACCTATGCTTTTTTTCAAAAGGTTCAAGTGGTATTTTTTCACTTATCTCAAAACTTCTTTCAAGCATGCTCTCCTGCTCACTAAAAACCCTTTTTGCATTAGATGTTGAATCAATGCTTGGTGCCTTAAGTGCAAGCATCGCAAAATTACCCTTTCCCAGGAAAAACCTTGCGTTTTTTTCAAGTATCTCGACTTGGTTTTTTTGAGCAATATCCTGATAAATAATATCTGGCATTATTTCCTTAGCATATTCAGCATAGGTTTCAGGCCTGTTAGCATCTGCAGCCAACGGCAATATGTTTTTTCTTTCCTCCGAAACTTGCACAAGCTTTGCGATACATTTCTCACTTATATCTATTCCCAAAATTACTCCACGGCTGCCGATTATATCGCTAATATGTGAAGCAGTGGTGCCTTCTGCTACGCCCAAGTAAAGCACCTTCGAGCCATCATATAATGGTAAACTCTTAAGCTTCTTCTTTATGGCTGCAGCGAGTTTTGACCTGAAAGGATTCCATTCGCGGTACTCAACCCCATTATAAACAGCAAGCTTTTCGCCATAAACTCTTTGCCCAGGCACAAGATTTTTTGTCCAGAGCTTTTCCTGCCATTTGTAAACACCGTGGAAAATCTCACGCATAATTTAAAAAAAGAATAAAAACAAATAAAAAAAGAAATTATGTATGAGAAAAGTTTCCTCATCAATTCCTGCTAAATCCTATTGACCTTAGCTTCCGTAAAGTGTCCTCAGCCCTATTATATCTCCATTGCCTAAATCTCTTTTCTTTGTTTCACCCTCACTGGAATAACCGTACATCGTCTCTTCTGCGCATGCTGTGTTATACAGATCCTTCAGTCCCAAACCATGACCTATCTCGTGTGTTGCAATATTTTGCAAGTCCATTTTTGTTGGGTCTGCAGTTGCGTCTCCCCACCTGAAATCAGTGTCAAATAGTATATCAAATTCAGTTATCTGTTTGTTTCTGCCACTAAAAACTCCCCAAATAACCGTTACTGCAATAACCCCGTTTTGTTTGTAATTGCCAAATGACATCTCTGTTCTGCCATCGGGTTTTGCATCATCCCAGTTTGCAGTTTCATCAATTTGGTAATTCCCAAAAAGAGCTGTAGAAGTGTATTTGTCCCATTCATCTGCAGCAATATCAATTGCAGTAGTAATAAAGTCTTGGCTTAATCCTTGATTGTTTGCAGGGTTTATGTAGTAATTAATCGTTGTTTTCCATCTCAAATCTTTTCCCAGAAATCCATAGCATGTTGTTTCTCTTGTTCTTCCTGACTCTACCTTAAACTTTCCATTTGCATAGTGCAGGATTATAATCTTCTCAAGAGCCATAGACATTGGCTCTTCGTCTTTTTCTTTGATTTGCAAAAATGGATTTTCTCTTTCATTCGCAGCATTTTTTCCAGCTAAGGCAAAAACGGAAACAGATAAAAATACAACAAAAAGTATACAAATAATAAAGAATTTTTCATATCTCATTGCATCACCACTAATAATATCGCACTTGATCTATTTATTATTTTCGTGTATTTTTCCGCTGAAAGAATGCCAATTATGTTAGCATCTTTGCCTTTTCTTCCAGCTCTTTTATAAGCTCTTGACTTATGTCATTTTTTCCAAAGTAATCCTCTTTTGCCGCAATGCTTATCTTATTTGCAAGAGCTCTTGCCATCTTTCCTCGGTTTTCTTTCCTTACGCGCCTCATAAGCGGATGCTGGAATATGATGCCATGCTTCGGAGGCTTTGTACCTTTCCTTAGGTGCTTGAACAATGCCTTTTCGGCACCCATAAGCTGTATTGTTGACGATGGCACAAAAGCAAGTTTCTTAAGTGACTTGGCATGGCACAAGAGCTTTGCGCCAAGCATAGGCCCAGCAACCTTTGCAAGGTTCGGTGTCTGCTCAAGCATCTCTCTCTCAATATGTGAAGCAAGCTCATCCTTTTGTTTCCTTAACTCAAGCGCTTTTTTTGCTACAGATGAAATTTGCGCAATATTTTCTTTGCTTGCTTTTCCGCCAATGCTGTTTTTTGCTTTTTCTTCGAGTAAGGCAACGGCTTCAGGGTTGCTATAGAGCTTTTCGATTTCATTTTTTTTGAAATTTTCTCTCTGGCCGAGCTCTGATATTAGCAAAAGGCACTTATCAGGGTCTTTGACTACCGAAAAGAGCTCCGGAAAATGCAATGAATACCACTCGCGCACGTCTTCAAATAGCATGTTGAACATGAGCTCAAGGTCTTCTAACGCATTCATAGCTTTTGTTATGTGCGTTTCTTTGCCGCTTAGCTTCTCTCTAACTTGCTTTTTTGTTTTTTCCAATATTTTTTTTCTCAGCTGCTCTGCGTTCATAGGCCTAACCAAAAAATAAGCAAGAAACCATTTAAAACACTTTGCGGTAACCTTTTTTTACACACTGGGTATTTTTATGCCGAAAGAAGAGCTTCAAAACCTTGCTTTTAGGCGAATGCTTTTTTATCCCGCTGCTGAGATATACGCGGGTGCACCAGCGGGCTTTTGGGAGTTTGGCCCAGTAGGGGTGCGGATAAGGAACAACATAGTTGCTTTTTGGCGCCGTGAGCTTCTTGAGAAAGAGCGTCTTTTTGAAATACATGGTTCTGTAGTTTTGCCGCGAGAAGTTTTTGAAGCTTCTGGGCATCTAAAATCTTTTAATGACCCAATTGTACAATGCACAAAATGTCACTCCTTTCACAAAGCAAACTCACTTATTGAGGAAAAAATAGGAAAACCAGTAGCTGAAGCAATGTCTCCAAAAGAAATGGATTTGCTTATTTCACAAGAAAAGATTTTTTGCCCAAAATGCAAAGGTGCTTTGGGTAATGTAAAGCTTTTTAACATGATGATGTCATTGCGCATAGGTGCAACTCAAAGCCAGGAATGTTTTCTGCGACCAGAAACATGTCAAAACATCTTCCTTGATTTCCAGAGAATTTATAGGTCTGGTAGGGAAAACCTGCCGATAGGAATTGCACAGGCAGGCTCATCTTTCAGGAATGAGATTGCACCAAAGCAAACTTTGCTTAGAGAACGCGAACTTGGGCAGATGGAGATTGAAATCTTTTTTAATCCTGAGAGGATCAATGAATTTGAAAAGTTCGAGGAAGTTGCAGGTTACAAGCTTAGGTTACAGTCGCTTAGCTCTAATAAGGTTGATGATGTTTCCTGCAAAGAAGCAGTTTCAAAAAAGATTGTTTCAGGGAAACTAATTGCCTACTGGCTTGCAAGGTTGCAGCAGTTTTATGAGAAATGCGGTATTGCAAAAGAAAAGATGCGCTTCAGGCAACTCACCGATGATGAGAAGGCATTTTACTCAAAGGAAAGCTGGGATTTTGAAGTGTTGCTTGATGTTGGATGGACTGAGCTAGTGGCTTGCAATTATCGCACTGATTATGACTTAAAAGGCCATGCGCAAGGAAGTAAGAAAGACCTTAGCGTCAAAGAAGACAGCAAAGAGTTTATTCCTCACGTATTCGAGCTTTCAGCAGGCATAGATAGGACTTTTTATGCGGTTTTGGATCAGGCAATAAGAAAGGAAACCCGTGGAAAAGAAGAGCGCCTTTACCTTGATCTAAGGCCTCAGTTAGCACCATACTTTGTTGCAGTTTTCCCGCTTGTTAATAAGGATAACATTGACACAAAAGCAGAAGAGGTTTTCCAATATCTTGAAAGCCATGGCTTTTTTTGTGTCTACGATGAAAAAGGCTCTATAGGAAGGCGCTATGCAAGAGTTGATGAGATTGGCGTGCCTTACGCTATAACAATAGATTATGATACGCTAAATGATGACACCATTACACTAAGAGAGCGCAACACAATGGCACAGAAGCGCATTAAAATATATGCCCTGCCGGAGCTTCTCTGGAAGCTTTCAATAAGCAAGATAAGATTTGAAGATATCAAATGAGTAATTTTTGCTATGCCCGAGTAGCTCAGCTGGCGAGAGCACCGACCTCGTAAGTCGGGGGCCGCGGGTTCAAATCCCGCCTCGGGCTTTTTTTAGGATAAAGCATAATGGGTTTTGCTTTTTAGCCAATATAAATAAATTGCACTGAGAATCATAATCTATTTTAACTTCTTGAGGAAAAATTTAAATACTACTTTACATATTATTCATCCATATTAATGTGGTGTCTTTATGAAATACACTAAAGCTTTTGTGGTAATTGCCATTTTTTTAACATTTTTATTTTTGTATTTTTATGTTGGCTATAACTTATCAAAAGAAAAGGATCAAACAGGATTTGTAATCGCCTCCCTATCTTCTAATTCTTGCGTCGGCACTCCACATCCGTGCAGCTATTGGATTGAGCGCTCTGGATGCACTGGGGCTGGTTGCATATGGGATTTCGATTATTGTACAGGAACTCCTAACGCATGTTATAACTATGGAAATGAATTTACTTGCAAAGTTGCAGGTTGCAGCTGGATTGGCTCTACACCAACTCCGAAGCCAACTAATTGCTACAACTGGAGCTATGAGTGCGCATCAGCCAATGCAAACAAGTGTGCTTGTTATGATGCAGTAAATTGCACTTACAATTGGAATTACGATTGCTACATGTTTTCTTCATGCAATAACTCAAAATGTTCTAAGCCATCTGATTGTTATGATTATTACGGAAGCTGTTATACTCAAAACGCATCAAAATGTTCATGTCAGCAAGCAGTAAAATGTAAATACAATAGCACCCATAAATGTTACACTTTTGACAGTTGTGATAACAATTTGTGCCCACCAGAAGGTTGCGTTGCCACACCAACACAATGTATGGTAAACAATTCAAGCAAGTGCAATTGTGAAGATGCTGTAGTTTGCGATTATCATCCAAATCATTATTGTTACGCATTTGCAAAATGTGACAATTCTTTGTGCGTCAAACCAACCCCAACAAAAACACCAACTCCAACGCCAGCATGCTATTACGACTATGCAACTTGCAAAAAAGGTAATGCTGCCCCCAATTGTCCCTATGACAGCGTAGTTTGTGGATGGGATAGTTCTAGAAGCTGCTATACTTTCCTGAAATGTGATAAAAATGTGCCTACAGACACTAATGAGCTCAAATGCAATTTGTCAGTTAGCGCTGATCCTAAAGTTGTTGCTTCTGGTGGCAAAGTTAATGCATCCGTTGAGATAAGTTGTAACCAAAAAATTACATTTTCTGGTCAAATTGATGATCCATTTTCTGGAAAGCAATATGCTTTTTCTACCAGTTTGGCGTCAGCAATTGGCGGAACTGGCGGAACAGCCAGTTACAGTGAAACCTATTCTATTAATGTTCCGCTTTCTGCAAAACCCGGCGCATATATTGTAAATGTTAGTACAACTGTTTATAGTACAAGCAGCACTATACCGTTAAACCTCAAGGCTTCTGCTAGTGTTGTGGTTTATTCAGCTCCTTGTGGTCTAAATATAGTTGTAGAACCAGCACAAGTTAAACGCGGCCAGAAAGTAACAGCAAATGCCGAAGTTTCTTGTGCTAGTGGTGTAAAGGTTAATAAAATTACCATAGATATGTCCGCACCAGATGGGAAGAAAGACAAAATATCATCTTTCTCTTCGAACTCAGGTTCGTTATCAATGCCCTATTATGTAAAACTTAAAGAACCACCCGGGCTCAAATATTTTGAAGCAGAAGCAACTGTTGTTGATACCACTGGTGCTTCCATTAAAATAGGCCCAGCTAAAGCTAGTTTCGAGATTCTATCTTCAAATAGTTGCAGCATATCATGGTTAGAAGTGCCTAAAGAAAAATTTATCCCAGGCTCTGAAATCAAAGCAACAGCTAAAATTGAATGTGAATACGGGGAAAACATCCGTTCGCTAAGTATAAATTTGTGTTTAAGCAAAGCCACAGCTCTAGAACCAACTAAATGTGTTAACAGCAATCCATATGTACTTAGGAGTGTAACTACTGGGTCTCCAGCTGTTAGCAATACTGCTGATGTTAGTGCAGTCATACCCATAAACGAAGAAGATGGTGTACTATATATATTAACAGCAGAAGCCTCAGTTACAGAAAATGATGGCGATGTTTCAAATTACGCCAGCTCTTATACAACACAGGTAGTTACGTCTCCACAAGCTTGCTACATGAGCCTTTTAGCTTCACCTACTTATGTTCTTAGAGGTGGTGATACAACTTTAACAGCTAATGTTAGCTGCCCAACTAACTATCCAAAAATTGAAATAAAAATATCATCTGATGGCAAGAGTTCTAGTAGATCTTGTGGATTTGGAGTATGTTTCCCTTGGACGACGATATGTATTGGTACTGTATCTGGGTGTTCTCATAGCATGAATGTATTTATACCTGCCAGTACAGAACCAAACACCTCAAAAGCAGCTTTAGCAGAAGCGACGATAACAGATGCATCAGATAAGAGTTTATCAATAAATGCAAACACTTCATACTTTGTTTCATCTGAAATACCTTGTTCAATTTCAAGTTTCACAATCTCTCCACGTGTTGCATATCCTGGTAGCACCATAACTTTAACTGCCACTATCAATTGTCAAGTCAGAACTTCGCAAACTCATATTAAGATTAGTGGTCCGTGGGGTACAAATATTGAAAAGGTTTGTAGAAATACGTTGTCAGGAAGATCAGAGACATGTACCGCAACTGGCAATGTTGTAATCCCCATAAATATTGGAGAGCGTGGCGAATATACCTTCACTGCTATTGGCGGCGGTACAGATAGAGATGGAAAGCCATTGCCGTCAGATTTTGTGAGCTCTAAGGTTGGGATAGAAAGCCCACCGACATATGGCTAATACTTTTTATTACCATTTTTTTACTTTTTTATTTTCTAACTATAGATTTTTATGCTGAAAAGCAGACTAGTAGAAATAAATGCCGGAAAACGCGCTGTTTTTGTAGGTGACACTCATGGTGATGTCGAGGCATCAAAAGAAGTTTTTTCCAGATTTCTTGATAAAGATACCAATATAATACTCCTCGGCGACTATGTTGACAGAGGCGAATTTTCAAGGGAAAATTTAGATTATCTTTTAGAGATGAAAGAAAAGCATCCAGACAATGTTTTTCTTTTGATGGGGAACCATGAGGCACATAGCATTAAACCATTTTCACCTGACGAGTTTTGGGCATCTTTGAGTAAAGAAGAGTACAAGTATTATTCATCTTTGCTTTTGAGTCTTCCTCTAGTTGCTGTAGCGAAAAATTGCATAATCGCTTTGCACGGATCTTTGCCAAATATAAAGAGTGTTAGAGAAATTGAAAGAATTGCTTTAGGCAGTGATGATTGGAAAGCAATTACATGGGGTGATTTCGAGTTTGATGAAGAGTTAAAGGGAATTCACCTTTGCTCTGGGAGGCCTAAATACAGCAAAGAACATTTTGATAAGGTTATGCTTTCATGTAAGATGAATCTGCTGATAAGGGCACATCAGCCCAATGCACCACTGTTTGGCTATAATATGAGATGCATAACACTGTTCACTTCTAAATACTATCCACTGCCAAGAAGAGTTGCTGTTGTAGACCTGAATAAAGAGATAAAGGATGCAAGAGATGTAAAGATTTTATCGTTTTGAAAACTAAAGTCTTGCAATCTTACCAGCATCTGTGAGGGTTAAGCCTTTCCCGTAATCTATGTACCCCTTTTCTTTTAATTCTTTTATATTTTTGTAAAGCATCGCCTTTGATTGCTTGTTTTTTAGCTTACTTGATAGCTCATTTAATGTCATATCAGGCCTTATGTTTTCCAGAATTTGTTGTTGTGTCTCAGTTATTGAGAATTCAAGTATCGGCAACACTATTACCTCTTTCCTATCTTCACATATGTAAATTATCTTGTCTACTAGCTTAGCTCTTTTATAAGCAGCGTAAAGCAAACCTATTGATTGTGTTTTTCTAGCCGGAGTGATATTTATTATAATTCTATCTGTGCTCGAAATTGCATCTATTAGCTCTACACATTTCTCAGTTATGCTTACAATGTCATACAAAGGTATCTTTTTTTCTTTAACTTCGATTACTTTGGCATAATTATCTTCTATTTGTTTTAGTGCCTTCTGCTGTGTCTCGTCATACTCGTCACTTATCAAAAGGAAAACACGATCTATAGAAAAGCGAGTTATCGCTAGAACTATAGATTCAACAGAGTATATTGTTGATATTAGAACATTAGCCATTTAATAAAAAAAGTGTTTAAAATTTAAAAAGGTATCAGCCATCTCTTTTTTTATATTTTATTAGTAAAAGATATATTTTACTGTTATTAGGACTATAATAATTTTAAAACTTTTGTTATAAAAATATAAAATTAATTATAAAGTAGCTTTGATAAACTAAAAGATGTTTTCAGTTATGTTTAAATCTTTTTTGTAGGGAGTTTTTTATAATGGATTCTGAAACAAAGCAAGATTTGATTGTTGCAGCTCTTTTCCATGATATTGGTAAAGCAATAATGCGTATGGAAAATATGGCAGAACCACATACATTTGTTGGCGCCTCCTACTTAAATGACTTAAAAATACCTTTTTTCTCTAAAGCCGTGCAAACATTTATTTATGACCATCATTACCACAGAAAATTAAGTGATAAGGAGCTGAAGTTTGCAGAGCAGCTTCTGAAAGAAAGTGAGGTAAAGGAATATAAAAAGATTTTAATAGAAGCCGACAGATTTGATGCCGGCCAAAGAGAAGGAAGACAAGAAGGCATAGATGATTTTGATCCAGATAATAAAATGGCACTTCAGGAAAAGCTACAAAAAACAAGAGTTCTATCATTTTTTTCTTACGCCAAAGATGAGAAAACTGAAGATGGATTCGATTTTTTTCCACTTCAATTATTTTCAGGAAGATCATTCGGTGTAAATGAAGGCGGTTACAGTTACAGTTATATTAGTAAAATTTTGAAAAACTGTGATTTTAATTTAGCTCTAAGTTATGCTGTTAGCAATAAGTCATTTCATAACTCAATAAATAATTCTTTGGTCTGGCTTAGAGAGTTTACATGGTTTATGCCTGCTTCGACCCACAGTGGTGAAAATAAAACTTCATTGTTTGAACATTCTAAAAATGTGGCTGCTATCACAAGAGCTTTGCTTGATGGCGATCGCAAAAAGCCAGTTCTGTTAATTTTAGGTGACTTCTCAGGAATACAGAATTTTATAAAAACTCAAACTTTCAAAAGCGAAGATCAAAAAGGCTTTACTAAAAGAAGTAGAGGGCGTTCGTTTTTAGTTCAGATATTTACAGAATTAACCCTTCAGCTAATTTTGAAAAGACTTAATCTTGATCGTAGTTGTCTTGTTTTAGCTGCGGGGGGTAGATTTTACATTCTAGCACCAAATTCAAAAGAAAACAAAGAAATATTACAAAGGACTTTGACGGATATAAACAAGTTCTTTATCAAATATACAGATACTCTTTTTTTAAACATAGCTTGGATTGAAGCAAAAAAGGAGGATTTCAAACCAAAGAAGCTCAGCAAACTGATTGGGAATTTAAACGAAGATAAAGGCTTTAAGTGTAAGATGCAAAGGCTTTTCAATGAAGATATGTTTGAAATATTGTTTGATACAGAATTTGGCAGAAAATCTTGTGGTAGCTGTGGATTTAAGGAAATTGGTAAATACAAAGAACAAAATGAAAAACAGTTATGCGAGATGTGTCAATTAGCCGAAAAAATTGGTGAAAAATATAGCTACAGCAAAATCTACCTTATATCCTCCAACAATATTGTGGCTTTGCCAAAAGGAGGATTAATAGAATCTGCTATTTTTTTAGAACCTCCTTTCAATGAGCTTGGACATTTAGCAATTTGTGCTGAAGAAGACGATATTGTTCTTCCAAGAAAACTTGAAACAGGGTTTTTCTACTGCTTTTTGGATTACTCTTACATTACTGAAAAATTTGAGCAAAGACAAAAATTGTTTGTTGCTGAAGTTCTAAAACTTATTTCCAACAAAGATATTTCATTTGACTTTGGCTTTAAGCCAAGCAGTGGTACACCAGAACTCGAAAAAATAGCTAAGTTAGCAGAGAATAAGGCACAGACTGCTAAAATAGCACATTTAAAACTTGATGTCGATAGCTTAGGAAAGTTTGTGAAGAGCGCTAAGACACTATCACAAATTAGCACTATGTCAGATCAACTATTATTGTTTTTTGGAAAAAAAGTATCTGAGTTATGGAACCTTAAGGAAGAAAAAGATTTGTTCTATACGGTTTTCGTGGGTGGTGATGATCTTTACATAATCGGCCGCTACGATATGATTTTTTATCATGCAAAGGAACTTGTAGAGCAGTTCAAAGAATTTTACAACAAAAAGCTGAGTATCTCGGGCGGAATTACTTTGTTCGGTCATCATTATCCTATGAATGTTGCCATGGGCATTGCAGCAGAAGAGTGTAATAACGCAAAGAGTTTCAAATACAAAGAATATGAAAAAGATGCTATTTCCTTATTTGGAAAAAGCATACGTTGGGAAGATTGGTCTAGAATCTTACTGTTCAGCCAGCAAATAAGCGACTCTAATATCGCATCTTCACAGCTTTACAGATTAACATCTTTTTTTGAAAGTGCACATAGTAGAAGCAAGAAAGTTCATATTTTATACTACTTGATCGGAAGACTTAAAGAAAGCAGCAGTAATAAAGACGAAGAGATCATCGAACGCTTAGAGAAAGAGATCTTTTCAAGTTCTATGCAGAACCTTGAAGATTATCAATCCAAAAAAACACTTCTGACACTTAAGCTAGCGCTCTTATTAAGAAGAATTAAAACTTATAAGGAGTGTGGTTGAATGAATAAAAGCTATTTTAGTGGGAGAGAACAAGAAAGAAGTGATTTTTCAAAGCAACTTATTGAATTTTCTAAAAAAATAAAAAATGATGAATTGAGCACAGAGGTTGTAGATCATTCTGCTAAAGAGATAGCTAAAAATATCGCCAATAACAGGAATATAAAATATCATCAACTTCGTAGGATCTTTTCTATCATAAAAAATGCAAAAGACGAAAAAAGTCTTGTTCTAGCTAAACCTAAAATTGCTTACCAAAACAGAATTATACAAAATGAGGACTTTCTATCAATTTATTTTGATTTGATTGAACTTGCTGTAAAAGATCCAGAGAAGAGAGAATTTTTAGATCAGTTTAATGAGGCAATAATATGCTACTTTAAATATTTCAATCCTAAAGGTGAGGGGTGATTTTGTATGAAATATTTGAGAAATGAAATAAAAATAAAAGTTGTTACTGGTCTTCACATAGGTGGCAACAAAGATGATTTTGAAATTGGCAACACCGATCTGCCAGTTGCTAAAATAAGGGGGCCAAACCAAAGAGTAGAAATCCCATATATTCCGGGCTCTAGCCTAAAAGGCAAGATGAGATCCCTTTTGGAACAAGCCAAGTATAATAAAGAAGGAATAAGCAAAGAAGGGGTTTGTGATTGTGGAAAAGACGATTGCCTTATTTGCCAAACTTTTGGATGTTCTGGTGGTAAAGGTGGTTCTAAGATAACAGGCGCTTTAATTGTTAGGGACTTTTACTTAGAGAATGAGGAAGAATATATGGAAGATAAATTTTTGGAGCTGAAAGCAGAGAACACTGTTAGTAGGGGGACAGGAAAGGCAGCCAATCCTCGTTTTGTTGAACGGGTTTTACCAGGTACTGTTTTCAAAGGCGAGTTCGTCCTTAAAGTGCTAGACAATGAACTTGATAAAGAGGAAAAATATAAAGAAATAGTTGCAGAAGCATTAGAACTACTTCAAAATGATTATCTGGGTGGTTGCGGTACGCGAGGATATGGACAAGTAAAAATAGAGCAAAGTGGGTGGAAAGAGATTTTGAATAAGTGATTTTATGCATATAGTGAAGCTTTATAAGGTAGATATTGGAGTAAACGAAGACTACCCAATCGTGAGTTCGCAAAGTATTTTCGCCGCTTTGTTAAACGCAATGCCAAATCTTGCTGAAAAGCTAATATTAGATGATAGATTTGCGGTTAGCTCTATGTTTCCATTTTCTGGAAATAAAATATATCTGCCAATAGTTAATGCAAAAATTTTAATGAAAGATAAAAACGATGAATTAAATAAGAAAATCAAAAGTAAAAAACTGCTTGTAGTTGATGCATTCAAAGAGGGCCTTAATGAAAAATACCTCGATGATAAACCAGAGGATGTATTTCTAATTAAAAATGCCCATAACAGCGTTCCTAGGACTACCAAGATGGCTGGGGAGACAAAATTGTTTTTTTCTTATAGAATTAAAAGCACAAAAAAAAGTGGCTTGTGGTTTTCTTATTCTCCACAATTCAAAAGCATTATAGAAAAAGCCCTTCTTGAAATGAAATACTTTGGCTTTGGACGTGACAAAACTACTTCATCTCAACCATTTGAAGATTTCGAATTTCATGAGATTGAAGATGATGGTGACTTCTTTATTAACTTAGCTTTATATTCTCCAACTAAAGATGAATTAAAACAGTTTTTAGAGAAGAGCAAAGAAGATGAGTTTTTTGGGCCCAATTACGTGCTTGTACAATATGCTGGCTGGACTGAAGTTTCAGATGGCCACTTTACTGTCAATATGGAGAAACCAGCAAAGTACTATTTTAAAGAAGGGTCGATTTTTCCAAGTCTCGGTAAAACTTCGTATGGGAGGAGGGGGCCCTATGCTGAGCTTGAAGGCAATTTCAAACACAAAATATATTGGAATGGGATAACCCCAATTTATAAATTCAAACGGGGGTGACTTGCCATGAATTTACTTCAGTCAGAAAAAATCAAGGTTGAGACTTTATCTCCGTTGCTTATAGGCCAAGAGAGTGAACCAGCGGGTTTTTCTTACGTATGTCAAAATGATAAAGTTTTTAGAATTAATTTTGATGGTTTCATTGAAAGCATCAAATACCCCGAAGAAAAGAATGTTTTGGATATAATAGTTAAAAATTTGCTTATATCAACAAGCAAGGCCCAGAAAAACACAGAAGGGGATCTACGAAAAATTCTTCACAATACAGGCAAAGTGGAAGATATATTGAAGTTTGTTACTTATGCTATAGAAAACCACTCAAGTGAAAAAGTTCGCTTAATGTCGGATGTATTGATAACTGCAAAGATTTCAGATAAGCCATATATTCCAGGCTCTAGCTTGAAAGGTGCAGTTAATACCGCACTGGTAAGTTATTCTAAAGTAAGTGGTTTAAGGCAAAGTTTTCAAAAACAAAGGGATTTAGATTATGAGTTAAAACCGGATCTTGGATCCAATTTTGGTTTTAGAGACAGTGCATCTAGTACAAAAGATTGCTTGTTCTTCAGCAATGTTGGGATTTTTACACTTACAGGTGGTGGAGCAAAGAGCTATGTTTTTTCTAAAGAACTTGGTAGTGTAAAGACTATTTCCGAATTAGTTTTTAAGAGCCAACAGCCAGCAGCGTTCTTCTGCGAAGCCGTTAAGCCACAAACCAAATTTGAGTCAGAACTTTTATTTAGAAAAACTAATTTCAAAGAAGAGATTTTGGAAGCTGTTATAAGTAAGAATTCTTTTGTTGTTGATAGTGAACTTAAATTCTTTAATAAAATCAAAAAAACAACAGGCATAGACGAAGACAGTATCATCAGATTGATTGATTTTTATGAAAACCTACGCGATTTGCTTGAAAAGGAAGAATTAATTTTGCGTGTTGGCCACGGCTCAGGTTTTAAGAGCACTTCATCTTTGTATTGCAAAGCAATAGATGGAAAAGAAAATCTAATCGATTTCGCACTTCCCAAAGAAGCACCTAGGAATCGAAAACCGATAAAGAGGGATAGAGATAGAGACATGAAAGTTAAATCTAGATTGCTGGTTAACTTCAAAAAAGAATATTTGCCATTTGGGTGGATAAAAATAGACCTTTGTGGGTGATTTTTATGAATGTGCTTGTGTTGGGGGTAGGTTTGCCAGCAGTTGGTACAAGGTTTTGTAAGCCTGGTGAAGACCAGAAGAAAAAAGCTTTAGAAGATAGATTAGATAAAGGCCCGGAAAAACAAACCTTAGACCGCTATTTAAACAAAGTGGATTTTGTATATCTTGCAGCAACTAAAGACTCGCGGGAACTAGCAAATGCTTTGCAGAAAAAATGGATACCACAAGAGAAGCAACATGAGATTGTCGTCGTTGATGTAAACGATATTAAAAAAATCTATGAAAAAATTCGAAAATTAGAAAGATTAAGAGAAGCCAAAAAAATAATTTTTGATATTACTGGTGGAACGAAAGCGATGGCTGCAGGCATCTCTTTGGCGGCTATAGAATTCAATAATCCAATTATTTGTTATGAAACCGGTCCAAGAGGCCATGATGGCTTAGTAAAAACCACTGAATATGCAGTTGAGATGTCGGCAGCTGAAGCATTAAGAATAAAATTGATAGATGAGTTTTTTAAAGTAGGTAACTATTCAGCTTGCTTGGAAATTATAGAAAAAACCAAACTATCAGAGCAAAAAAGAAATTTGTTGACTAGTTATGTGGAAATCTTCTACTATTGGGATTTGTTTGATCACAAAAACGCGTTAAGAAATTTAAAAAACTTTTTAAAGAATATTGGCTACACTGAAAACGGTGCAATACACGATGCAGTCAAAAAGCTTAAAAAAAATGAAAAAATACTAGAAAAAATTAATTCCAAAGAAGGCATAAATAGGGCCATCTATTTGGCCCTTGATATATACTATAATGCTTTGAGGCGTGAAAGAGATAAAAAATACGACGATGCGGTCGCTAGATTATACCGCTTTGCTGAAGCTGTAGCTCAGATAAGGCTAGAAAGAACATATTTGATAAAAGCTAATAACGTCAACATTGAGAACGAATATATTAAAAAGATTGGTGAGGAAAACCTGGCTTATTTGAATAGCAAAAAGCGCGATGATAATAAAATAAGGTTGGCATTGCAAGATTGCTACTGGTTGCTCAATGTTTTAAATGATGACAAATATGGGCATTTGCGGGATAAATTATGCACTCTCAGCGGTAAATCAGATAGTCCTTTAAATCTTAGAAATAATTCAATATTAGCTCATGGCTTTGATAGCATAGATGAAACCAAATACAATGAGATTAAACGGTTCGTTGAAAGTGAGATATTTAGCATATTCAAGGAAGAAAACGACATAAAGGAACAAATTTCTTTTCCAAACTCTATTAATTTTATTTAAAGTGATTTAATGGAAATCGAGCAAGCAGAATTTAGACTTTGTGCCACGTCTAAAGTTCTATTGCCAACTTGGAAAGGCTCTACTTTGCGTGGTGCTGTCGGTGCATCATTAAAAAATCTTTATTGTCTATTGCCAGAAAGAAAAAGCTGCTATAAGTGTAAGAACGGCGATGTTTGTCCTTATGGCTACTTATATGAAACACAGCCCAAAATAAGCGCAGAAAAATTCTCTGCTTATAAACAAGTTACTAAGCCGATAGTTTTTGAACCACCTTTAGAAGATAAGACACTCTATTTGCCGGGAGACATAATAAAATTCACGATTAATTTTTTTGGTAAAAGCAAGAAATATGTTGGTGATATTGAAAATGCGATTAAGGAAATAACTTCTTTAGGTCGCTTTAGGAACAGGGGCTTCGGATCTGTATCTTACAGCGGAAAGGAGCAGAGGAAAATATTAATTGGCAAGGATTATTCTAACTACAAAATTATCAAAATTGAGTTTTTGACACCTACACAATTAGTTTTTGGAGATTCTGTGCAAGCGGATATTTCCTTTTCTCATATCATTAAGAACCTATCAAGAAAGTATTCAGCAATCGTTTATTTCCATGAAAACAAAATTGAGAAGATAAATTGGCCTGAGGTGTTTTGTGAAGCAGACAAAGCCATTAAAATAGAAGACAAGCTTGAGCATAAAATAATTGAAACTTACTCATCAAAATCAGGCAAAAACCGTAAGATGCTGGGTTTTATTGGTCTTTTGGGATTTGATTGCAGCGATATACTCGACAAAAAGCTTATTTACTACCTACTTGACTTTGGTAAATATTCACACATTGGAAAATTTTCTTCATTTGGTAATGGAATGTACAACTTTTCACTTTCATGAATATCGTTGTAGATGGTTTTGGTACTTTTCTTGCTAAAAAAGGACAAAGGCTAGTTATAAAACAAAAAGGTTTGCAAAAAGAATTTGCCATATACAAGGTTGATTCTGTATTAATCGAGTGTCGTGGAACTTCTATTTCATCAAACCTGGTGAAGGAGCTCAAAGATGAAGAAGTCAATATTATTTTTTGCGATAAAGACAAGCCAATCGCTTTTATAAGTTATCTAGAAAGAAACCCACTTCTTACGAAAGAACTTTTGCTTATGCAAGATGATAACAAAGCAAAAGTATCCAAAGAGATTATCATGAAAAAAATATTTGGGCAAATGCATCTTCTTCGTGGGCTTAAGAAGACAGGTTTAATTGATAGCATAGATTCTATTGAGAGCAAATTTGAGGATGTTAATGGTAAAATAAATACCATGTCTGGAAACTTTGGTGAAATTCGGAATAATTTGTTTGCTCTAGAAGCAGAATTTGCCCAACATTATTGGGTTACTCTTAGCTTGGCTATACCACCAGAGTATTGTTTTACTAAAAGAGAGAAAAAAGGCGCCAGGGATGCGCTAAATTCGTGTCTTAACTATGGATATGCTGTTTTAGCTTCGAGAGTACTGAGTTCTTGCATAAAAGCAGGGCTTGATCCAACCGTTGGTATTTTGCATTCCACTATACCAAACAGGTCTTCGCTTGTTTATGATTTGATGGAACCATACCGGGCTATGATAGATCGCGCAATAATTACGCTCTTCACTAAGAAAATTTTTGATGTTGCGGCAGATTTTAATTTGCAAGAATTTGTTTTAACAAAAAGCGGCAAAGAAAAAGTCCTATCCAGAACGATTAGTTCTTTTGAGAAAATTGTCGAGATTAAAGGAAACAAACAAGCTACTGAAAAAGCAATACTTTATACTTGCTATAACTTGAGGGATTTTTTGTTGAAAAAAAACGATTACTTTTATGTGGTGACGTATTGGTGAAAAAGGTTGTAATAGTTTATGATATTACTGATGATAAGACGAGAAATCAAGTAACAGAGCAGCTGAAGAATTTTGGATTATATAGAATAGGATACAGCGTTTTTAATGGTGAAATCCCGAGTGAAAAATTGGCCGAAATAGAAAGGGTTATGAAAGATTTTATAATTACAGACAAAATGCACATCATAGAGCTTTGCAACAAATGCTATAAAAAGGTAAAACTGCTTGGAAATGCAGAAATAGTGGAAGATAGCGCCTTTGAGCTTTTTTAATTTTTTTGCGAAGTTCAAAAATAAGTAAAAAGACCTTAAATTTCTTTAAATGGCTGAATAAGTTAAAAAATAATTTATTTGTTTTCTCACAAAAAGGCAAAAATATTCCATTTTTTAGTTATGCCAAAACAACCAAAATCAAAATAGCATAAATATTAATACTTTCTAATAATTTTATACTATTGAAAATCATCTCTTGATGAAGAAAGAACTATGACAATTTCATTCATGTTCATTTTTCCACCTCCTTACTAAATTGAAAATCATCTCTTGATGAAGAAAGAACTATGACCGACTTCAAAGTCATCAACCGACACATCTATTCTCAGTAATTGAAAATCAT
>JAOAJX010000003.1 GCA_026413945.1 Candidatus Iainarchaeum sp. | reverse complement strand
CTTGACCCATAAATTGGCCCGGGCTTAAGCATATCTGTTCTTTTTCAAGACCAACACCACTTACACTTACTATGCTTTCAGTTGTAATAGTTCTGTTGTCCTTTGTGAAATTTATCTTACCGCCTTGTACTGGCACGGTTGGCCTGCTTTTAGCATCCTCGATTTTGTTAGCCATGAGATAAACAGGGCTTCGCACAAAACGGTGCGGAGTAGGGAAAAGAATCATGAATACAGTGGCAAAAAAAACAAATGCCAAAGAAAAACTGATAATCGCAACAATTACGGGTACTAACAATGGCTTATCCTCTTTAGCTGCGCGGTACAAGCCGTAAAAGCCATAAAAAGGGGAACTGATTAAGATGAAAACAGCCATAAAAAATGGCAAAGTTATAAAAAATGGCACTGTGAGTGAAATCAAAATGCTTAGAGAAATCAAAGCAAGAACAAATATTGTTTTCTTAACTAACTTGCTTGGTTCTTTATAGAAAAGTTTGAAGAAAACAAAACACACAATGAGCATTGCAAAAGCCAGAAATATAGCCAATAGTGTAGAGTTATAAAATTGGATTGATATGGCAATAAGCACATACATCACTAGCAACGCTAAAAATGCGATAAAATATGAGCTTATTATAAGCGAGGCCTTTGTATAATCATTTTGCTTATAGAACCAGCCCAGCAGTGGCTTATCAGAGATACCTGCCATATAAATACATCCTCAGCAATAGCAATAAAACAAAAGGTGTATTTAAATGTTTTGGTAAAGTACGTTGAACTAGAGTGCTCGTGTTTGAAAAAAGATAATTATATAAAGAAAAAAATCTTTATTATTGTAACCTTGTTTAGGAGGTTTTTATATGATAAAAGAATATATAGATTTGAATTACAGACCAACAAAAAAGGATCTTGTTTGCGAGTATTACCTTGAGCCAGCAAAAGGCCTCAGCTTAGAAGAGGCAGCAACACATCTTGCAGGTGAAAGCTCAATAGATACTTGGACAGATATACTTACACTTTCACCAACAATTGCTAAAAGGCTTAAGCCACATGTTTTTTTCATAGATAATGAGAGAAACACAATAAAAGTTGCATATAACCCAGAAGTTTTTGAATACGGCTCTGTTCCACAGCTTTTGAGCAGTATTGCTGGCAACATTTTCAGCATGAAGTTGCTTGAGAACTTGCGCTTGCAGGATGTTACAATCCCACAAAGCATGATAAAGCCATTCAGAGGACCTAAGTTTGGGTTGCAAGGCGTGAGAAAGGCACTCAAGGTTAAAAAAAGGCCACTTGTTGGCACAATTGTAAAGCCAAAGGTTGGACTGAACAGCGAACAGCATGCGAAAGTTGCTTATGAAGCTTGGCTCGGCGGCTGTGACATAGTAAAAGATGATGAAAATTTAACAAGCCAAAAATTTAACCCTTATGAAAAAAGAGTTAGGCTTACCCTCAAAGCAAAAGAAAAGGCAGAAAGGGAAACTGGCGAACGCAAGGAGTATATGTGCAATGTAACAGCACCAACATGCGATGAGATGCTTAGAAGAGCAAAACTTGCAAAAAAGCTTGGAAGCGAATATATAATGATTGATATAATACCTGTTGGCTGGACAGCACTTCAAACTTTAAGGGAAGCTAATGAAGACCTAAAGCTCATAATACACGCACACAGATGTATGCATTCTGCACTTACAAGAAACAAGAAGCATGGCCTAAGCATGCTGATGGTGGCAAAGCTCACAAGGCTTGTGGGTCTTGATCAATTACATGTTGGCACAGTAGTCGGGAAGATGCATGGCGAAAAGCCTGAAGTTCTTTGTGTTAGAGATGAATGTGTACTGAAGCATGTGAAAGAGGATTATAGCTCAAACGTATTAGAACAAGAGTGGCAAAGTATAAAGCCCATGTTTCCAGTTGCATCTGGTGGATTGCAGCCACTAATGATTCCGCAACTGGTTGAGATATTTGGCAATGATATAATAATGCAATTCGGCGGTGGCATACATGCACACCCTCTTGGCACAGTTGCTGGAGCAAAGGCATGCAGGCAGGCCTTAGATGCTGTTATTAACAACATTCCATTGCAAGAAGCGGCAAAAAGACATAGGGAGCTTGCTGAGGCAATGAAAAAATGGGGTTGATGCAAGGGGACTTAAAAATGAAGTATTGACAAGAGGCAGTCGTGTTAACTTGGCAATAAAAATGGTCATAGTTATTGTCTTGTTAATCTACATTTTGACTTTCGTTTATGAGTATTTTTTAGGTGGGCTTTTCTTTGGCTTTGTGGATTTCCCATGCGTTGCGGCATTAGATAAAGATGGGTGTATTGTGGAAAGTGTTGATGTTAAGCCAGAAGAGATTAAACAAGCTGCTTTTGCGATTTATCTTAGTAGTTATGAGGCGGGGTGGGCCGGAGCCGGGTGCCTTCGGCAGATAGCAAAAGAAAGCGAAGGTGAGGTCTTAAATGTTAGGGGATACACATTTGAAAACCGGGGTGAAAAGCTAGTCATAAATGAAAATATATTTCTAGAAAAGGGGCAAAGTTGGCGCCATACTGGCACACCCATAATTCATAGTTTAATAACTGTTGAAGTGCCAGCAATTTTTGTTGAGAATGCTGGCCTTGTCAGATGTGTAAAAGATAGAAATGGAGTGATGACTGAAATTGAGCCATTTGTATTAGCACATGGAAGCGTTGGAACATATTTTGATTGGAACATCGCAGGCATAGCTTTTTTCTTTTTGCTTCTGAGCCTTTTAATATTGTTGCTTATAAAAGAGAGAAAAGTAAACAACTCAGCGTAAACTCACATATTTTTAAAGAATGACTATTTTACTTTAATTAGTATATTGTTGGTTTAGAGTGATTTATATGGGGAGTTATGCTATTAGCTTAAACGCTAGAATTCTTCCGATAAGAGCTGGAAAGCCTGTTGCTATTTTGGGTACTGAAAAGGCAAGAGAGCTCGGCATAATGCCTCTTGACAGGATAGAAATATTTAACCCTAGAGAAAAGAAACGCTGCGTCGCTATTGTTGACGTTACAAAAACATTTGTATCTGATAAAGAAATAGGTCTTTTTGAAGACCTTTGGGAAGATCTCAAAGTTATTGACAATGAGCCACTTTCAGTTAGAGCCATTGAAAGGCCAAAAAGCGTTGACTACATAAAGAAAAAAATTCTTGGTGAAAACCTGACAGAGGCAGAAATAAGAAGCATAGTAAATGACATTGACAAAAACAGAATAAGTGATATAGAAGCGGGTGCATTTTTGAGCGCCGTTTATATCCATGGATACAATATGGAAGAAACAATCGCAATGACAAAAGCGATAATTGAAAATGGGAAAACAATAAATTTCGGTGTTAGCCCAATTGTTGATAAGCATTCGATAGGTGGAACAAATGGTAGAGCCACAATGGTAATCGTGCCCATTGTAGCAGCATCCGGTATTTATATACCAAAAACATCTTCTAGGTCAATAACTTCTGCTGCTGGTACTGCTGATGCAATGGAAGTACTTGCAAATGTTTGTCTATCTGATGTTGAAATAAAAGAAATAACAAAAAAAATTGGTGGCGTAATTGCTTGGGGCGGGGCGCTTAATTTAGCGCCAGTTGATGAGAAAATAATAAGCATTGAATATCCGCTTTCATTAAACCCGCAAGGCCAAATAATTGCCAGCGTTCTTGCAAAAAAAGCCTCTGTTGGTTCTCAGTATGTTGTAATTGACATCCCTATAGGAAAGGGCCTCAAAATAGAGAACAAGGGCGATGCAGAAATAATGGCTGGAAAATTCATAGAAGTTGGAAAAAAACTTGGTATGCATATTGAGGTTGTTATAACAGATGGAAACCAACCTTGTGGGCCTGCTTTTGGCCCAGCCTTGGAAGCTAAGCATGCAATGGAAATACTTGAAGGAAAACGCTTCGATAACTTAGCACAAAAAAGCTGTGAGCTCGCCGGGGTATTATTCGAGCTGACAGGAAGATCAAAAAGAGGCAAAGGTACAGAACTTGCAAAAAAGATATTGCAATCGGGAAAAGCCCTAAAGAAAATGAAAGAAATAATAAAAGCCCAAAAAGGCACAATCTTTAAATCGAGTGAGATTGAGCTTGCTAATTATAAAGCAGATGTTATATCAAAAAAAGACGGAGTAGTATCGCACATAAATATAAGGCGCCTCACAAATATAGCCAGGGTTGCTGGTGCACCTTATAATAAAAAGTCAGGTGTACTATTGAACGTTGAATCCGGCACCAGAATCAGAAAAGGTACAAAATTATATCAAATATACGCTGAAAACGAAAGCAAGTTAAAAGCAGCAGTAAAAGAAGCTTGTGCAGATAATGGCATAGAACTTGGAAAAATAATAATAAAAAAGATTGAGTAAAGCTTAAATAAAAGGTTATCTTAAGAGTATTTGTGCTAAGTGGTCGTTCTAACATGCAGAGCAAAAGATTTTTCTTTACAATGTTTTTTTGCTTAGTTTTTTTTCAATTTGTACTTGCACAAGGAATACAGAGTGTTTCAGTTGAAAACATTTACGACGACCAGAACATGGAAATTTATATAAGGTGCTATTCACCTGATAACAATTATGTTGAACTACATATTTATGGGCCTGATGGTGCGGAAATTTTTCCAAGTAGCGGTGGGACATTTCTGGCATATTCGTGCAGTGCCCTTCACTCAGCGCCCATAGTAATAAGGCCGTCCTCAAGTTGGAACCCATTCCAAACTTGGAAATCTGGTGTCTACAGAATAGATGTAAAAATGCAAAATCCGTCTGTTTCAAAATGTGATCCTTGTTTTGTTACAAGGAATGTCGCTGTGCTAGGAACAATAAAATCCATCGCGCCTGAAAATGAAATCATTGTGCCTTTTTTTGCTATTGCAATGGTGCTTGCTTTTGTCTTTTTTTGGCCAAGTCAGAAATAGTACCAAAAAGCCTTAAAAACTCTGCGGTTTCATTGAGCTCAACCTTTAAATCTAAGTTGAAATCCTTTAAGCTCTTGTAGACTACTTCGTAAGTGAGGCCAAAGTTTGAATTCAAAAAACTTTCTGCACAAGTCAGTGCATTGCCAAGGTTTTTTTTCCTATACCTGAAAAGTTCTGCCACAAATCTGTAAAAAAGCAAATCGTTTTTCAAATTCTCTTTATTTTTCTTAAGTATTATTTTAACTATCGCTGAGTCTGATTTTGGCTTTGGAAAAAATGACGATGCACTAACCTTTTCAACTACTTCAATATCTGCTTTGTATTGAGCAAAAACACTTATTGCTGCATAGCTTGGAAACCCAGGAAAAGCTGTCAATTTCTCTACAAACTCCTCCTGAAAAATCATAATTGCTGAATCAAAATTATGCCTAAGAAGCTTAAGCATGATTTTCTTGCTTATCCCATAAGGTGGTATAGAGGCAACTTTGTTAAAAGGTGGTAATTCTGCTTTAAGAAAATCGCCACAAATTATTGAAACCTTCAATCCTTTCAATTCTTCTTTTAGCAAATCACAAAGATCGTAATCGAGCTCGTAAGCAAAAACTTCACATTTGGAAGCTAACTCTCTCGTAAGAAATCCTGTGCCTGCGCCAATTTCTATTACTTTATCGCTTGGATTAAGATCAGCAAGTTCAACCATTTTTTTTATAACTTCTTCGTTTATCATGAAATGCTGCCCAAATGCTTTGCGTGGCCTTATTCTGTACCTTACAAAAAGGTCGTTAAGCTCAGCAAAAAGAGCCATAACTTAAAACCGCTTTTTCTTATATGGTCTCACAAATATATAATGCTTCTCATCAGGCGATGTAAGCTCGGCTATTATGCGCTTAACGATCAGTTTTTTTGGGTTTGGCAAAAGTGGTATCCTTTTCTCTATATCTTCAAAAGAATCAAAAGGCCTTTTTTCCCTTTCAGAAAGGATCTGATTGAGATGCTTTTTGCCAATGCCTGGCAGAAGCTCAAGCTGATGCATTCTAACACTAATTGGAGCAGAATTGTTAAAGAAATCCAAAAACCTCTTTATATCACTTTCAATAATTTTTTCTATAGCTGCTTCAAGCTCTGTTTTTGCATTGCCGCTCAAATCATCATAGCTTATTCGCCTTTTCACTGAGGCAATTGCATCCCTTTTATCTTTGCCAACATATATTTTCTCAAATACATTGAGCCCACGCGTAGGTAAAACCTCAAGAAGCGTAAAGTATTTTGTGCCCAATACTTGAGCATTTGCATCGGCAGTTTTACCTCTGCCTTTTGCTGTGTATTCAAGCACTAAAGCGTGCTCTTCCATAAAAATATTTTCGCTATCCATCAACTCTCCTTCTTTTTAGGCCCATATTTTTTTATAATCTGAAGCACAGCTTCAAGGTCTTCATCTTTAAGTTCATCTTTTTTGTCAGGAAGAAGGCGCAGTATTTCAATGTCTTGCGGCAGTATGTCTACAATCTTCACTGCTAGTTCAGGCCTTATTTTGCCAAGCTTATTTAACTCTTCCATTATTTTGTCGCGTTGCTTTTTGGTGACTTTTGAAAAAATCTTTGCATATTTTAATGCTTCTTCTTGCTCATAGCTAAGCTCTGAATCGAGCTTTCTTTTTTCCAAAAGGTTCTTTGCCTTTGAAAGTGTTACGGGTTCCCTAGATATTAGTTGCTCGCCAATCATTTTTTGCCCACCTCCAATACTTTAAGGTGCACTGGATGGGTTACAATCAATTTTTCTTTCTTTCCATCATGAATCTTAACTTCTACTCCTTCGCCCCTATAAGCAACTACTTTGCCTGTTATCCCTTGAAACCTTGGATGCGGAAGACCATGATGAAAAGAGCTATTGATGTTTATTTGCACTGTTGAATCTATAGCTGGTTTTGAAAGAATCTTATTTATTGTCAGTTCTTTCTTTGGTGCTCTTAACTTATGCCTTGTTTTTGACCTCTGTCCTCTTGATCTTTTCCCAGTCATAAAATCACCAATCTTACCTCTACCCAAACATTTTAGAATAAAATAATTCTTCATGGAAAACTATTTAAAATAGCGTCCCACGAGACTAAAAAAATGTAAGAGAATCTTTTTAAATGGTTTATAAAGGGTTTAAAAATGTTTCTCATGCTTTTTTAATAAGCTGCTTAAGGCGTGATTGTTATGAAATATAGGATTGTTAATCTTGTTGCATCTGCCTCATTTAATGGAACGCTGGATCTTTATAATTTGGCCATGGCAAGCCCAGACATAGAGTATGAACCAGAGCAGTTTCCTGGTGCAATACTTAAACTTAAGGAACCGAAGGTTTCAATGCTTCTCTTCAAGAATGGCAAGACAATATGCAGTGGCGCGGCTAGTGAAAAAGAAATTGCTCTAGGAATAAAAAAAGCATCAAAGCTTATACATGATATACAACCAAGCATAAAGCCAATAACAAAAGTAAAATATACTATAGTAAACCTTGTAGCAACAGCTAGCTTAAACCAAGATGTTGACCTTTTTAAAGCGGCTCTTAATCTTGATAACGTTGAGTATGAACCAGAGCAATTTCCTGGTGCAATAGTTCGCATATATGAGCCAAAGCTGACTCTTTTATTGTTCAAAAATGGGAAAATAATATGTGCCGGCGCAAAGACAGAAAAATTACTTCAAAAAGGGCTTAACAAAGCAGCAAAAATAGTCAAGTCTGTGGCAAAGAAGCGCAACAAAATTTGAATTAAAACAGCACATCAATTCTCAATGTTTTTAAAGGTTTCTAAATACAATTATTTTGGTTGGCGGCCATACAGCGGGTGAAACACCCGGTCTCATTCCGAACCCGGAAGTTAAGACCCGCGTGGGCGTGGATTGCGCTGTGCTTTTGCATGGAGCATCCTGCAAGCTGCCAACCGCTCTGACTGAAGGTGGCTTCAATGAAAAGCCCAGCGGGACATGCAAAGCCAAGGCCTTTTAGAAAAATTGGTGTTGCTGCAAGAAAAGTTGTTGGTGCTGCTGCTCAAGCCAGATTAAATCTTGCATCTAGGCGCACCAGAAAAAAGCCAATTTCTTTTTTGGGTTGGGAAACTTTTCTTCCATCAAACCTGCCAAAGAAATTTCTAAGGACACAACCAAAATTTGGCGCGGAACCAGTGCACCTCTTAAGAAAAACTGTAGAGGTAAAAACAGGAAACATTAGTGATCAACGCGTACATCTAACCGTTGGACTTAGCTTTCACAAGAAAGGAGACAAAACCGTAGCAATAATTTTCCCTGTTCAAATTGAGGAAATTATAAGGGACGGCTTTGTCAGGACTAGTGAAAAAACAAACTCTTGGCAGAGAAGTGCTTTTGAGCAAGAAGAGAAAAATCTTGGAGAGGTTGCGTTAAAGATTGGCACAGCAATGGGAATTAAAAATCCTGAAAATATTAGAGTAATTTTTACGAGGAGATAGTTTTATTTAAAAACAAAGCCTGTTTTTTTGGCCCAGAACAGAAGGTCTAGAGCCTCCATAGGAATCTTTTTTCTCTCACTAAAATTCCTCAAAGCATTTTCCATAACAATGTATTTCTTTTTGCTGATAGTTTTTGGAATATCTTTTATTATTCCATATTCAAACATATTTTTCAATATGTGTCTGTCAATTATTGCAATGCCATCGTAAAAGCCGATGTTTCTAAGAAAATGGCTAGCTTCTTTCATACCAAGGCCACGAATGTTTTTTACAAGCCAGTCTCTAACTTTTAATTTATCTTTTTCGATACCATTCTCAATCAAAATCCTTTTTATGGAATATTTGCCATTAGAATAGAAAAGATCCCTAGCAATAAGCACATTTTTTGCTTTTTGCCGGTAAAATCTGGAGCCTTTTTTCAGAATTTTTTCAACAAAAGAGGTGTTCCAATCACCGGGATCTTTGGAAAGGAGCTCTTTTACACAAAGATCACATTTAAGTGCCTTGCTTTGCGGCGTAAGAAGGCAAAATATCAGCTCTTCAAAAATTGCTTTCTCGCTTTGCCAATTTTCCTTGAATTCGCGAAGTTGTTTTTTTATAATTGGTTCAAACCTTTTGTAATCCAAAAAAAGTGAATCCATACAAAAGCCATCCAATTCTATCTTGCATAGATATAATTAAAAACTTATGTGAAAGTAAATTCACATATGAAGCATAAACCATATTCAAAATGCTTTAGGGTTCTTTCAAGCGATTTGAGGATAAAAATAATTGCTTCGCTACATAGCAAAAGCATGAGCGTAAAAGAATTGAGTGAAAGTCTGGGTGAAGAGAGAAGCAAAGTATCGCATGCGCTAAGGCGTCTTAAGGAATGCGGATTTGTTAAAAGTAAAAGGGATGGAAAGAGCAACATATATGTGTTAACTAAAAGTATACTAAATGATGTAAAAAAGGAAGGCAATCTTTTTGACATAATAGAAGAACATGTAAGAAAAAAATGCAATAAAGGCAGAAGGTGTTTTTAGTGATTTATTTTGATAATGCCGCAACCACCATGGTAAGATCAGAAGTATTAAAATCCATGCTTCCATTTTTTTGTAAAAAGTACGGCAATGCTTCATCGCTGCATAGCAAAGGTATTGAGGCAAAAAAAGCCCTTGAAAGCGCTAGAGAAAAGGCAGCAAGAATTCTTAAGTGTGCTCGAGAAGAGATTATTTTTTGTTCATCAGCTACTGAAGCCAACAACCTTGCAATCAAGGGGCTTGCATTTGAAGCCAAAAAAAATGGGCAAAACCACCTTGTGGTGTCAGCAATAGAGCATCACTGCGTATTAAATACTGCAGAATGGCTCAAAGAAAACGGCTTTAAGGTAACATATGTTCCAGTAGATAAATACGGCGTTGTTGACCTAAAAGCTCTTGAAAAGGCTATAGACAGAAAGACATTTCTTGTTTCTGTGATGTACGCAAATAATGAGATTGGCACCATAGAGCCCATAAAAGAAATTGCAAAGATTTGTCAAGAAAAAGGGGTTGCAATGCATAGCGATGCTGTTCAAGCCTTTGGCAAAATACCTCTTAACACCAAGAAAATAAGCATGCTTTCGCTTTCATCACATAAAATTTATGGTCCAAAAGGCGTTGGTCTTCTAATGAAAAGAAATGATGTAAAGATAGAACCATTACTTCACGGTGGGGGCCATGAGTTCGGCTTAAGATCAGGCACTGAAAATGTAGCAGGTATAGTTGGCTTTGTTAAAGCAATGGAGCTTGTGCTCAAAGAGATGCCTAAAGAAAGCAAAAGGCAAGCAAGAATGAGAGACAGAATAATTGGGAAAGCCCTAGATATACCTGAAACTTTGCTGAATGGCCACCCTAAGCAGCGGCTTCCGAATAACGCAAATTTTTCATTCAGATTTGTTGAAGGCGAGAGCATTGTTATGAAATTAAGTGAACATGGCATTTTTGCAAGCACTGGCTCAGCTTGTAGCTCACCAAAGCTTGAGCCAAGTCACGTATTGCTTGCAATAGGCAGAAAGCCAAGTGAAGCACATGGCTCGCTTAGAGTTACACTGGGGCGCTACAATAATGAAAAGGAAGTTGAAATTTTTTGTGAGGTTTTGCCTGAAGTAATAAACGAACTTAGACGCATGAGTCCTTTTTGGAAATAATTGGTTGGTGGTTAAGTGTATAGCGAAAAAGCAATGAAGCACTTTAAGAGCCCACAAAATATGGGTGAAATAAAAGGTGCTGATGGTGTTGGCAAAGTTGGCAACATTGTCTGCGGAGATGTTATGTGGCTTTACATCAAAGTTGGTAAAGACAAAAAAGGCCGAGAAATAATAAAGGATGCCAAATGGCGCACTTTTGGGTGTGTTGCTGCTATAGCTACCTCTTCAGTAGTAAGCACAATCGCAAAAGGCAAAACAATTGAAGAACTTATTGAACTTTCGAACGAAAGAATAGTTGAAGAACTTAAAGGCTTGCCACCGGTAAAAGTGCATTGTTCTCTCTTAGCAGTGGATGCATTACATGAAGCTATATACGATTACCTAACAAAGAAAAAAAGGCAAGTCCCAGAAAAACTTGAAAAAAAGCATCGCAGAATAATTGAGGAGATCGAAAGAATTGAAAAACGTTACAAGGACTTCATAAAAGCTGAAGAAAGTTTGGTTAAAAGAAAGTGAAAAGAATTTTTTAAGTCGTTGATAGTCTAATTATGGCTTAATGGTTAGTTTTTAATTAATATTCTTATTTCTATTTGTTCGGGGTGTGTATGTCAAGGAAGAAGCGCAGTGAAGAAAAGGCAGATTTAAAGGAAGCCTATGCCATGAAAAGTGAAATAAATAACATTGGCTTTACATTCAAGCCCACAATGTTCCTTAATTTAATGGCGATCATTATTGTTATATTGATTTTGCTTTTTGGGTTGCTTGTTTCCTCTGGTCTTTACTATCTTGTTTTTTTTCAGGCAATATTTATTGGAGCGCTTTTAATAGTTCTTATGTGCTATTTTGGGCTTGATAAAAAAGCAGCGTTGATCCTCTTCTTTATATTCCTTCTGGCGTACACCATAAGATGCTACAACGTGCAACCTGGCTACGACTATTTTTTTGAGTTTGATTCTTTTTATCACACAAGGATGCTTGGTTATGTTATCAGAGATGGCGCGCCACCAGAGATTGATTCAAACACTTATTTTGGGTTAGCACCCGAGGAAAAGGCAACACCTTTTGACGGAAGATTCTTCTGGTATTTTAGTGCTGCACTTTACAAAATATTTTCGCTTGGTCATGGGTATAACAAGGCCCTGTTGGTAGATACTGTAAAAGTTCTGCCGGCACTATATGGTGCAATAATAAGTGTCCTTATGTTCTTTTTCGGAAAGGAGCTTTTCGGTAGAAAAGTTGGTTTTGTGACAGCATTTGCAACTGCAACAATGCAAGCCTATGCTTATAGAACGATGGGGGGCTTCTTTGAGGATGACTCTTTAGGCTTCTTGGGGCTTGTAGTTGGCTTTATTTTCTTTTTTAGGGCTCTTAAGAGTGGAATTAGCAAAGAAGGGATTATAAATGCTGTCTTAGCTGGCTTTTTCTTTGCTTTTATGGGGTGGAGCTGGCCAATGTATCCACTGATACCAATAATACTATTCCTTTCACTACCATTTGTAATTGTCCTTGCTTTCAGCAGTAGCAAAACTTCGGAAGCAATAGGTCGAATAAAAACTATTTTGCTTTATTATTTAATTGCAATACTTGTTTTCACAGCGTTACTTATGCCATTTAGAGGCCTTAGCTGGATAAATTCAGCTAGCAATTATATCCTGAGTGCAGTGCCTTTTGATCCAGAAAAAACAGGGATCGGTGGTTATATTGCAATTGGTTTCACAAGTGTGATTCTAGCTATGTTTGTATTCCTTATATTTGCTGCATTGAAAGATAACCCAAACCGTACGCTATTTTTTAGAGCATTGTGCGCTATGATGTTGTTCGCCACTTTTGCGTTTGTGCTTGCAGCAACAATCATAGATCCTGGAAAATTTTTTTCAGAAAGATTTGTTGAAAAAGGTGTCTTTGGCTCAACCGTAGGTGAAGAAAGCGCAGGCAAAGACACATTTGGCTATAAATACAACATGCAGATAATATTCCCTTGGTTAATCCTTGCTGTTGCGCCAATATGGGTCTTCTTAAAGAAAGATGATTGGTTAAGCCCTTATGCTGTTGTCTGGATAGCTATTGGGCTTTTTATGGCTTGGCACAAGCTTAAGTTTACATATTCTTTTGGCCTGCCCGTGGCTTTAGCAGGTGGCTTTTTTGCTGCAATGGTTTTTCACACCATCGAACATCTCGAGAAGAACAAAATGATGCTCAGCAAAAGAATACTTCTTTTGGCAATTGCATTTTTACTATTTGGAAGCATTGCCGCATCTTATTACTACATGCTACAACACCCACCAAACATTGAAGAAGAGCCCGAGTGGAAGAGAATGCTTTGGTGGATCCATGACAATACACCAAAAGAAGCAAAGATATTCAATTGGTGGGGTTCTGGGCATTGGATAGCTTTTATAGCAGAGCGCAATCCATTCTCTGACAATAGAAACTTGCATTGGGAGATAAGCGACGGCGAATATGCTAGGTTTGCGGTTACTGAAGATATCAATGAAGGTCTTGCCATAATAAAGCGCTATAACCCAGATTATGTGCTGCTTTCTAGCGACAACTTTGCAGGATTTGCATCTCTGTACATATATGCATATAATGTACACAAAGACAATCTTGCAACAGATCCAAAAACAAAGAACAAAGTAATGTATGCTTTTGGAAATTGCATTAACTGCAAAGAGATTGATGGAAACTATAAATGTGGCGAATTTGCCATTAGCAAAGAGCAAATGATTGCAATTCCTGAAAAATGGCAATCGAAGCCAACAGCAACTGACCCACAAACAGGAACTCCGGTGTGGTATTATAGAGATTTAAACAACAGTGTTCTTTGCACAGTTGGTCCTTCTTTAAACAACTCGATGTTTGCCAAACTTTGGTTTGGCATACCAGAGCTTAGTGAATACTTTGAAATAGCACATGTTGAGCTCGGTGCCGGAGTACTAAAGCTCTATACTGTCAAAAAAGAAGCTTTTAAATGATTATTATGCTTCTGGCCGGTGCAATAGTTTTTGCTATTTCTTTTTTAGCGACCTCCTTAGTTGCAAAAAAGCTTATACCAAGGCTTGAAATAAGGGGCTTGGTTGGCATTGATATGAACAAAGCGAGAAAACCAAAAATTCCCGAGCTTGGAGGCCTTTTTGTTGTTATTGGTTTTTCTGCCGCACTTATGTCGGCAATATTTTTAAGAACTTATTTAGGTATCTTGGCAATGGACCTTATAAAACTTCTTGCTGCTTTTGCAACCATTTTGATGATATCTTTCCTTGGACTTATAGATGATCTGCTTGGCTGGAAGAAAGGCCTAAAACAGTGGCAGCATGCTTTATTGCCATTGTTTGCTGCTCTGCCACTAATGGCAATAGAAATAAATAACGCACCGATGGTACTGCCATTGATTGGGCCTCTGCCTTCTCAGCTCATAATCCCTTTTATTGGTGGCATCTCATTTGGCCTTTTTTATTCACTTGTTCTTGTGCCCATCGGTGTAACCGGCGCAAGTAATGCAGCAAATATGTTGGCTGGGCTTAATGGTCTAGAAGCCGGAATGCTTTTTCTAATAATTTCAACATTGAGTTTTTCGAGCTTTTTTTCTGGTCAGACAGAGGCCTTTGTTTTGGGCATTGCAATGGCTGGCTCTTTACTGGCTTTTATGTTTTTTAATTGGTATCCAGCCAGGGTATTTGGAGGGGATACTCTTACCCTAACAGGAGGTGCAACCATAGCTGCTATGGCAATAATAGGAGACATGGAAAAGCTTGGCGTCTTTTTAATGTCATTATACTTTGTTGAACTTATACTGAAGGCAAGAAGTGGTTTTAAAGGTGAATCATTCGGGTTGCCTCAAAAAGACGGGACATTAAAGGCACCAAAAAAGGCTTGCTCACTCACACACATTGTAATGGGTCTTGGTAGATTAAATGAAAAGCAGGTTGTTTTAACAATACTTGGAATGCAATCAATAATTTGTGCTTTAGGAATTATGTTTTTAGGGATGATTAAATGAAAGTTTGTCTTGCAGCATCTGGCGGGGGCCATTTAACAGAGCTTTTGCAGTTAAAAGAAGCTTGGAGGAAATATCCTCATTTTTATGTTTCCGATGTGCGCACAAATTCCGTTGCACTCAATAAAAAACAAAAGGTTTATTTTGTGGTTTGCCCGAGAAGAAATCCTATTAAGCTCATAGTAAACACAATTCAAGCACTTTATATACTTGCAAAAGAGAAGCCAGATATTGTAATAAGCACTGGAGCTGACACTGCCGTGCCACTATGCATACTTGCAAAGCTTTTCCTGAAGAAAGTGATTTTTATAGAATCATTTTGCAGAATTAGTGATGCAAGCTTAAGCGCTAAGATAATGTATAAGTTTGCGGATCTATTCTTTGTGCAGTGGCCCGAAAATAAGGGCGCATTTCCAAAAGCCGAATATGCGGGGAGTGTCTTCTAATGAGGGTTTTTGTTGCAGTTGGGACACATGAGAAACCATTCAACAGGCTTATAAGAGCAGTTGATGAAATCGCTGAAAGCCAAAAAAACATAGAGTTTTTTGTACAAACTGGAAATTCTACATACGTGCCTAAACATTGCAAATTCAAAAAATTTCTGAGTCCAGAGCAGTATGAAGAAGAGATAAAGAAAGCTGATGTTGTTGTTTCGCATTCTGGCGCAGGCTCAATAATAAGTGCATTGGCAAACAAAAAGCCACTTATAATTGTGCCGAGACTTAAAAAATATGATGAGCACACTGATGATCACCAACTTGATATTGCGAACGCTCTTGAGAGGATGAACAAAGCAAAAGTAGTTTGCGATATGGAAAACCTATGCGAAGCATTGTTGAATGCAAAAAAAACATGCTCTAAAATGCAAAGCAGCAGACAAAGACTAATTGCAAGAATAAAAAAATTCTTAGATGAGTGTGATGAAAAGAAAAAAAACCGATGAAAAGATGCTAAATGCAAGCATAATAGTAGCAACACATAATAGGGCGCACACTTTAAGAAAAACCCTTCGAGCAATGCTAGATTTGTACTATCCAGCAAAATATGAAATAATAGTTGTAAATGATGGCAGCAAAGATGAAACAAAAGAAATGCTAAAAAATGAGTTCCTTGGCAATAATAAAATCACTATAATAAATTTCGATAAAAACCAAGGCGTTTGCAGAGCAAGAAATGCTGGCATTAAAGCAGCAAAATATGAGATTGTTGTAGTAATGGATGATGATTGCATACCAAACAAAAGCTGGCTTACAGATCTTGTTAGCGGATTTACAGATGAAAAAATCGGCATTGTCTCAAGCTATGGTTATTATGGTGGAACAAGCACTGCTTTCCGCAAGGATTTGGTGCTTAAAGTTGGAGGATATGATGAGGAGTATAGGTTCCACAGAGAAGATACTGACCTAAGCTTCAAAATAATGGAGCTTGGCTACGAATTCAAACTTGTAAAGGCAAATTTTTTGCATGATCACAAGGAAGAAAAGCCAAAGGGATTGATTGGCCTTTTAAGATATGGTTACAAAAGATTAAAGCTGCACGGCAATGACGTTCTGCTCTACAAAAAACACCCTAATGAACTTACAAGAAAATTTTTACATATAAAGTTTGGTTTTATTGTAAGCCCTTTATTTGACTTCAAAGTTGCTACAGGGCTTTGGAAACATGGTGGAAGGCTTGAGTTGAGTTCACCAAGAGGCCTTGTATTTATTGAAAATAAAACTCCTTTGCATGCTTTAGCAATAATATTTCTTGGCATTTGCTGGGTTATTGCATTAAAGTTTGCAAGGTTGACTGCAAGCATAAGGTTTAGGAAGCTTCTGATATAGCAATAAAATTAGGCCAAAAATATACTTTTAATATTTCCGTTTCAAAAGTTATAATGGGGTGGTTAATTGGCAGCAAAAGAAGAGATCAATAAAACAAAAGCAGAAGTAATTGAAAAGATATCTGCTTTGATGACGGCTGCTTTTGGGCTAATTGCGGCGCTTGCTTGGAACGATACAATAAGCGGATTATTTAAACCAAATGGTGAACTTTACTTTCTGCAGTCCGTAGGAAAATGGGCCTATCCCATTATTGTTACTATAATTGCCGTGGTTGTAACAATCTGGATTGGCAGAGTAGCACAGAAAGCAAAGGGAAGCTGAATAAAAGCAATTTGGAAGCGCAAGGCCTTGTAAAGCAAGGCTCTTTAATGCTTTAAAGGATTATCCTCTGTAATAGTATGGGGGTGGGCATTTGCCTGAAGAGCTTGTTGGTAAAATAACGCATATCTTTGGCAAAATAAATGTAGCAGTGATAAAGCTTGTTGGACCTCTAAAAAAAGGGGATAAAATAAAGGTTAAGGGCAAAGGAATTGAATTTGAGCAAATTGTGCAGAGCATGCAGATTGAGCACAAGAACATTGATTTGGCTAAAAAAGGGCAGGAAATAGGCCTAAAACTTGACCAACCAGCGCACGAAGGCTGCGAAGTTTACAGGATAATAGAAAAATAGTGGCTTATCAGATTTAGTAAGTTTCTGCATAAGCATAAGGCTGGTTAAAATGGCTTCACACACCGCAAGATTTTTTGTAGAGACTAAAGGTGACATTTGCATAATGGATATAACCAAAGAGATTGAAAATGCCGTTGCAGAATCAAAGATTGAAAATGGTATTGCAGCAGTTTTTGTTCCTGGTTCAACAGCAAGCATTTCTACAATGGAATTTGAACCTGGCCTTTTGAAAGATCTGCCAGAAGTTCTCAAAAAAATCGCACCACTTGAAAAGGATTGGGAGCATCACAAAACATGGAATGACAGGAATGGGGCATCACACATTCTCGCAACAATCTTGGGCCCATCGCTCTCTGTGCCATTTCATAAAAAGAAGCTGCTTTTGGGAACATGGCAGCAAATAGTGTTGCTGGATTTTGACAGGGAACCGAGAAAAAGGGAGATTATCGTTCAGGTCATAGGTTAGTAAAGCTTTATGATTTTAAAAATTTTAAAGAATGTCCTTACTCGGGGGTGTTGTGTTGTATTGGAATAAAAAAATGGAAACAATGAAAGTTAAAGAGCGCGAGAAGCTTCAGCTGAAAAGGCTTAAAAGCGTGGTTGCAAGATGCGCAAAGTTAGATTTTTACAAGAAGCGCTTTAAAGAAGCTGGCTTTAAGCCAGCAGATATAAAAACACTAAGGGATATAACAAAGATTCCATTCACTGTAAAAACTGATTTGAGGGACACTTATCCATTCGGAATGTTTGCCGTGCCGATGAAAGATATTGTTGAAATACATGCTTCTTCAGGAACAACTGGCAAACCCATAGTTGTAGGCTACACAAAAAATGACCTTGAGAATGTTTGGAGCGAAACAATGGCAAGGGCATACACTTCTGCCGGAGTTACAGCAAAAGATATTGTTCAAAACGCTTATGGCTATGGCCTCTTTACTGGTGGTTTAGGATTTCATTACGGCGCTATAAAGATTGGAGCTACCGTAGTGCCAACCGCAACAGGTAACACTGAGAGACAAATAATGCTAATGCAAGATTTTGGCACCACTGTGCTTTGCTGCACGCCAAGCTATGCGCTTTACATTGCGGATGAAATGAACCGTTTGGGTGTTGACTTTTCAAAGCTTAAGCTTAGGGTTGGCTTTTTTGGCGCAGAGCCATGGAGCGAAAAGATGCGTTTAGAAATTCAAGAAAGACTGCACTTGAATGCTTTTGATATGTATGGCCTTACAGAAATAATAGGGCCTGGTGTTGCTGCGGAATGTGAAGAGAAATCTGGGTTGCATGTTTATGACGACCACTATATAGTAGAAGTTATCGACCCAGAAACTCTAGAACCAGTTGCACCTGGAGAAAAAGGCGAGCTTGTCTTTACAACAGTTACAAAAGAGGGCTTTCCTGTATTAAGATATAGGACAAGAGACTTATCAGTATTATACACAGAAAAATGTTCTTGCGGCAGAACACACCCAAGGATAGCGCGTATTAGTGGACGTTCAGATGATATGTTAAAGATTCGCGGTGTAAATGTCTTTCCATCGCAGATAGAGTCCGTTGCTCTTGAGATTGCAGGTCTTGAACCTTACTACCAAATAATAGTAGATAGAAGGGATAACCTAGATACAATGGAAGTTCAAGTTGAAATGAGCAAAGAAGCGTATGCAAATAGAGACAGCATTGAAACTGAGCTCAGAAAAAAACTCTCTGACAAGCTTCAGTCGGTTTTGCAAATAAAGGCAGACGTTACTCTTTTGGCGCCAAACTCCCTGCCAAGAAGCGAAGGAAAAGCAAAAAGGGTTATCGACAAGAGGAAAATCTAAATTAAGTACTTTTATTGCCAAGCTCAAATGCTTTCAGATTAGATTCCATCAGGGTTGCTTTCGATATAAAAGTTTCGCGTATGCAGTCTTTAAGATTTTCCTCTTTTAGACCAAGATAACTGCTTGCAGAGCCAAGCAATGCCATATTTTCAGCCAATGGGTTGCCTGTCTTTTGCGCTATTCCTTTTAAATCAACTAAAATTGCCTTAAGGCGCTTCAATTCTGAAACAACGACTTTTTCGTCATAAGAAATATTAGGCAACTTCCAAATTGAAGATATAATTTTGCCATTCTTCTTCAAATATTTTAAATACCTGAGAGCTTCGAGCGGTTCCATTGAAAGGATAAGATCAGCGTAACCTTCAGGAATTATTGGGGAATAAATTTTACCTTTAGAAATGCGCAGGTGTACATAAACGGCGCCTCCACGCTGACTCATGCCATGTATCTCTGCTTGCTTGAACGAGAGACCTTCCTTTTGTGCAGCTGAAACAATTATTCTTGCTATTGTTAAAATCCCTTGTCCACCAACCCCACAAATGATGATGTTCTTTTCCAATTCATCGCCTCTTCAAAAGTTGAATGCATGCTCTTTTTGAGATAATGACGGTCAATCCTTTGCAGCTTAAAGCTTCTTTTATGATGGATACATTTAGTTCGTGGTTCTGTGGCAATGGTTCTATGAATTTTACACGCTCTTTCGGAACTCCGGCACCCAGAATTATTTGAAGCAGAGAATTACCAGATAGCATTGTTTCTTGTGCGCCGGTCATTGCAACAGTGCCATTATCTAGTATGATCAAAACCATATTGTTGTTGTGTTTAGCCGCCTCCACCAATGCAGGAATTCCACTATGCGCAAAAGTTGAATCGCCTATTATTGCTACTGAAGGCGCCGCACCAGCTATCGACGCACCTCTGGCATTGTTGACAGAAGCGCCCATGCAAATGCAACTCCCGATTGCCCTAAGAGGCTCAGATGCGCCTAAAGTATAGCAGCCAATATCACCAAAAACCATTATTTCAGAAGAGCCTTTCGCTTCATTAAGCGCTTTGTAAAGGTCGACATGTGGACAACCTGCGCATGGCTGTGGTGGCCTTGGAGGCAACTCAATTGAGGCTTTTAAATTTTGAATTATTTTTTTGCCAAGTGCACTTTTAACTATCTCGCAATTAAGCTCGCCAGTTCTTTGTACGGCCCCAGAAATTTTGCCCAAAATTTTTCTCGCTGGGAGCATAGAACATAGTTTTTCCTCGACAAAGGGATAACCTTCTTCAAAAACATAAATTTTTTTGAAATCCTTTGAAAAATTTTTTATTTTTTTTATTGGCATGGGATAGGTAGATAGCTTAAAGTAAGGAATGCTTCCATTGGTAACTTCCATAAAATAATTAAAAGCAATGCCTGAGCAGATTGCACAGCAAGAATTTTTTTTCTTTGATGTTTTATTGAAAACGCTTTTCTCTGATTCTATAAGCAAGTCTTTCTGCTTTTCTAACAGCTTCTTGAATTGATTGCGTGCATTGGTTGGCAAAAGTACCCATTCTTTACAAGGCATTGTTTTGTCAATTTTATTCTGCGTCTTCAAAGATCTTGTTTCAATTGCTTCCCTTGTATGGGAAACTCGTGTAACAAGGCGTATCATCACCGGCAAGCCAAACCTTTCCGAGAGCTCAAAGGCTTCAAAAGTCATATTGTATGCTTCTTGTGCATCTGCAGGCTCAAAAACAAAAATTTTTGCAAAATCAGCCAAATATCTTGAATCTTGTTCGTTCTGAGATGAGTGCATACCTGGATCATCGGCAACTGCAATTACGAGACCGCCTTTGATACCGGATATTGCCGAATTCACAAATGGATCCATTGCAACATTAAGACCAACGTGCTTCATTGAAACAATCGCTCTTTTTCCAGCCAAAGACACTCCAAGTGCTGCTTCGTAAGCTGTTTTCTCATTTGAGCACCATTCTGCATTTATGGAATATTTTTCCTTCTTTTGCAGAAAATATTCCATTATTTCAGTGCTTGGTGTGCCTGGATAAGAGAATGCTGCTGAAATGCCAGCATGCAGAGCCCCGAGAGCCACTGCTTCACAACCAAGCAAGATTTCTTTCATTTTAAACACCATTTATGAGTTCTTGCATTCGCTCAAGACCCAATTCAATAGTTCTTTCGCCCACAGTATAAGAGATCCTGAAATGTCCTTTTCTGCCAAAACCAATGCCTGGTGTGAGAAGAACGAGTTTTTCAGATGCTTTCCTTATAAACTCTAATTCATCAGGAATTGGGCTTTTTGGGAAGAAGTAAAAGGTCCCTTGCGGTTCAAAAAACTCATAGCCAGCTTTCCTAAGGCCTTTGCTTATGATTTCCTTGCGCTTTTTATAAATATTTACATCGACTTTGATGCCAAGAACATCAGCCACGGCTTTTTGAAGCAAAGCAGGAGCGTTTACAAAGCCGAGTATTCTGGTGGAGAATGCTAGCTTTTCAAATATCCTCTTATCATCTATTTCTGGGTTTGTTGCAACATAGCCTATGCGCTCACCTGCAACACCCAATGATTTGGACCAAGAATAAACCATAAAAGAGTTGTTGTAAAAAGAAGTTATGCTTTGCGATTTGCAGTCAAAAACAATCTCCCGGTATGGTTCATCAGATAGAACATAAATTGTAGAGCCAAGCTCATTTTGCTTCTCTTCAAGGAACTTTGAAAGCTTTTTTAGCTCTCTATCACTATAAACTTTGCCGGTGGGATTATTTGGAGAATTGACTATAATAGCCCTAGTCTTTTTATTTATCTTTTCGTTGAGTGAATCAAAATCAAACTCAAAGTTATCAGTAGTTTTAACAACAACTGGCTTCCCGTAGTGATTCTCTACATAAAACTTGTATTCGCAAAAATAGGGCTCAAAAATTATAACCTCTTCGCCACGGTTTAGTATTGTTTTCAGAACTATATTCATTGCACCTGCCGCGCCAATAGTCATAGTTACGTGCTCATAACCGAAATCAATTTTATATTCCTTTCTTAGCCATGCTGCCACTTTCGCCCTTACATCAACAAATCCGGCATTTGGCATATATCTATGTATGCCTTTGTCAGAAGCGTGCTTTTTAAGTGCCTCTATGAACTCTGGTGGTGGCTCAAGATCAGGGTTACCTATGGAAAAATCAGCAACATTCTCTGCGCCGTATTCTTGCTTTAGCTTAAGTCCTTGCTCAAACATTCGCCTTATCCATGAGCTTTCCTTTTCCGCCTCTTCCATGTATCGGGCAACTGCTATTGCTAACACCCCTGCAAGAAGATATAAAAGTTTTGGGAATTAATCTTTTATTTCTTTCTTATTGTGAGGAAAAAGCCAAGCGCAACCGATAGCAGCGCAGCCACAAGCACACGGAAATGTTCAGGCAACATAAATGTTATTGTGTGCGCAGGCAACCAGAAGAATATTATTGTTAAAGGTATTGTGCCAAACCAAGCTCTTTTGTCAAGCTCTTCTGCAAACTGAACTAATGGAAAAAATCTCCTTTTCTCAATTACCTTATTGAAATACTCATGAAGAAGCATCATTGGCCAAGCGTAAAGCGCCAACAAATTCATCCAAAGGCTTACTGAAAATGCTATGAAAATCTCACCAAAGTTAGGCCAAAGGCCTTTTGATATAACGGCTCTGACACCAGCATAAAAGAGCGGGAAAACAATAGCAAACCACATTCCAAAGAAGCCCCACACAATTAGCTTTAAATGCCAATCTTTTAAACTCCATCTTTTTGTAGCAAGGCGTATTTTGAGCATTTCACCGAATGTTGCAAACGCCGCAAATTTTAGGAAGCCCATTGGCAGCGGCTATGAATTTGTAAGAGCTATCAACAGGTCAAGATTTGTTATTATAAGGCCCAACACAAGAAAAAAATAAAGCAGAGCAATTATGTCATAGAAAAGTTTTTTCATAAATTCACCTAATACCTAACAAATATCTTTTAGGCAACAACATTTAAAAAAAGCTATTTGAGAAAACTATTTACGGGGCTCAACACTATATGTGAGTGGTTCGAATGAATGTTCTAATGCTCAATCCACCATTTAAGCCAAAATTTTCAAGAACCTCAAGAAGCCCTGCGGTAAGCAAAGGAGGTTGTGTTTATTATCCAATATGGCTTGCGTATGCAACAGGCGTTCTTGAAAAAGAAGGGCATAAAGTAAAGCTAATTGATGCGCCGGCTGAAAATAAGACGATTGAGGAGGTTATTAATATTGCAAAAAAGTTCGGGCCAGAGCTTGCAATATTAGACACTAGCACACCCAGTATAATAAATGATATCAAAGTTGCTTCTGAACTAAAAAACGAAATCGGCTGTTTTATTTGCCTTGTTGGCACTCATGTTAGCGCATTGCCTGAGTGGACATTGAAACAGAGCCAAAGCATAGATGCAGTTGCGAGGCATGAGTATGACTATATTGTACGAGATCTAGCATCCGAATTAGAAAAGAAAAGGCCCGAGCTCAAGAAAGTAAAAGGTTTATCATATGCAGTGAAAAGCAAAGTTATTCACAATAAAAACATGCCATTTATCGAAAATCTTGATGAGATTCCATTTGTTTCAGAGACATACAAAAAGCATCTTGACATAAAGAATTATTTTTACCCCGCAAACCTTTATCCCGAGGTTACAATAATTTCCGGCAGAGGTTGCCCATATAGATGCACATTTTGTGTTTACCCTCAAGTTATGAATGGCCGTGCTTATAGAACAAGAAGCATAGAAAACGTTATTGATGAGATAAAATACATAAAAGAAAACTTTCCAGAAGCAAGGGAAATATTTTTCGAGGATGATACTTTTACTGCTAACAGATATCGCGTAAGGCAGTTCTGCGAGAAAATAATTAAGGAAAGCATTGACTTTACTTGGTCGTGTAATGCCAGAACTGATGTTGATTTTGAAACTTTGAGTATAATGAAAAAAGCAGGTTGTAGGCTTCTTTGTGTCGGCATAGAAAGCGCAGAGCAAAAGATATTGAATGAAATACACAAAGGGACTACTATTCAAGGAATAAGAAAATTCATGCAAGATGCGAAAAAAGCAGGGCTTTTGGTGCATGGTTGTTTTATTTTGGGCAATCGTGGCGAAACGAAAGACACCATAAGAAAAACAATAGAATTTGCAAAGAAGCTGGATCCTGATACTGCACAATTTTTCCCAATAATGGTATACCCAGGTACTGAAGATTACGAGTATTATAAAAAGGCTGGTTACTTGACAACAGAAGATTATTCAAAATGGGTTTCTGAATCAGGCGAGCATAATTGTGTTGTCTCTAGGCCTGGTTTGAGCAATGAAGAACTTGTTGAATTGTGCGATAAGGGAAGAAGAGAATTCTATATGAGGCCAAAGTTTATAGCAAAAACGATTGCAAGGGGCTTAAGAAACCCAAAAGAAATACCAAGGATTGCAAAAGCTGGCAAGACCTTTTTGAAGTATTTGAGGCCTAAAAAAGCTAAATCTTCTGGGCCCTAATTAATAACATTTCAAAATATATGCGCGATTTTGGATCCACACTCTGAAGCTCTGCATTGAGGCTATGTATGGCTGAAAGTTTTGCTGCAAATCTCTTCTTTAGTTCGGTTTGGTTTTCGGCAAGCGAGACTTGCTGAAAATAAGGCCTAAGCCTTTCAAGCTGTTCCAAAGTCTCTGCAATTCTTCTGGAATGCCAAGTATTCTTTAGATAATCGCGGCCCATTAGGGCTTTAAGATTAGTTAGCATGGCGTTGAAGTGCCTTAAAGCACCAATAGAAATAGTTGTTGAAGTATAATTTACAAGGGCCGAGTTCCACCTTGCAAGGTCCTTTACAATTATTGGGTCATAAAGCTTCGAAGCAAGAGCACTCAGAATATACCCTGCTCTTGCGGCTTCTTTTTTTCTTTTCAATGGAGATGGGGCTTTCTGCTCAGCAGAATGCTTAGGAAGTTGGCGCCTTATCCTTTTTCTATTGCGCATAGATAAAGAAAGATTTTGCTTTTTTTATATCTTTTGTTTATCATTCTTTTGATTAATATTTTATATTATTTCTATAATTAGATATTAGGAATGTATGCAAGCATTGTAATTCCTGTTAGAAACGGTGCAAGACAAATAGAGACCTGTATAAATGCGCTGCAAAAGCAGGATTTCGACAGACCTTATGAGATAATAGTAGTTGACGATGGAAGCACAGACAACACAGCAGAAGTTGTCTCAAAAATAACTAAAGCCAAGATTGTAAAACAGCAACCAAGCGGCCCTGCAAAGGCAAGGAACAATGGTGCGAGGATTGCAAAAGGCAACATTTTACTTTTTATTGACTCAGATTGTATTGCCGAAAAAAACTGGCTTAAAGAGATGGTGAGACCTTTTGTTGATTCAAAGGTTTCGGCAGTACAAGGCGCATACAAAACAAAGCAAAAATCACTTGTTGCAAGGTTTGTGCAGCTTGAGATCGAAGAGCGTTATGAAAAGATGCTAAGGTCAAAAGAAGTCGACTGGATAGGTACATATAGCGCAGCATACAGACGGGAAATATTTTTGCAAGAAGGTGGCTTTGATGAACGCTTCACGAAGGCAAGCGGCGAAGATCCTGAACTCTCATACAGGATACAAAAAAAAGGTGGTAAAATAATTTTTAATCCAAAAGCCATTGTGCATCACACTCACCCCGAGAAGATTTCAAATTACTTAAAGAAAAAATTTCAGCATGCATATTGGAGAATACTACTCTACAAGTTACACAAGGACAAAGCAATTAAAGACTCATATACACCACAGGCTTTAAAAGCACAGATTATTTTTTTGGGTTTAGCTATATTTTTTGGCTTAAGCTCATTTTTAGAACAAAGATTGCTTACTGCATCTTTTTTTTCTTTTCTGGCCATGATAGTTGCAATGCTTCCCTTTACTCTTTTTGCCATGAAGCGTGATTCATTAGTTGGTTTAGTATCACCAATTTTTCTTTTTTTACGTGATATGGTCTTTATTGCGGGCCTTTCCCTTGGTATTATTAAGATTTTATTTACACAACATTGAAGCTTTAAAAACTTCCCACAGGAGATTTACTTTATGAAGATTGCCCATGTTACACACCATTTTTGGCCTTGCATCGGAGGAGTTGAAAGCTCGATAGAAACGCTTTGCATTGAATTAATGAAAAAAGGACATTTTTGCAGAGTAATCTGCCTAAACAGATGTGGAAACAGCAAGGACATTTTGTCTAGTAGAGAAAAACACAAGAGAATCGAAATTTTGCGTGTGCCTTTTCTTGACCTTGGCATTTACAAGATAGCCCCAAAGGTAATTGAATATACAAAAGATGTGGATGTTATCCATATACATGGCATTGGCTTCTTTTCAGATTTTTTTCTGCTTACAAAAATTTTTCACCGCAAACCAGTAGTAATAAGCACACACGGCGGCATATTTCATACCGGCAAAAGCTTAATTAAGAGGATTTATTTTTACCTTTGGTGTAGGGCAATATTAAGGCTCGCTCACAAAGTTGTAGCTGTTAGCGAAAATGATTTAAAAATTTTTAGAGAAATTTTGCCAAATAGTAAAGTTGAGTATATTACAGTTCCTTTCAACCTAACAGGTTTTAAGCCGGGCAAGAAAGAAAAGAACACATTTATATTTGTTGGTCGCTTAAGCAAAAACAAGAATTTGCCACTTCTTATAGAAATTTTCGCAAAATCTAGTGAAAAAAACAATGCAATGCTTTATATTGCTGGCGGTGAGTTTGATGAAAAAATAAAAGTTCTTAAAGAGCTTGTGAAAAGACATGGTGCTGAAGGCAGAATAAAGATACTTGGCAGATGCTCTGACAAAAAGCTGAAAGAAATATTATCAAGATGTGATTTCTTTATTTCTGCTTCAAGCCATGAAGGTTTTGGCATAAGCACTATTGAAGCCATGAAAGCTGGCTGCATACCTGTGCTTAGCAAAATACCAACCTTTGAGACTTTCGTAGACAAAGGAAAAAATGGCTACATAATTGATTTTCACGATATTGAATTGGCGGTGCATAGATTATCTGAAATAATGTCTCTTGAAGAAGATGAAAAGGAAGTAAAAAGGAGTAATTCCATAGCATATGCTAACTTATTTGATCAGTCAAGAGTTGCAGATAAGTTTGACGTTCTCTATAGTGAGGTTTCAAAGAAGTGAAAAAAGTTTATAAAGTTTGTTGCATTAATTGTTAAATGCATGAATCTGGTTACACAGGTCTCAATAGCAACGAAGCAAAAGAAAGGCTGAAAACTTTTGGCTTCAACGAGATCTTTGAGGTTTCTAAAGTATCGCCACAGAAAATACTTCTAAGGCAAATAAGCAGAAACTTCATAGTATATTTGTTATTCATAGCAGCGACTTTATCATTTATAGTTAGCAAAAGTGTAACTGCTTACACCATTTTTGCAATTATAATAATTATTGTATCAGTCGGCTTTATTCAGGAATACAAGGCAGAAAAAGCCATAAAAGCATTGAAGAGCATGCTGATGCCTATTTCTGTTGTAATAAGAGATGGAAGAGAAACAGAAGTGCCTTCTAGGGAGCTCGTTCCAGGCGACATTGTAATATTGCGCACTGGAGAAAAAGTTCCAGCTGATTGTATAATATTACATGAGAAAGATCTAAAAGTTGATGAATCAGTGTTGACTGGTGAATCTGAAGAAATAAAAAAGGTTGCTTTTAAACATGGAAGCCTAATTTCTGACAAAAATATGCTTTTCATGGGCACGCTTATTATGAATGGAAAGGCAATAGCTAAAGTTGAAAGCACCGGCATGGCAACAAGATTTGGAAAAATTGCAAGCATGGTCTCCAAAACAGAAAAGCATTCCATGCTACAAGAAAAAATAAACAAAATTGCTAAAGTGATGGTTGTAGTTGCGCTATTGTCAGCAATTGTAAGCGGCACAATATTGGCTTCGAGAAATATGCCACTAACTGATATAATACTTGTTGAGATAGCATTGGCCATAATTGCACTTTCAGTTGCGGCATTCCCGGAAGGTCTTCCGCTTGTGCTTATAATAACCTTGGCTATAGGTGTTAGGCGCATGGCACAAAAAAATGCAATTGTCAATCGAATGTCAGTCATAGAAACCCTTGGTGAGACAACAGTTATATGCTCTGACAAAACAGGCACAATAACCAAAGGTGAGATGACTGTGAAAAAAATAATTACTGCGGATTGTGCTTATGATGTTAGTGGTGTTGGTTATGAAGCTGAAGGAGATTTCTTAGTGAATGGGAAAAAGATTGAAATTGAGAAGCATTTTGGACTTCAAACTCTAATTAAAGCTAGTGTGCTGTGCAATGACGCAAGAATAACAAGGAAAGGCACGGATATGGAATTTAATATATTTGGAAGCAAAACAGAGGCAGCGCTACTCATAATGGCTGCTAAGGCCGGTGTTTACAAAGATGATTTAAACGCAAAAAGAATTGAAGAAGTGCCTTTCACATCAGAAAGCAAAATGATGGCGGTGCTTTGCCAAGAGCATAGTAAATTTCTTGTTTATGCAAAGGGAGCTCCTGAAGCAATTCTGAAAAGGTGTGCATATATAATAAGAGGCAATAGCATTGAGCAACTTAATGATTCGGAAAAGAAATCAATACTACATAAAAATAGGTTGCTTGCCAAGAAAGGCTATAGGAATCTTGCTCTTGCTTACCTTAATGTAGAAGGTGTAAATGGTGCCTTTGAAAAGGATATGGTTTTTTTGGGAATAGCTTCAATGGAGGATCCACCAAGAGAAGAGGTTAAAGAGGCTATAAAAACCTGTCATATTGCCGGCATTGATGTAAAAATGATAACCGGCGACCATAAAGAAACAGCAATTTCAATAGCAAGCCAAATTGGGCTCCGGGGTGGTGTAGTTACTGGTGATCAGCTTGACAAAATGAGCGATGAAGAGCTTCAGAGCATAGTCAAGAAAACAGCAATATTTGCAAGGGTAAGGCCTGAGCACAAAATGAGAATAGTCAAAGCACTGAAAAACCTTGGTGAAATTGTAACAATGACAGGTGATGGGGTAAATGATGCGCCTGCACTTAAAGAGGCACACATAGGCGTTGCCATGGGCACAACCGGAACAGACGTTTCGAGAGAAGCGGCAGACCTTATACTAAAAGACGATAATTTTGCCACTATTGTTACTGCAATAAGCGAGGGTAGGACGATATTTAATAACATGAAAAAATTCATATCATATAAGTTTTCTTGTAATTTTGCTGAAATGAGCATAATAATGCTTGGCCTTATCGCAACACCATTCTTGGTTCTTCTACCTTTACAAATACTTTTTATGAATCTCGTAACTGATGATCTGCCAGCGATAACCTTAGGCCTAAGTCCACCTTCATTTGATGTTATGAAATCAAAGCCTAGGAGAAAAACGAAATTCATAGATAAAGAATCATTACCTTTGATACTTTTATCAGCTTTTATAATGGGCGTTGGAACAATCTCCATATTCATGCTTGCGTATGGTTATTTCAAAAGCGGTGAAGTAATGGCAAGAACTGCTGCATTAGTAACGCTCATAATTTTTGAAATAGCCAATGCCTTCAATTTCAGATCATTGCGCTATGGTTTTTACGAGCTGCCTTTGTTTGCAAACAAACATCTCGTATATGCTTCTTTTGCCTCAATTATGGCAACAATTTTAATCGTATACACCCCGTTAAACAGACCTTTCGAGACAACTCCTTTGCCTATTTTTTATTGGGGGCTTGGTGCACTTCTGTCTATCTCAGTTATTGTAGCTATCGATATAATGAAATTTATAATTAAGCAAAGAAATTATGCAGACCGCACAAAAGGTGGCTGGGCTGAGGACATATTTTCTTAGCGCTTTTGCAATAATTTTTAAATCAATCCAGCTAAAAATTAATTGAGTGATATGGAAAAGATTGCCAAAAAAAAGCCGCTTTCGCTCTTAAAGGAAGGTGAAAGCGTTGATGATGTCTTTGTAGTAAAGATCAAGAAAGGATTCATACATTATTCAAACGGCTTTGCTTTCGAGCTTGTGCTCTCAGACAACAGTGGAAAAAGTTTAACTTATAAATATTGGGGAGGGCCGGATGAGCAAAAAGTGCGGAAGATCTATGATTCGATAAAACCGGATTGCGTTGTGAGAGTAAAAGGCAAAGTCTCAACATATAAGGGAAAATTAGAGCTAACAACAAATGAGCCAGATACAATTGAGGTTATAGAAAAAGGCAGATATGATGAGACTTCTTTTGTAAGAGTTGGGGTCAAGAACACGGAAGAACTTTACAACAAAGTTACCGCAGAAATAGATAACATAAAAGACGAAAAGCTCCGCCGGATGGTAAAAAATATTTATTGTGCAAGAGAAATTAGCGAGAAGATAAAAAAGCATCCTGGTGCAATTGAAATACATCATAATTGGTTAGGTGGTCTTTTAGAGCACATATGGGAAGTTGTAGAGCTTTGCAAAAAAGTTTGTGAATTCTATCCCGCAATTAATAAAGACATTCTAATTGCTGGGGCTCTTTTGCATGATATTGGGAAGCTTGAAGAATTGGAAATTACGTCTAGGATAAAAAGCACGACAAGAGGTCAGCTTTTGGGTCACATAACTCTTGGGGCTGTTTTTTTAGAACGTAAATGCCAAGAATTTGAAATTGACGAAATGACGAAAAACAAGTTACTGCACATAGTTGTTAGCCATCACGGAAAGCAAGAATATGGTTCTCCAAAGGAACCTATGTTTGCTGAAGCACTCATAGTTTATTATGCAGATGAGTTAAGCTCAAAAACAGCTGAAATTTATGACTTCATTGAAGGTGCAAAAAATGACACAGAAGATGACTTCATGTTTTATGACAGAATAAAAAGAAATGTGCTTTTAAGGTAGTGGTGATTTGAGAAAAGCGCTTTTACTTCTTTTTTTATTGCAGTTCTTTGTTTTGGCTTTTTCTGCATATTATGCAGACTTGAGTATAATTGTAGGTAAAGATGGGGGCTGTGAAATAAAAGGAATTACTAATCATCCCCGGCTCAGCGAAGGCGTACATTACGAATTAACTTATAAAGAAGGGATAAAGTGGAAGTTTGTGCTCGATATAAATGAAAAATTCTCGGATTTTGTTTATGAGATTCATATGCCACAAAAAGCACGCATAACTAAGATCAGCAACAGCGGCTTAATTTTAATACAAGCCTCAGACAATACGATTATAATAAATGGCACTGGAAAGGAAGAGCCGCTGAGGTTGTATGTTGAATATTACATTGAAAATGATATGTCCAACAACACCGCTTTTTTGCTGTTAATATTATCCACACTTGTTTTGGCGGCTTTTTTAGCATATTACTTGTTTAAGAGTAAAAAAGCATCTCAGCATAAAGAAACAACAAAAACTTATGAAGGACTCAGTGAGAGGCAGTGTGCCATAATGCTATTTTTAGAAAATAAAGGCGGTGAAGCTACGCAAAAGGACATTACAAACGCTTTGGGATTACCAAAATCTTCAGTTTCAAGGAACATCGAGGCTTTGCTCAAAAAAGGCTATGTAAAAAGAGAGCAGAGAGGCATGAGTAATTATATCAGAATAAATCGCGAAAATGAGTGAGCAAAGCAAGTTGTTCCGTTTCTGTTCCGCCTTTTTTAATGTTTGTCCCGCTTATTCCGCGAAAGATATAAATCCTGTTCCAGTGCAATTTATAAAAACAAACAATTATGGAGGTGAAGGAATGCAAAAAAGAAAAAATTGCTTTTACAGCTTTGCGCTACTGCTTTTGATTATCTTAGTGACAACTCACACATCATTCGCTGATCAAATAGATACTAACAAAACAGAAGAACAAAACCCAGAGACAGGACAGCCAATTGTAGACCAGAACACGCAAAAGGAAATGGTAGCAATGGTTAATGGCATCGGAGCAAAGGTAAGGCTTTTGCAGCTTGAAAAATCAATTTTAAGAGCGATTCTAAGAGGTGGTGCAGTTATAAATTACATAGAGAAAAACTACCCTGAAGAAGACACTAACAATCTTAAAGAAATAATTGCAGAGATGAGGGTTCTAAAAGACGAGGTTGCTGAAAAGGCAAAGGGCATACAGAATACAGATGAAAACATTGTCAAAACATTTGTAGACCTAAAAAATGATGCGATAAGCCTCACCAAGCAGTTCAGAGATGAAGCAAGAAACATACTTAAGGACAAAAACAAGTCTGGGCTAGCGGATGAATTCAAAAACATTGATTGGACGGAGTACAAAGAGCTACACAATGAAATAGTATCGCTCATAAGGGAATACAACGCAAAGAAGATCGAGGAAGCTCTTGACAAGATTCCAGAGAAAGCTAAAGAGCTCTCACAAAAACTGAAGAAAGGCGAAATCTCTGCTGAAGAAGCTGCGAAAGAATTAAGGGAAACAATTCGTGGCTTAGGGTCAGAGCAAAGGAAAAACATTGTCTTTGGACTTGGTCAAGCAGCCTCGAAAGCAAGAGTTCTGCAGCAACAATGGGCAATAGCTGCAAAGCGACGTTTCATGGAACGCAGAATTGAGCGACTGGAAGGCAGACTTGAGAGGCTTAGAAACCGCTACGCAGATATGAACATTGATATGAACCGCTTAAGAACAAGGATTCAGGAAAGAATTGCAAATCCAAAAATTCCGACTATGAAAAGAGGCAGTCCTAGCGGAAAACAAAATGGCTATGGGGGTGCGTCTAAATGAACAAGATTTTGCTAATAGCGGTTATTGCCATAGTTGTGATTGCACTAATTGTGGTTTTACTTACGCAAACTGGGCCAACTCCAACACCGGAAGGCAGCACAACGATTTTGGACGAAGGTAAAACCATCAGCGATTTTCAGGAAACATTGATTAAAGAGGACAGCGAAATGGAAATTGGGGATGTAGTATAGAATCTACAACCCTTTTTTCTTTTTTATTATATCGGAGTCCGATACATTTAAAATTGTTCCTTTGATTAAATAGTCTCTGATGGATTCTATATATGTAAAGGACCTAGTAAAGAAGTTCGGCGGCTTTACTGCGGTAGATAGCGTATCATTCAGCGTCCATGAAGGCGAAATATTCGGATTATTAGGTCCAAACGGCGCAGGAAAAACCACCATTATAAATATACTTACAACCATTCTAAAACCAACCTCTGGATTTGTCAAGGTGGCCGGCATTGATATAAAAAACAGACCTGAGGTGAGAAGAAATATAGGTATTGTTTTTCAGGATCCGGCGCTTGATAATAAACTAACTGGTAGGGAAAACCTTGATTTTCATGCAAGAATGTACGGACTTGATAAAAAGAGCAGAAGTAGCAGAATAAAAGAAGTTTTAGAGCTTGTGGAACTCACAGAAAAAGCAGATGTTGTTGTTGAGAAATACTCTGGAGGCATGAAAAGGCGACTTGAGATTGCAAGGGGGCTTTTGCAAAAACCTAAGGTTTTGTTTTTAGATGAGCCGACCCTCGGCTTAGATGTCCAAACGAGACGAAAAATTTGGCACTATATAGAAGACTTGAGGAAAGAAGAAAATATAACAATACTGCTTACAACCCATTACATTGAAGAAGCCGACTATCTTTGTGACAGAGTAGCGATAATCAATGAAGGAAAAATAATTGCAGTAGAAAAACCCTCAAAAATAAGAGAAATGGTTGGCGGCGAAATAATATCAGTTAAGATTGATGGAAAAGCCAAACCTTTTAAAGATGAGTTAATAAAAAATGGTCTTGCAAAGGAGATCAATGAAAGAAATGGTCTATTAGATATAACTGTCGAAAAAGGTGAGACAAAGTTGCCACTGATTATAAAGAAGGCAGATAAATTAGGTTTAAACATAGATTACGTCAGCTTTCGGAAGCCGAGCTTGGAAGATGCCTTTCTGAAATTAACAGGCAGGAAAATATCTGACGAGTTTAACAATATTGGCAAAAAAGGAAGTTAATTTAGTGGTTAGTATGTTTGGCTTTTTTGAAATAAATCTTTCAGCAGTTTATGCTTTGTGGGTCAGGGACATAATAAGGTTTTATAGGTCAAAATCACGCATAATCGGAACTCTTGCTACGCCATTGCTCTTTATGGTATTTATGGGGTTTGGCTTCTCCGGCTCTGATGTTTTTTTGGGAAATGTCAGTTTAGACTATAAAATCTTTTTGGTGCCAGGGATTCTCGGAATGACTATTTTGTTTAATTCTACCTTTGCCGGAATATCAGTTTTATTAGATAAGGAGTTCGGTTTCTTTAAAGAGGTAATGATAGCACCGGTGAGCAGAATTTCAATAGTACTGGGAAGAATTGCTGGTGGCACAACAATTACCATTTTTCAAAGCAGTTTGATACTGTTCCTTTCAACTTTATTATGGTTTAAAATAGGTAGCTTATTTGGCTTCATTCTATCATTGGCTTACATGTTTTTAATGTCGGTGACATTCATAAGCATTGGCTTGGCTTTTGCTTCACGAATGAAAGATATGCACGGATTCAACTTAATAATGAACCTTTTTATTTTTCCTTTGTTTTTTTTATCGGGTGCGCTCTTTCCTCTTAATCGTTTGCCAGAACCAATAAAGATAATTTCTTATATCAATCCTCTCACATATGGTGTAGATGGCTTGAGGGCATCGCTTACTGGGTTTTCAGAGTTCAGCATAATGACAAGCTTTGGCGCAACGCTTTTTTTTGCATTAATAGCTGTTTTTGTTGGTGCTTATTTTTTCGAGAAAAGCGAGTATTTATGATGTAAAAATCTTCAGGTAAAGGATAGCTTTTTTAACAAGAAAAACAATTTTTTTACGTGGGCGTCAATTCTTTTGTTAAGTCAAAGTTATTTGGGGTTAGTAGCAACCTTTCCGTGTATGGTTTTTTGCATTTTGCAGTAGATGCTGCATGCGCTGGGATAATATTCAGCGGTTTTGGTTCATTTGGAAATAATCTTCCTTATTTTGCATACTTAATTTTATTATACAATGTTCTTGCATTTGGTCTCCAGCTTCCATTTGGTTGGATAGCAGACATAACGAAAAAGCCTAAAGAGATTGCTCTGTTGGGCATACTTCTTACTGCAATTGCAATATTCATCCCGTCTTCCCAGACAGCAACAGCCGTCTTTTTTGCTGGCATTGGAAATGCACTGTTCCATATTGGGGGTGGAGTTATTTCATTGAACCTTATTCCTAAAAAGGCCTCAGCACCCGGGCTTTTTGTTGCCCCTGGCGCAGTTGGCTTGCTTCTTGGAACCTTGGCAGGAAAAGGCGGCTTCTTCAATCAATTTATTTTTGCATGCATGCTCATTGTGCCAGCTGTATTGATTCTATTTCTGGCACAGCCAAAAATTAACAATCCTGAAAAATTTCCAGAAAAGCAAAGGCCTGACAAGTCAAACTTTTTGGTTCTAGGGCTTTCTCTGCTGCTTATCACAATAGCTGCAAGGTCCTTTATCGGCTTTGCAATGAACTTTCCGTGGAAAGGAAACCAGGCTCTTTTGTGGGCGCTTGTTTTCTGCATAGCTCTTGGCAAAGCAATTGGCGGCGTTCTGGGGGATAAGTTTGGCTGGATAAGGCTAGGTGTCGCCGGCCTTGTAGTTTCCGCGCCTCTGCTTTATATTGGCTGGGATTTTGCATTAGCCGGCCTAATTGGTGCACTGCTTTTCAATATGACTATGCCAATAACTTTGGTTGCAATAGCAAACTTGCTTGAAAAAAGGCCTGGCCTGTCTTTTGGGCTTGCATGTACGGCGCTTTTAGCAGGAGCGCTTCCTTTCTTTTCAGAGTTTGGAAATTATTTTGGAAACAAAGAGGCGGTCTTTTTTTCTGTGCTTGTCTCCGCAATGGTGCTCCTGTTAGCCTTGAAGTTATATGAAAGAATTATAAAACCTGATGAATATTAATATTTGGTGATCTTCATGGCAAACTCTGTTTTCTTGCCTGCGTTCTTTGCAGTTTTGCAAAATATACTCGCGGATTTAATAGGTCTGCCAACTCCTGCTGATTTGACACTAATTGCAGTGATTGGCGTTGTGATAGCGGTTATAATAGTGATAGTCATAATATTGCTGAGTAAAAGAAAGGGTCAAAAAAAGGCGCAGGCAAAGCAAAGTGAAAAGAATGCCAATAAGTGATTTTGCAATAGCATTAGTTCTCACTGAAGTAATTGAGCTCACTGTAGCTTGGATGCTTAAATACAGGCAAAGGCATGAGCTTATTGTAATCTTTTTAGTTAATCTGGCAACAAATCCGCTGGCAAACTTTATAGTTCTTTTTGTGTATAACCTTGGTTTGCTAAAGATTAACCTTATTTTTCTGCTTGCGGTTGAGGCCTTTGTTGTGGCAGCAGAAACCCTGCTGCTTTCGCATGCTCTCGAAAAAAAACCAAAAGAAGTTTTTATGCTTGCGCTGGCAATGAACGCTTTTTCATTTGCGGCGGGCGTTTTGCTGAACCCAAAAATCTTGGCACTATAAAAAATATGCTGAAGTAAAAGATAAAGTACCATTTAAAAAGAGCAAAGTAAAGCACCCAGATCAGGAAAAATAAAGGTGTTGCTCAACTCAAAACATAATTTTTAATTGACTTACAGAGGAATATTTTTACGGCAATGATGAGGTTAACACCGGCAGAGCGCAAGCAATGAGGAGACAATCCAACCCTGAGCCAAAAAAACTCAGAAATACAAAAGCAATATACTGCGATGTGGAAAGCTGATAGGGATGATAAAAACTACTGATAAAAAGTCGAAAATAAAAATTCAGGTATTGTACCTTTTAGATTGCCCATGGTGTGTAAAAACAAAGAAGTTAGTTAAAGAAAGCTTGAAGGAGTTGGGGTTGAAAGCAGAGGTGGAAGAAATTATAATCGACTCGGAGAATAAAGCCAAAAAATTTAATTTTGTTGGGTCCCCAACAGTTAGAATTAATGGTGAAGACATCCAAGAAACAATCGCTAAAAATAGATGCATTCCATGTGAAAAAATTGCTAATAAAACCGGAGGGGCCTCAGAATATGTTACAAAGGAGTGCAAGTGTGGTTGTAGAGTGTATTTTTACAAAGGTAAAATATACAACTATCCACCTAAACAGATGATAAAAAAAGCCATCTGTAAGCTAATTCTTAAGTATCACACGGAGAACAGCATAGAAATCTTGCAAAATGTTTGAAAAAAGAGATTAGGGACTATTTAGTAAATAGCCATCTCGCTATAACAACACATTATTTTTAATAATTTTCGATATCTCTTTCAACATATATGTTTTTCAAAGCTTCAAAACGTTCCGAGAAAGTTTCATATGCAATTAGAGATATTGTAGTGGAGGCCTCAAAACTGGAAAAACAGGGCAAAAAAGTGCTCTACTTAAACATTGGGGATCCATTAAAATATGACTTCCGAACTCCGGAGCACTTATGGAAAGCTGTCTTTGATTCGAAGCAGAAAGGAGAGAGCTATGCGCCGAGTGAGGGTATAAAAGAGGCTCGAGAAGCAATCGCAGAGAATTTCAATAGAAAAGGGATGAGGGTTGAACCTGAAAATGTGCTGCTTGGCAATGGATCCTCTGAGTTGATTTGGTTTGCTATGAGCTGCGTTGCAAATCCTGGGGAAAGCATACTTCTCCCAAGGCCCTGCTATCCAGTTTATTCTGCAGCTTTGCCTTTTTATGATGTAGAGGAAAAATATTATGATTTGGATGAGAGCAGAGGTTGGCAGCCTGATATAGAGAGTATAAGAAAGAACATTGACAAAAAAACTAAAGCCATTGTGGTGATAAACCCAAACAATCCGACAGGCACGAATTACAGCAAGAAAACACTCGAAGAAATCATAAGCATAGCGGCAGAGCACAAGCTAGTGATATTTTCTGATGAAATATATGATGAACTTCTTCTCGATGAAAAAGAAAAGCATTATTGCATGGGGGCTTTAGCAAAAGATGTCCCAGTCATTGTGGCAAATGGGCTTAGCAAAAACTATTTAGCAACCGGATTTCGAATGGGCTGGATTGCGCCAAACGAGTTCCTGCTGCAAAATTCAGACATAATGGATGCTATCTCAAGGTTGGCAAGAGCTAGGCTCTGTGCAGTACATCCATTTCAGTATGCGATAAAGCCGGCTCTTGAAGGCAGCAAGAAGCACATAAAGGATGCTGTGAAAAAGCTAAGAAAGAGGCGCGATTATTCTGTAAAAAGGTTAAATGAAATAAAAGGTATAAGCTGTCAAAAGCCGAATGCTGCTTTTTATGCATTTCCAAAAATAGAGCTTCCTGTGAAAGATGATAAGGAATTTGCATTAGGTTTGTTGCGGGAAAAAGGCGTCTGTGTTGTACATGGCTCTGGATTTGGGCAAAAGCAAGGCACAAAACACTTCCGAATAGTTATCCTACCACCATTAAATATCCTTGAAGAAGCCTTCAACAAGATAGAGGAATTCGCTAGGTCATTGAGATGAGTGACGATAAAAACCCTGAAAGTAAATGGTCTATAATTAGAAAGCAAATTTTATATCCATGGTGCTCTGTGCATCGTGGCTTTCCACCAATATTTGACCTTTCGATTTACGAATGCCCTAACTGCAGCAGAGCGGTTTGTGGTGCATGCTTGTTTGTAACAGAAGACGGCGTCCTTTGTAAAAGCTGCGTTAAAAATTCAGGAAAAGAGGGCCTGAAGCCTTTTTACGACGAAAAGCTCGTGAGCGAAAAAAGAAGGTTATATGCTCAAATACTGCTTATTGTTTTCGCGTTATTTTATTTTGGTGGCATAGCCTTTGCAATGCTTAACCCTTCTTTAGAGGAAGGAATAATTCTTATGCTTTTAGGGGCTGGTACTTTGATTTTTGGATATGCCTTGATGCTTGGCTCATATTTCATATTATTTGAGAGAAAAAGCAAAGAAAGCGAATTTGAATTAAGTGAGAGTGAACTTAAAAAACTTGATGAAGAAATCGCTGAAAGCGTAAAAAGAAGAAAATAGGTAAAAAAGGCCAAAGCACTATAAATACTGCTCTTATTTCTTACTTAGTTTTAAAGGTGAACCATAGGCCCGATCTCCAGCATCGCCAAGGCCTGGCACAATATAACCGTGTGAATTGAGACCAGGCCCTAAGAAATCCTTGCCAAAAGCACTATCATCTAAAGCACAGATAAAAACATCTGTGCCTTTTGGAAAGCTCTTGCTGATCTCTTTCAAGCCAACAGGGCTTGCGATCACAGCAAGTATCTTCCAACTTTTGGCCTTACCAAACCTTCTCAAAGTTTCGTAGACTGCGCACAAGCTGTGGCCTGTTGCTAGCATAGGATCTATTATTATAACCTGCTTATTGCTTATGTCTGGAACTTTTGCATACTCAACAACAACGCTAAGATCCTTGTCACGCCAGCATGAAACAAAGGCAATCTCAACACTGCTTATCATTGCATTGAAGCCTTCTGCAATTGGAACTCCAGCTCTTAAAACAGGTACCACAACATAGCCATCTTCAAGCTTATAGCCGTGAGATTTGCCAAGTGGCGTAACCAAAGGTATTTTTTTGATCTTCCCAAACCTAAGGAGCTCATATGTTAAAAGCTCTCCCATCCTTCGCAGTGAATGCCTAAACTCGAAGCGATTGGTACTTTTGTCTCTAAGTCTTGTAAGCTCCTCCAAAATTAGAGGGTGAGTTATTAAATGTACTTGCATTCCTTTCCTTTCAAGACTTTTAAGGAATTTTTTTCTATTGTATTTTTTCCATTCGTTATACATTAAAATAAAATTTTTGTACAAAACATATTAAAAAACTTGGGATAGTTTAGAATATTCTGATTATTTTGACTGTTCTGTATTCAGTGGTATTATAAGCCACGCGGCAATATAAAGCAACAGGCCAAAGCCCAGAGAAGCCAGTGTAAGGGCAATCCAAACGATTCGGACTATATTTGGATCAACTTCAAAGTATTCGCCTATGCCGCCACAAACGCCGCCAAGCCAATTGTTTTTGCTTGATCGGTAGAGCTTTTTTGGGTTATCTGCTTTTTTGACCATATGACTCACCTAAACATCAAAAACCTTGCTGCAAGGTTCTCATAATGTTCTTGGCATGATCGCTTATCCTTTCCAGATTGAGAAATGCCTCAACCATTATTATAGCGCTTTTTTTCTCCTTTTCCTTTGATTCAATTTTTTCAATCCTTTCCTGAATCATGTCAAGTTCCTGCTCGTTTTTTATTATTTTTTTATAATGCACCTCTTCAGCGCACCTAAGTGCTTTAGCGCCAGCCAAATAAGCTTCAGTTGCGAGTTCAAAATAGTGGTTTAGTTCCTTTTTCTCTTTTGTGGAAAATTCTGTCTTAAGTTCACGCTTTTTCTCTGCAAGCTCAAAAAGATTGTTTGCATGGTCACCCACGCGCTCGATATCGATGATGTGACTTTTAAGCATTGCCGCATTTCTATGATCTTCGCAGTTAAGCTCGCCTTTGCACAAATCCTCGACCATTATAAAAAGTATTAGTTTAAGTTCATCAAGCGTATCCTCGTATTCATAGAGCTGTTTTTTCATTGAAAGATCATTCTCAAGAAGTGCTTTCCTCGATATTTTTATCATCTCTAATGCAATATCAGACATACGCAAAACTTCTTTCTTAATCTGTGCCAACGCAACGGAAGGCACAGCTGCAATTTTTTTGTTAATATGTTTCAGACCGCGCTCAACTCTAACATCATGCCCTTTAATGATTCTGCCAGAAATTTTCACTAGATATGCAGACAGTGGCAACGCAACTGCAGTGCAGACAACATTAAATGTCGTGTGGCTGTTTGCAATCTGCCTGGGAAGCTCGTTGCTCGTGGCGGCCATAACGGCTGAAAACTGGTAAATGAATGGGATGAAAGCTATTGCCCCAAGCACATTTACAGTGCTTTGTATAAAAGCTAGTTTTTTACCGGAAATGTTTGAACCTATCGCTGCTAAATGCGTATCAAATGTTGTGCCTATGTTCGCGCCGAGGATTATTGCAATTGCTCCTGGCAGTGTAATAGCGCCTGTTGTTGAAATAGCTATGACAAGTGCGGTAGTAGCTGACGAGCTCTGTACTATTGCAGTGAAAATAGCTCCAGCCAAAACACCCAGCACTGGCTGTGTACCAAAAGATGCTAGTAAGTCTTTTGCGTTTGGATCTTTCTTAATATGGCCAACTGCATCAGACATTAAGTCCATTCCAAGAAGGATAAGACCAACTGCAAAAATTATTTTTCCGGCGCTCTTGAAAGATTTTTTTCTAGACATCAGCTGGGCAAAAAAGCCAGCTGCAAGGAAAGGCATGCCTAAAAGGTCAACCAACTTGAAGGACACTGCCCCAGCAAGCAATTGTGCAGTAACAGTAGTGCCTATCTCAGCCCCAAGCATTGCCCATACTGCTTGCTCCAGGCTCATCATACCTGCATTAAGAAAGCCAATGAAAACAACCATCATTAATGAAGAGCTTTGTAGAATTCCGGTTACAAAAGCGCCTACTGCACACGCTTTAATGCGGCTGTTTGTAAATCTTTCAAGCAATTTTTTTAATTTTTCGCCCGCAACGCTCTTGAGTGTTTCAGAAAGCATTGACATGCCAAAAAGGAAAACGGCAAGGCCTGCGAGAATTCCAAAAATTGGGGCTATTAAAGGGCCCAAATCCATAAATCACAACTTGAAGCAAAGTTTTTTAATATGTTTTAAAAAGAAAGAGGGTTTCAAAACCAATAAAAAACAATCAATTCTAATAATATTGTGAAACCACAGTTCAAAAAGCCTAAGCCCAGTATGCTACGCGTGCAGAGGGAAGATGCCAGAAAAGAAATAATTGCATCTGGCATAAAGCCGCCCGCCTCTACTTTCCCAAGGCAGCAACTTCCTTATGATTATGCGATAAGGCGGCTCCAGAAGAAGAAAGTTAGCGCAAAACTACTATCCACAATGGCTCTAAGTAAAGATCCAGTTATAAGAAAGGCAGCTTGTGAAAGGCTGATCATAGAAAAAAGACCCTTTGAAAGCCTGACAACTAATGAATTGGAAAAGCTTTTGCGCTCTGGAAATTACGATGTGGTGAAAAGGGCGTCTTTATCCCTGGCGAGGCGTTATGCAAAACAGGGTCGGATAGCCGACCTTGAAAGACTTTTTGATAGTGGCAGAAGTTCTATCCAGATCTCAGTTGTCGAAGCATTACATCTTGCTGGCGAAAAGGCAGCGCCTTTGGCCAATAAAATATTAAACAATCTGTCATTACTGGAGGTTTCAGCATGGATGGATCTTTCCAAAGCAGCATCAATAATATATGCAAAGCAGGGCGATTATAATGCACTGCGAGGCCTTGTTTACCATGAAGACGGGCAGATAAGAGCCGGCGCAGCACATGGGCTCGCAATGATGGGGAAACGTGGGTTATCCTTATTAATGACACTTCTAAGGAGCGAACATTGGTTGGCGAAAAGAGAAGCGGTCGCCGCAATTTCTAGAATATTTCCAGGCAGAGAAGGCATAAGCAAATTAGTAGAGCTTGCAAAAGCCGGAAATTCATATGATATAACAAGAGCTGTTGCTCAGGAGCTTGGAAAGAGAGGTGAAGCTGCAATACCTGCTTTGATGGAAATCATGAGAAACAGTGAATTAGATCGTAAGGAGCCTTCTGCAAGAGCCTTACTTAAAATTGGCCCAAAAGGCGTTAAGGCACTTGAAAAACTGCTTCTTGATGAGGATTGGGTAACGAAAGAGTATGCTGCTGAAGCCCTTGCGAGATATTACCTCGAGAAAAAAGATTTCAGAGCGCTTGCCATGATGGTTGAAAAAGGGGATTATCACTTGCGCAGGCATGCTGAAGAGGCTATTAGTATGATTAATGCAAGAGAACTTTTGCTATTAACAAGAAGGCCTTTTGCAGCAATGCCTCATCTGAAGGAAATTTTAGCGGACATAAAACCGCTTCGTGAAGCAGCCACACAGCTAAAACGAGAGTATGAGGACAAATTCATAGGCATAGTTATACTCGGCAGCTTAGCGAAAGGCTACGCAAGAGCAGGCAGTGATATCGACTATGCGTTAATTGCTTCTGATAGTTCGGCAGAAAAAAGGTTGAAGGAGATCGCAAAAGAAATGAGGTTAAGGCTGTGTGAACACGGTCACTTTATAAATCCCTTTAGCGAACAAAACAAAACATTGGCGCCTTTATTTTGTGGCCTTTTTATAGGGGACAGAAGGGCTTTAATTGAGACCCAAAGAAATGTTTTTATCAGATTTCTCAACAGCCCTGAAAAATGGGGATCTGTAAGAGAGGAGATTCTTAACCACGAATTGAAAATAGAAAAATCGCTTCATAGAATTGTGGAAACAAAAAGTTCTGATGAGAGAAAAAGAAAAATAGCTGCTGCGCTTAGAGTGCCACCACCTTATGAAGAGATGAAAAAATTGCTGGGGCTAAAATAGTTCTATTTGCAGATTTTTTAGCCTTTTTTGCGCACAACATAATATACAAGCGCAAGTATTATTGCTGATACAAAGATTGTAGTTGCTATCAGAATAAAAGTATCCATTTTTTCCTCTTTTTTTGGTGATGGGGAAACTACTGGGGAAAAAGGTGGAACGCTTTGAGTCGGTGACGGCTGTGCAGTTTTTTCTACACTCGGGGTTGTTTTTACAGTTGGTGTTGGGCTTGGAGTGGGTGTTGGAATCTGTGTTGGTGAAGGGCTTAACGTTGGAGATGGACTTGGTGTTGGTGTCGGGCTTGGGGTTGGTGATGGCACTATCTCGGGCTTAATTAATACATTTTGCTTTGCTTCAGGCCCTTTGCCTACTTTGTCACTTGCCAGAATAACGATCAAAGCGTCATTGCCCCAGTTAGAGTCAGGTCTTACCACATAGGAACAATTTAAACTTGCACCTGTGCCTGCGCATGGCATTTTTTGCCCATTAACTCTAAATGCTTCTTCAGTGCTTGGTGACTTTATGTAAATTAAAACAGCCAAGGCATCAGCATCTCCATCTGGATCTGTAATATTTGCAGTAATTTGATTTCCTTCATATCTTTTAAGCTCTTGGGCGCTCAACTTAACGGTCGGCCTTACATTTGGTGATGAGATTGTTGGTGTTTGGCTTGGGCTTTGGTGTGCCTGTATCGGTGTTGGTGATGCTGGAGAAATTACCCGCACTATCTTAGAACAATATTCGCCTAAACCCCCGTCGTCAACACCAGAAACTTCTATTTTAGCATCTACGCCCCAGGAAGAATTTGGCTCAATTGTGTATTTGCAAGTCATAGAAAACTCTGTGCCTGTACAAGCCATTAGCTCATAAAAGGCTTTGTTGTAATACGACTTAGTGCTTGGAGATTTTATGAATAGATATGCATCAGTTAAATTACCGTCAGAGTCTGTTACATCAGCAGTTATTGTGTTCTCTTCGCCTATTCTGAGGTCACTTGAAGTTATTACGCAGGATGGTCTTGTTCCATTTGGCCCACTGCCACCTTCTTCTTCAAATTTTATTATTTTGTATACTTCACTTGGGCTTAGGGTTGGGGCTGAAAATGAATTTTTTGAGAGATACAGCACTAAAACCAGAAAAGTTACTAACAGCAAAAATTTTGCCAAGGTGGCTCTGAATGAAAAAGTCATATTTTATCACTTATTTTATGTAAATTATGGAAAATAGTAAGTATTTTTTTATTTTTAATTATTTGTTTTTACTCATGAGTATGCAAATATTCTCGATGCTTTATATTATTGCAAAAATTCGGATTATTCTAATTTAGTCAGTTCTTTCTTTTTTTTTCAGATAGTCTTTTTAGAGAACTCTCTAAAATACTTATTTCATTCTTTAAATAGTGAATTCTTTGTCTGTGACGTAATACCAATTCACCATCAATAGCCAGCAAGCTTTTTTCTTTTTCTGAAAGTGGCCCTTTTTTGAGAAGAATAGATCTTCTGTTCAAAGCATTATTAAGCAATTTGTATTCCCTTTCGATTTCTTTTTTTAGCTTGGCTATTCTGTCTTCTAATTTTTTAATTTTGGATTGCCTGCGGGCCTCTAAACGCTGTTTTGCCCTAGCCAAAACACCCCCAATTCCACTCTTTACTCGTTTAAATCTTGAAGCCATATGTAAGAAGTGCTAATTTAGATTTAATAAACTAATCCTATTACAATACCCCGGCCGGGATTCGAACCCGGATTGCCGGCTCCGGAAGCCGGAGTTCTTCCGTTATACTACCGGGGCGTAAACTGAACTATCTCATTAATATGGGCGTCATAGGAAAGGGTTAAGATTATTGCGTTCAAAAGAATTTTGAGTTGGGGGCTTAAGAATAAGGCTTGAAATAAAATTTTTACTGGCTGTTGCCTTATCGCTTAGTTTTATCCAAAATTTAGCATATGCGGAAACGCTGTGCTACTTCAAAGGACCAGATTTGTCTGAAGATTATATGCGGCTTACTGGGCTAAGCGTTGAGGGGCCTTCGGAGCTTAAAGTTGGAGATTCTGTAACTGTAAAGTTCAGCCTGCAAAACTACGGGCAAAATACTGTAAAGCTCGGAGTGCGCGGCATATATGCTCATGCAAAAGATCCTGATTCTTTGGATACGTCCTTTGGTTTTTCTTATGCAAACACGCTTTTTGAGGCTGGTAAAATTGTCTCGGTTTCTGCGTCGAGGAAACTCGACAAGGCTGGCTCTTGGGTTGTTTGGCCTTCATACCACATATTATCAGGGAAAGAGTATAAATCAGGTCCTGAAAACTGGCAGGCCTGTTATCTGAAGGTAGGCGCTGCCCCAGAGCCTGACAATGACAAAGACGGTGTTCCGGATGCCTCTGACAACTGTTTGAATAAATACAATCCGAAACAGGAAGATTTTGACCAAGACAGCATAGGCGATCATTGTGACAATTGCCCACAAAATTACAATCCAAAACAGGCAGATTCGGACAAAGACGGTGTTGGGGACGCATGCGAAAAGCCCGAAGACTCAGATAGAGATGGAGTTGACGATTCGATTGACAACTGTGTCAATGTTTACAACCCCCGTCAGGAAAATGGCGATAAAGACGCTTTTGGGGATGCCTGTGATGATTCTGACAAGGACGGTGCAATGGATGATAAGGATAATTGCATATTTGTTTACAATCAGGACCAGAAAGACTCTGATAAAGATGGCATTGGAGATAGTTGTGACGAATGTGATGACAGGGATTCAGATGGAGACAGTATAAAAAACTGTGAGGACAAATGCACACATGAGATGGAAACATTAAATGGATTTGAAGACTCAGATGGCTGCCCCGATCAAGCACCACTGGTTACTGCAACGCCATCTTACGTAGATGTGCAAGTTGGAAGGTCTTTTTCTATAAGGTCTGAAGATGGTTTGGAAATAACTCTCAAAGAAACTGGCAGGGAAATAGTTCGAGAAGGTCCAATTATGCCAAGCGCTTTCGATGATTATGATGGTGACGGTGTGCCAAACATGGCCGACAACTGCCCAAGAACGCCTTCTGGCAAACAAGTTTTCGAAAACGGCTGCGTATGCAAGGATTCTGATGGTGGTATTAAACCATTTGAAAAAGGAACAGTCTTAATTAAAGGGCGGAGTAAAACAGTAGATTATTGTGTTGGGAGTCTCTTAATAGAAAATTACTGCGGCTCTGGTAATGAAGAGACCGAAACAAATCCTTCAAGGACAATGGACTGTAGGTATGGCTGTGAAAACGGTGCTTGCAAGACAACTCCAGTCGAAGCATTTCCAATCACCTGCTCGACAGGCACTGCAACGTGCGCTGATAAGGTGAGAAACCAAGATGAAATTGGGGTAGATTGCGGTGGAAAATGCCCACCATGCAATTCTGTTTGTTCTGGTACAGTAAAGTATGCTCCAAATGATTCCCCATGCACGAGCCACTTTATAGGTGGTGGCAGAGCAATTGTTCGTGGTACGCCTTATCCACACGCGAATTTTTACAAGTATGAATTTATTTCAGATGAGAATTTGAGTGACATGCACAAAATAGAGCTTGAGTGGACAGAAGGCGGTGGTGAATGTCCTTGCCAGTTTTATGAGGTTTGTGACCAGAACCTCGATCATGTAATAGAAGAGGCACTCAAATGTTGCAGCTCGACAAGCTGGGATGATGTTAATCGCACAGTAGATCCTAATCTTTGTAGAGAATCGTTGCGTGGGGGTGGCTCAAACTGCAAGAAATGCGTTGGTCTTTACATAATAAAAGGCCTTGGACCTTACGCAAGATGGATGCGCGGATACTTCCGCAACAGCTTAATGGACTACTTTGTATGCGGTGCATGGGCATCAGCAGCGCCTGCAGAAAGATTGATAAACTATCACAAGAAAGGCATTTGTAGGGATTACTCAGGAGCACTTGCAACTCTCCTCAGAAAAGCAGGATACACTCAGAGAGAAGTCGCAAACTATTGTGATGGGGCGCATTGCTACAATTTGGTTAAATTCCCTGGCGATGCAAAATGGCACGTGGTTGATACAACAAATAATAACATTGGGGTGGTTTTAGGTGGTTTGCCTGGAGACTACCCTTACTGTTTTGCATTAAATGAGGCAAACTATTGCTTCAAAAATATTACAACGTATGATGCTGATGAATATTGGAGAGCCAGGGATGCCGGAAGAGTTTTCGCTTTCGCTACTTGCAGAACACCTGGTTTCACAGGAAGGTATGGTGGCATAGATTTCAACTTCAACCGCTCATATGCCCCGGAATGCGGCCCGGGCGTTGCTTGTGCAAGGGACAATTTTAGGCTTCCTGATTTCGCACCAAGCATAAATCAGATTGTGGGGTGCAGCTAAATGCCGAAAGTGCGTAATTTTGTTTTTCTGCTGCTTTTATTGTCAACAGGTGTTTTAGGACTTGCTGAGGTGCTAATGGCTGAAAATATAAACGGTGTTTATATAAGAAGGATTGCACCCCAGCAAGCATACGCTGGAGAAAAGATCTGGATCGGCTTTCATATTGAAAATAAGTCTAGCCAAGAAAAAGAAATAAGCATAAGGGAGAATATAGGTGCAGCAAACTTCGACCAAAACGAGGCGCAGTATATTGAAACCGATTATGGAGCTAAATTTTGGAACTATTTCTGGAAGATAAAATTAGGGCCTGGAGAATCTGCTTCTATAGCATATTGGATAGAGCCTAAAAATATTGGAGCGTATGTAATTACCCCGGCAGAAGCAATTATTGAGCAGGAAAAATTCTATCTAAAGAGCCATTCAATAGACATAAAGTGCGCTATTGATGGAAAATGTTCTTCTAATCTTGGTGAGAATTACATTAATTGTCCCGAGGATTGCAACACTGGTTATGATGACAAAATATGTGACATGGCTACAGATGGGATATGTGACCCAGATTGTGTCGAGGACTTTGACAAAGATTGCGAAAAACCTAAAAAAGACGGAAGTCAAACAGGAATTCTAAAACCAGTTGAAAATAGCATTAGCATTGAATTGATTATAGCGATTTTAATAATTGTTGTGGCTTGTGCGCTTTCGGTTCACTTTCTGCTTTTGGCTAAAGGATTAAGGAAAGCGAGGGGAAAAAGTTAGTTAAGATTCTCTGAATTACCTTAAGGTAGATTAAATGGGTAGCAAAATGTTGTGGGTATATGAATTCTACTCGAGAAAAAAGAAGATTACGCCCAAGCCGGGAATTGAACCCGGATCGCAGCCTCACTGCACCCACCACTGCTAAAACAAATACTAAAAATATTGATTGCGCTTTCTCCCTTACTCATTGAAAGAAAGTGGTGCGACAGGGCCGCATCCTGACCATTAGACTACTTGGGCTTGTATTAATTAATAATTTCAGAATTATTTTAAAATGTTGCCATTATGCTTTCTCTAAGATATAAATAAGGCGCTCTATTTTGTGCCATTGCTCTTTGTAAAACACAGGCAATTTTACCTCAAAATTGCTTTTTAATGTTGGATTATAGCTCTTAAACCCAGTTTCTCTCAAAATATAGTCCATATCAATGCGATATGTTTTAGTGCTTTTGGCCCTTATGCGAGGGATGACTATAGATATTCGCCCTTTTGCTTTCAAAACCCTAGAAGCTTCAGTGAAAAATTTTTTGTATAGCTTCTGAAGATCATTTATTGTTTTTTCTGCTTCTCTATCAGTTGGCGCTTTTTTAAGCAAAGGCCCAAGTTCTGGTTCAGTTGTGATGAAATCAAAATAATCATCTGGAAAATATTGTGATAGTTTTGTGGCATCACCTTGCCTAACAGACCATTTACTATCAACACAATAAGTTTTTTCCACCCAGTTAAGGTTTTCTGAAGCTTTCTGTGTGCGTTTTCGGTTCAAATCAACGCCGGTCACATCATAACCTAAGAGCAATGCTTCTTGAAGGATAGTGCCTATTCCACAAAAAGGATCAAGCATCCTTGCTTTAGGTTTAACTCCAGCAAGATTAATTAAGATTCTTGAAAGCCTTATTGAGCTCATTATCTCTGGCTGAATATTTGGTCTGGATATATCTCTTTCTCTAAAAGTATGTGGATCAAAGAATTTTACAGCTCTTGCAACATAAAATAAAGGCCCCACCTTAAGCACTACAAAGCTAAGTAGCTCTTTATTGCTTTTTGCAATAGTATGAGGCGCTATCTCTTTATGCACTGCTTTTATTTCATTTTTTTTGAAGTTTTCTTGGAAGTAAGAGATTATAGATGAGGAAGCGCCAATGGTTTCTAAACTGTAAACAATTTTGTTTGAAGTTCCCGTATAAAGGCAAGCTACATTAAAATTTTTTTCAAGAGACGCTTCGTTGCAACAAAAAAGAATTTCTGCAATTTTTATAGTACCGCCTAAGTTATTTATAATCTCATCCAAATCAATATCAGTTTGTAGTTTGATTATAGCTGCTTTTTCACAAAAGCAAACAACAGCAAAATTTACATTTCTGGATAAAAAATAGCTGAGCAACTCTATATAAGAAAGCTTTGGGTTCCTGCCAAAGAGAAAAAGATATTCCAAAACAACCACGACTTATTTGAATTTATCTATGTTTTCCTTGTAATAGGCATCTATCTTTTGCTGTTCTTCTTTTGAGATATTTCTTCTGTATTTGTCATTACAAAGCTTTTTACCTCTTAGTTTTTCCCAGTCTTTAGCCTGAACAGAATGCTTCTTTTGTATTGCATCCCGGTATAGGTCTGGGATCACATTAAAAGCACAAAAAGGAACAATTCTATTGTCAGGCATTGCATAGTGTATGCAGCACCTTTCAACACGGTCTATGTCATAATCATATGGATCCATAAAGTGCATCATACCTATAAATAGAGAATTGTAATGAAATTCCTTGAGGCCATTATAGTTTCCACTAAGAAGAGCTTTTGCGAGGATATCACTGAGCTTCAAGTTCTTTGGCTTCTTTTCTTGATCTATAAATGAGTTTATTCTATAAAGGATCTTACTACCTGTCAAAAGTTTGCCTAATCTTCCAAGCTTTTTCCCTCTCAGCTCACCAGCCAACGACTGCAGATATTCAAACAACCCTTCAACATCAACAAACCGCGTTATTGGCAGAAAGCGCTTTCCTTCTATAAAAACATAAGTGCCTGCACCACACGCAAAGTGAGATGATAATCTATATTGTGGCTTTCCCGTTAGTGTTTCTATTAAGTTTGTTATTGGCCCTACACAAGGTACGCAATAGAAATCATCAAGACCTATTTCTCCGTTTGTTTGTTCCTCAATTAGCTTTATTGCTCTTGGTATGGTTATGCGTTGTTTCTCGCGCTCATTTTTAGGCATCATACCGACAAGTGACACTGGTTGCATATTTACGCCCCTAACTACATCAATTTGTGAGGCAGCAAATCTTATTATATCGCCAAGCTCGTGGGTATTAAAGCCATTTATAATTGTCGGCACGAGCACTATGCCAGCAGCCCGGGTTTTCCTCACATTTTCAATAGCTTTCGGTGCTTCCCAATAATTTTTTGGGTTTGTTTTTGGTGTTACACCATCGAAGCTCATATAGAATATGTTTGCACCGGCTCTAACAACTTTTTCAACAAATGCAGCATCAGTTGCCAATCTTATGCCATTAGTATTGAATTGGACATGTTCAAAGCCCTCTTCTTTGCACATCTTCACAATTTCCACTATATCTTCCCTAAGCGTTGGCTCTCCGCCTGTAAGCTGTATAGCATTACATGCGATTGGCTTCTCGTTGCGCAGATTTTTTAGCATGGCTCTGATTGCATCCAGTGAAGGTTCGTAAACCGGTTCATTCATTTTCTGGAAGAAGAAGCAGTACCAACATGACAAATCACACCTGTTTGTCACAACAAGGTTCGCCAATGCCGTGTGGCTTTTATGCTGCTTGCATAACCCACAATCGTTTGGGCAGACAATTTCAGATAGTGGCTTATCTACCTGTACAACTGAAAGCTCAAGGCCTTGGTCAGCGAATTTCTGTTGCTTAAAGTAATAATCAGAATCTTCCCAGTACGCATCTTGATATATTCCATGCTTTGGGCATTCTTTCCTTATCATTACTTTTTTGTCTTTTTCAAATATTAGTGCGGGTATGCGCATTTCAGCCCATTTCTTCTCATCGGCACATTTTGGGCATATGCTCATTGTTATTCTTACAGGATTTTCTTTCTTTAAAAGAAGTTTCTTAAGCAGGTTTAATATTTCCTTGTCATTAAGCTTTACGTTAGAGCTTATTGTTAAAGTGCGTTCACCAAACTCAAAAAGGCGGTCTCCACTGTATATTTTCCTAAATAAGTAACGCACTTCTTTAACAGCCATGCTTAGCCCCATAGAAATCTCTCTTGGGAAAGTATTTAAAATGTTCAATTTTTAAAGATTGCCAGCATATTTTTATATGCTCTGGTTGGCGGGATGGCCCAGCGGTCCACGGCGGCAGCCTGCTAAGCTGCTGAGCGATGAGCTCTCCCGGGTTCAAATCCCGGTCCCGCCGTTATTCATCATTATTACCTACAGTTTTCAGAAAGCGCTATTGCTAATTCCTTTGGCAATTGGGAATAAACCTTTCCATTTTTGCAAAGCCCGCAGCCCACAATATGGCCTTTAAAGCGAATTGCCACATACCCATTTTCACAGTTTTTTTCTACGGGTGTGCCCTTGATTATTGATAAAAGTTCGTTCTTGTTAATTTCAACTATTTTTTTTGTAATGTAAGTTGCAAAAAATTGAAGGAAATAACTTGTGGGCTTCCAGCCAAGCTTCGTTTTTTCGGCAACCCTAAGGCCTTTGCACTGCATATTAAAGCCTTCGCAAATTTTGAGGCCTTTTGATGTGAGCCAAAATGAGTTTCCAGCTTTTTCAATATGCCACTTTTCAATAATTGCGAGATTTATTCCAAAACTTAAAAGAAGTTCTTCAATCTCTTTTTCTAAGCTTTGCAATGAAAGCCCCCCCTGAGTTTAAATGATATGGATATATACGAACTGCTTTCTTTAGCTCGCCGCCATATTCATTTTTACCAAAATATTCAAGGCCTTTTTCGTGTGGTATTTTAATCCTTACTGGCTCTATTTTTGCGAGGTTTTTTGCCAAAATATTTGCAATAACACCTTCATTCTCTTCTGGAGCAAAGGTACAGGTACAATAAACTATTGTTGATCCGGGCTTTGCTATTTCAATCGCTTTATGCAGCAGTGCTTTTTGCAAATTAGTTAGGCTGTCTCGCATAAATTTTGGCATTAATTTTATCTTTTTAAAAAGGTTGCCTTCAGCTGTACACGGGGCATCAAGAAGCACATAATCAAAGCAATCCTTTATGCTTAAATTCCTAGCATCATTCCAAGTTACCACAACATTTATACAACCTAACCTCGACACGTTTGAAACTAGGCTTTTAAGCCGCGGTATTGCCTTATCATTGGCTATTATTGTGCCACTATTTTCCATCAAGGCTGAAAGTTGGGTTGTTTTACCACCTGGAGCAGCGCACATATCAAGAACAAAAGAATTTTTTGAAGGTGCAAGAACAATAGGCGCTACCATGGCTGATTCTTCCTGAACATAATAGTATCCAAGAGCATGTAGAAAGTTTTTGCCGGGTCGCTCATTTTGGCCAAGCTTAAAAGCATGATTATACCAGCCAATCTCATGAACTTCGTTAAAGGTTTCCCTTAGCATTGCAAAAAGCTGATTTCTTTCAATCTTATGTGGGTTCCAGCGTATTGTGATATCGCGAGGCCTATTAATAGAAGCAATAAGTGCATCGAAATCAGGAATTATATCTTTGTATCGAAGAAGTGTTTCTCCCTCCATATGCAAATAGATAAACAAAATGTTTAAATAAGAGAAAAGTAAAAAATTATTGTCTAAGGGCTCTTTAATGTCAGAAGTTGAAAAAGGAAGAAAATTTCTTCTAATGCTCGGTTTTACCACAGATGAAGCTTTGCGGATAAGGTCAAAAGCTATCTGGCAAGAAATAGAAAGAATGCCCGAAAAAGATCTAATGGAGATGGCAAACATTTTATTATCAAATTTTGGCCAGAGTAGTAGAGAATTACTAATTAGGCTACTAGATCCTGCTAATTGGAGACGCATTAAGGCAACTCGCGGCAGGTTTCCAACTCTAACCGAAATAAAAGCAACTTTACAAGTCTTTAATGAATTGATCAGCCGCTATGGGTTAAGCAATAAGGATATTGGAGAAGTAAAGGCAAGTGTTTTTGTAGAGTTTCTTGCTGAGAGAAGATATCAAAAGGCAAAGGAAATTGTTCTAGAGAGATTTTTTGGAAGCAAAATTACTTTTTTAAGCGAGTTTGGTTTTAAAAAAGAGGAAGTGTTTGCAATTGTTTCAACTGCCAAAGGTGCAAAGTGGCTTTTTGATATTGATAAAGAAAAGCTGATTGAGATGAAGCAGGTGCTTTCGCAGTATGGTTTAGCCCATATGATGAGACCACTTCTAATAACATGGTTTGCACATGGCAAATTCCCACAAAACCCACCGGCACTGAAAGATCGAATAAAAAAACTTTTTCTACTTGGCAGAACTTATGGATTGACAATGGCTAAAACTAGGCGATTATTGACCAAAAACCCTCATTTTATCTGTTTTGATCCTGAAAGGTTTGGAAATTACTTATACAACAGGATCCAAAACAAAACTTTTGGAGCTAGATTTAAAAGAAAAACAAATATGAAAAAAAGGCGTTGTGGAAGGCATTAAAGTATACTTGATATTTTTTAATTCTTTTTAAGTGTAGCTTTTAATATGATGTCTATGTGGGGTAAAACCAAGGAAAAAAAAGATCGCTTGTGCATCCCGGAGCATCAAAAAGTAAGAATTGAGAAGACAACAAAACCGCTTGAAGAAGAACTAAAACCCCTAGAAGAAAGCAAAAGTGCAAGGGCTCTTTTTTCGGTTACTGACAGTTTCCAGCTCCATGAATTGTCGGTAATAAAAGGCACAGTAACCAAAGGCACCATAACCAAGAAAGATAAAATTCTTCTTGGTGAAAAACCTTTAAGAATATCTGAACTTTGGATTAATGAAAAAAAAGTAGATGTTCTACACGAAGGCGACTCTGGAGCTATATTTATAAATTCTAGGAATGTGCGGGTTGCACCAGGCGATGTTTTGGAAATTGAGTAAAAATTTCAAAAGCAGGGGTACCGAAGCGGTCAAACGGGCCAGACTCAAGATCTGGTGGCTTAGTGCCTTCGGCGGTTCGAGCCCGCCCCCCTGCAAATAAGAATTATCCAAATCCAAGCTCTTTTTTAGCTTTTGGAGACAAACGCTCCGGTGTCCATGGGGGATCGAAAACAAGCTCTACTGAGGCTTCTTTTATACCTCTAATTGAAGAAAGTGCATTCTCTACAAGCTGCTTTAAATGTTCCTGCAGAGGGCAATAAGGATTAGTAACAGTCATTTTTATTGAAACAGCATCATTGCTTACGCTAATATCATATATAAGACCTAAATCAATGACATTTATGCCTATTTCTGGGTCTATCACTTTTTTAAGTTCCCTAATTATTGCTTGCTCTGATACCATAAAAATTACTTTACGTATATACAACTTGTAGGGCAACTGTCAGCGGATGCCTTTGCACAATCTTCCTCATCTTTTGTAAATTTCTTTTCGAGTACCAAACTTTTACCTTGAGACTTGGCTCCTTTTAGCTTTGCTTTTGCACCATCCATCTCAAATAGAGCTGGACAGATTGCAGCACATGTTCCACAACCTATGCATTTTTCAGGTTCTTGTAATACTTTCATTTAATCACCTCGAGTTTCAACATTGCCCGCTTGCTGTTCCACCTTGTGAGCTAAGTGTTTTAGAGCACTCGGTAGGCGGTGTGTTGAAAGCAGTGCATATCGCTGCCTTATAATTCTCCGGTGCTCTGCCACCTCGGTATTCGGTCTCGTTAATTATAATTGTTGGCGAACCCATTACATTGTATTTTTTATTTAGCTCAACTTCTTTTTCGAGCAAAGATATTGCTTCTTCTTCGAAGCATTTTTCTATCTTTTGTGTATCTATTCCAGCAGCTTCTGCTTGAGACTTCCAGCAAGAGTCAATGTTCTTCAATGTGCACTTTCCTTCATAAATCTTTGCAATATAATCCCAAAATTTGTCCTTCTGGTATTTGAAAATGCACAGCTGCCTTACACCTTCGTTTAGCTCTGATACTCCGTGCATCGAGCAGTATTTTTTCTCTTTGTCTATGCAGTCATCAGGGTATGTATAGCCGTATTCGCCGGAGTAGATAACATAGTGTGGTTCAATGTTTATCTTATCGCCGAAAAGCTCAGCAACCGGCTTCAGGCCTTTTTCGGCTACATGCCCATAGGGGCAAAATGTCATCACGAACATCAGCACATCCGGCCTGTCGCTCTTTATTTTTGCTTGGAAAGGTGTTGGTGAAGGAACTGGTGTCGGCTTTATTGGTGCATTAGTATCATAAACTGCAGATGCTATTATGACCTTTTTGCCATCTTTTGTGACTAATAATAGTCCGGCTGGCATATTTCCATCTTCAGTCACGATTGAGGCATTTAAGTCATAAAGGCATTCGTTATAAGCGGTAACTTTATTCACTATAAGCTTATAACCATAGCTTTTCAGAAAGCTTTCTTCAAGAAAAGCCCTTACTTTTTCGCCAGCTTCTTCTGGCTTTATCGCAGCAATGCAATTTTTTGAATCCATTGGCAATGTGCAAGTGCTATTATTTGGCTGATTATTGGTTGGCTTAAAGTAAAAATAGAATATAGCAGCAGATATAAGTGCACCCACTACTAAGGCAAGCACTAAAAACATTGCAAAAACAGGCGTATCTAAGCTAATCTTTCCTTTACTTTCTTCATTGCTTTCAACAATTTGAGCAGATCTATTTTTTGGCTTCTTTTCTTTTTTTTCTTCAGTTAATGCTTTACTATTATCTTCAGTCTCAACCATTGCAATCACCATGAAAAAAAATTGCAAGGGAACATTTTTAAACATACGCAATTTGGACGGTGTGATGCAAATGTAACAACTTAAACCAAAAATATTAAACTCTAAAGCATCAACAAAAAATATTTAAGGTGCAAACAAAGGAATTATTTTATTGCTGAGAGAGTTGGTTTTGGGCTGGCTCATGTAACATGGGCCAGCGCTTTTAATTTGGGTTATAAAGATCATTTAAATGCTTTTAACAAATCTTCTCCTTTCGCGCCTATGCGCTTGCTAATCTTTGCTGCTTCTGTTTTCTCCTTGCCAACGATGAGCGAAAGCTGTTTCTCTTCCATCTTTCCAGCCATGTACTGCTTTATAGCATCCTTCTCAAGCGCAAGATCTTCAACTAACTTGTCAAGATAACTCTCTAAAAAGTCATTTATAAAAGCATTCCTGCTTTTGCCTGACATTTTTGCCAAAACATCAATCCTTTCAATTAGTTGTTTTTTTAGGGCAATTTCTATTTTTTCTGTAGCCATTGTGCTCAGTAAATAGAAGCACATATGTAATTTAAATTTTTGCTGTTGCAAATAATTTGTGCTAGTATGCCGTTAAGCGTTATAATTGGCGCCCAGTTTGGGGATGAAGGCAAGGGAAAAATAATTGATTATCTATCTGAAAAAGCCGACATTGTTGTTAGGTTTAATGGTGGCGACAATGCAGGCCACACAGTAGTTGTAGGCAATAAAACATACAAGCTCCATCTCATGCCGAGTGGGGCTGTGCAGAAAAAAATCTGTTGCCTTGCGAGTGGAGTAGCAATAAATCCAAAAACTCTTTTAGAAGAAATAGAACTGATTGAAAAGGAGGTCGGAAAAGTCAAGCTCTTTGTTGATCCACGCGCACAAATAATAATGCCTTACCATTTGCTGCTTGATGGCGCTTCAGAAGAAAAAAAATGTAAAAAAATTGGCACAACAAAGAAAGGCATAGGACCATGCTATGCTGACAGAGCTTCAAGGCAGGGCATAAGATTCTCTGAATTCATTAACAAGAATAAATTTTATGAAAGGTTAAAAGAGGTTGTGCCATTAAAAAACTTGGAGCTTAAAGCATTTGGTCTTAAACAAAAAAATGCAGAGGCGCTTTTCAAAGAACTTAGCAAAATGTCATACAAGTTGAAAAAATACCAGATGGATGTCTCAAAATATTTACACGTTTCTCTAAAAAATGGCAAAGAGGTTCTTCTTGAAGGCGCACAGGGTTTTTTCCTTGACAATGATTTTGGCACATATCCATATGTGACAAGCTCACACACTGGAAGTGCAGGCGCTTTTATGAGTGCTGGAATTGCTTACCATGAATGTCGAGTGATCGGCGTTTCTAAAGCTTATTGTACGAGAGTTGGCGCAGGGCCTTTTCCAACCGAGATAAATGGCTCACTTGCCAGTGCTATAAGAGAAAAAGGCAATGAATACGGCACTACCACTGGCAGACCTCGGCGCGTAGGCTGGTTAGATTTGCCAATGCTTAGGACAGCTTCAAGGATATGTGGTTTTACTGAAATTGCACTAACAAAACTCGATGTTTTATCAGGGCTTAAAGAAATAAAAGTTAGTACAGCTTACAAAATTGGAGGCAAAAAAGTGAAAGAGGTACCAGCGGATACCTTTTTGCTCGAGAAGTGTAAGCCAATGTATGTAAGGCTTAAAGGTTTTGAACTTAGCCATGAACTCAAGAGCTTTTATGATCTCCCATCTGAGGCAAGAAGCTACATAAAGCTTATTGAAAAAAATGTTGGAATTCGGGTACGAATGATTTCTTATGGCCCAGAAAGAAAACAAACTCTAATAAAAGCGCAGGAATGAAATGTTTTATTTCTTTTTTTCTATCTTTGCCCTTATGAATTCCATCATCTTCTTTGGCACTACGTTGCCTAAAAACTTTCTGAAGGGCCCTGGCTGAAAGTTGACTTCTATCACAGCAAAACCCTCTTTGGTAAGATCTGTTTCAATGAAATCAACTGCACATATGTCAAAGCCAAGGAGTTTAGCAACTTTAATGGCACACTCCTCCATTTTTGGATTACCATCTATTATCTCTGCTTTGCCACCGCGCGAAATGTTAGCACGCCAGTCATTTGGAGCACCTGTGCGTCTAACGCTCAAGACATCATCCCCGAAAACATAACATCTGATGTCTGTGCTGCCGGTAGGCAGAAATCTTTGGGCTGTTATATATTCTTCGAATAAGTGCACAGTATCTAATATAGATTGAAGCTCGTTTTTGTTTGAGATAAGCATAACGCCCCGTCCACCGAAGCCACTTATTAATTTCAAAACCAGAGGAAATGTCATTTCTTCTACAATGCTTTCCATGCTTTGCGGCGAAGCACTCAATGAGGTAAGCACACATGGAAGGCCGCTTTCTGCAATCTCTTGAATTGTATAGAATTTATGGTTAGATATTTGATAGCCTTTCAGTGAAACCGGAGAGTATATTTTAGAGCTTTCTATCACCTTTAGTACTGCTTCCCCCATAAAGTAATCGGTTGATCCAAACCTCGGATAACATGCATCAAAATCCAGAAGGTTTATCCCCTTGTATAACAATTTTGAGGTGCCGTTTTTGTGCACGATGGTTAATTTATTTATAGGCACAAACAGCACCTTATCAAATGCCTTCTTTGCCTCTTCGAGAAGTAGCTTATTATTTCCCTTATTGTAGTTCTTTGCAGCAATTATTACAATGCTTGGCATCAGCCACCACCACTTTTCTTGTAAAACAACTCTGCCACTTTTTCAAAAAGGTTACGCCCTGTTTTCTTAGTAAAAAGAATCATATTTACATGTGGCTTCACTCTTGTAACAAAGCCACGGCACATTTTTACCGTTGCTATGTCACAGCCGCAAATGCTGGCAGCTTGTATGGCTGTTTCTTCTTCAGTTTTTGAGAGCTTTACATTAACTGCATTTTTCATAAGTCGTACTTTTGTCGGATCTGATGTAGTGCTTCTAAGGGCAAAAACTTCTTCTCCAATAACGGCACAATGCTCAATATCACCTTCTATAAATTCACTCACAACTGCTGTGTCACCTTCAATCCTCTCGGTTAGCGAAGCTAAGGCATCAGAGTTTTTAGCAATCATGCTTTGTATCTTTTCACCATTCTTGTAAACCTTAACAACGACAGGGTAGCTAAACTTCTCCTTGGCTTTTCGTATTTGCTCAATATTTCCAAAAATCCTTGTATAAGGAATTTTTATACCATAGCTACTAAGCAAGCTTATTTGAAGCAGCTCATTGCTTCCAACATAATAGGCTCCTTTATGCACTTGGCAATAGAAACCTTTTGTTTCAATGTAATCAAGAAGCGGCTCGACAAACTGAGTGAGCATGAATGGTGTTTCAAGGTAAACTGCCCCATCGAACTTACCATTGCCAAAAATCTTTGCTTTGGAGCCATTCCTATCAGCAAAAAGTGTAAGGCGCCTTACCGGTAGTAACTTAACTGAGAAGCCTTTTTGCTCAAATGCGTTTCTAAGCAATGCAAACCTTTTGCGTTCACCTTCAACAGCCATTATCAGCTTTTTCATAAAAGACACATGCCAAAAAGGCAAACGTATGTGAATATGTATTCTCCTCATTTGTTTAAAAAGTTTTTGATTTTTACTTATTCTCGTTATGGCTGAAAAAAGGGGGATTTCTTGCAACAAAAAGAAGAAGAAAAAGATTGTGGGGCTTGTTCAGCATGTTAAGATAATAGGCAAAAAAAAGGCGGTTGAAACGCTTGCCTTGCTTGATACTGGTGCTGAAAGATCGAGCGTTGATCTTAAAATTGCTGCAAAAGCTGGTTTGGGCCCTATTGTAAGGGTGTTGAGGATAAAGAGCAAGACTGAACCAAGAGGCTATGTTAGGAGGCCTGTTGCTGAAGGAATCCTTGAAATGTGCGGAAAAAGAAAAAAGACGCTTTTCACTATAGCTGATCGTTTTGGGATGAAGCTTCCAGTATTGGTCGGAAGAGATTTCCTTGGCAGTGAGTTCATAATTCATATGGGGGAAAAGCGGAGAAAAAATATTGAAGGGCTGAAAGAAGGTGCCGGAAATAAAGATAAGCGAAGCAAGAATTGAGGACTCTACAGGAATAGCAAAGCTTTATCCGCATTGGGGTCTTGAACTCTCCAGAAAGCGTGTTATAAACAGCTTTCTTTCAAAAAATGAAAAAAGGTATGTGGCAAAATTGGGCGACAAAGTTATTGCACATCTGCTTGTCAAGTATGGCATTGGACCCCATAAGCACATTGCAAGCTTGCATTCTCTTATAGTTGCGAAAAAGCATAGAGGCAAAGGAATAGCTCAGCATATTTTAAAGCATGCGCTTAAAAACATTAGAAAAGGAACCGAAATAGTAACAGCCCAAGTCAATGATGATAACGCAGTATCCTTAAAGGTTTTCGAGAAGCTTGGTTTTGTGCAATATGGCTTACTTGAGAAAGGCACAAAAGAAGGATCTAAATACAAAAATCTTGTGCTTCTGAAGAAAGAATTTTAAGGACACGGTTTAGCCGAATGGGAAAATAAAACGTATTGTTTCCCTAATAACTGCTATGAATTGTTCAAAGGTGGTTGAAGTTGACTGTGCAGAAGTTGATGATGTCGCTGTTGAACCTGCTGAAGTCGTTGGTTTTGTTATTTTATATTTAAAGGCACTACTATATGTTTTTGATTTTCCGCTAAAGGCAATACTTCCTGACGCATTGATTGTATAATCACCTGGTGCTATGCCTCGTGTTGGTATGGTTATGCTTACCATACAACCTTTTGAATTGCTGCAATAGTTAGATGCTGTACTAAAAACAATGCTAAGACGTTCTATAGTAGTATCACATTCAAGGATAGCGCTGACATACAAAATATCTCCAGCAACAACTGTTGCTGTTGAGGGGCTAAATGTTATGAAGCAATAAGGTTCGTCTGTAGCAGTATATTTGAAAATATTGCTATAAGTATTTAATACGCCACCTTTTGTTGCTTTTGCAGATGCATGTACAAATATTACACCTGCAGTCGAAGATTGGGGTATTTCAAAAGTGACACTACAGCTAGCTGATTTCTGACACCTGTTAGAAGCTGAGCCAAACTGAATATCAATGGAATCCATAATATCGCCACAGCCAATGGTTGCTGTCACCTTAAATGAGCTACCTTTGTATACGGACGCGGTTGATGGGTTAAAGCTTATACTGCAAGGCTTTGGCGGCTCTTCAACTGTATAGGAAAAAGATGCATTGTATTTTTTCGATGCGCCTTCTTTCGTAACAGCTGCTTCTGCTAATATTTCATATTTGCCAGGCCTCATGCTATCAGGTATTTTTTGTTGGTAAGTGGCGCTACATGAAGATAAGTTTTGACATTGCCTTTTTGAGGTACCAAGACTAACACTTATAGAATCCATTCCGGTACTACATGATACGTCAGCATCAACTTTTAAGATGTCTCCTGGTTTCACTGAAGCGCTAAGTGGGTTGAAATGGATTCTACATAATGATGCATCTTTGACTGAATAAGTAATAGTTTCATGATATGTTTTGGGGATTCCTGCCACTGTGGCTGTTGCATATACTGCAACCGTATAATTTCCTGGTTCTCTATCTATTGGAATCTTTTCACGATGATCTATGCTGCATGTAGATGCGTTACAACTATTTCTAGATGAGCCAAAAGTTATAACTATTAAATCCACTTTATTATAGCATGTCAAGGTAGCATTACCTGATATATAATCGCCTGGTTTTAGGGAACTAGAATTTAAATAATAGCTAAGTTTGCAATCATGTGGTTCTATTACATTATATTCAATGCGACCTGTATAGTTTTTTGACTCATTTCCTTTTACAACTGTTCCTGATATGTCAATATAATATTTACCTATGCTCTTACTTTGTGGAATGGTTTCAGTATATTCGATTTTACACGTGCTTCCAGAGGGATTATAACATGTATTGCTTTTGGTACCCGCATTAACTGTGATAGAACTTACAGCCTTATTGCAACTTAGAATGACTAGCGCAGATAAAGTTTCATTCCACTTTACAGAGGCGTTGCGTGGGCTTAATATATAAATAAAAGAACAATCGAGCTCTTTACAAACACTATTGTTGCAATCTTTAAAAGTATAGCAATCGTGTAGAGTATTGTAAAGGCAATTTACAGCCTCTCTGCAATCACAACGTCTCTCGTTAAGTGCTATGCAATTAGTGTGTGCGCCGACACATCCGGTTGGTGGGCATCTTGAGGTATCACAATAATCAAACGAATAACAATTATAAGTGCTGTTGTATTTGCACTTTACTGCTTCCTTGCAGGAGCATTTTGATGCATTTTGTGTGTAGCAGCTTCCAGAGTTTTCATAACAGCCTGTTGGCTTGTTGCACTTTGTATTGTCGCAATACCAGAAAGTATAGCAGTCGTAATCCCAATATATTGGCACTCAACAGCATCATAGCAAGAACATTTGCTAGAGTTTGCTGACTCACATTGATACGACCAAGAATAGCAACCACTCGGCTTTGGTGTCTGAGTTGCGCCATACCAGGTGCAACCGGCTGTTCTGCAACCCCATTCATTGTAATAAGTTGAGCAGCTGTTTGGCGTGCCTGTGCAATAATCATAATCCCATGTGCAGCCAGCATCCCTGCAGTTAAAACTATTCGACCAATATGAACAAGGCCTTGGAGTTCCGGTACAATAAGCTGAAGCCAAAGTAGGGATTAGAACAGCGATAAAAAAAATAAAAAGCCTGTTTGAATAAAATTTCCTTAAATCTTTTCGCATAAACATCACCATTAGAGCTTAAAAATTAGGTTTTTTTACTATTTAAAGTTTTCGTTGTTGGCAATTGATGTAAAAAATTAGAGTATGTCCCTGCCCAACTCTAAAGGTTTATTTTCCTGCAGCTCTTTTTTCAGAGCCTTGAAATTAGAGCTTTTAAGAATATGGGGCTTGTAGGCAGGAATTCTTTTTATTCTCGTTTTGAGGCCTTTTTTTGAAATGAAGGCCTTTAATGCTTTAATGTCAACTCTTTGGTCATAGCCAAGTGCAATTATATCAGGCTTATATTTCAGCAGAATTCCAAAAGTGTTGCCTTTTAGCCCTAAAACCGCATCATCAACTAAGCTTAGCGCTTTTATAACTTTAAGGCGCTCTTTCTCATTGTGCAAAGTACTTTTTCCTTTTGATAAAAAAGCGTTTTCATCCCTTGAAACAACCACTATCAGCTTACCGCCTAGCTTCTTTGCCCTTTCCAAATAGTATAGATGCCCATAATGAAAAAAATCAAATGTCCCGAAAGCCATCACCAATTTTTTATGCTCCATTAAGTAAGTTTCGCAAGGATAAGTTTAAATAAGTGTTAAGTATAATTTTATTTGGTTCATATGGAAATTAACCCAATAAATATTTTTATAAAACCAAAAAAAACCATCGAAAAAACGATATCGAAACCTGACTTCAAGATATCCTTTTTGATTATTTTATCCCCAACCATTCTTTACACTATGTTTGGCCTTTTTGCTGGCTTTGGCTTTGACCTGTTAGACACAATAAAACACGGTGCAGCAAGCTACTTTGCTTGGATCATAATCTCAGCTGTAATTTACTTCTTTGCATTTATGGTGAACAGCAAAGATGTAAAAGGTAAATTTTATGGCATACTTTCAGCAATATCATTTGTTTGGCTTTTCCTTGCTATCATAATGTGTATCTCTTTTGTAGTGCTATATTCTTCGCCAAAAATCTTTGCAATGATTACAGAAGTAAAAAAACAATCAGCTAGTCTGCCATACGCTTACAATATTTTTGATGAAAATGCTGGAGCAATTTTGCAAAAGCATGGCATAACTGAAAGCGATCTATCTGATTTTTCCAATAAGGCCTTTTTAGCGTCGCTGCTTCTGATTGTCATTTTGGTGTATATGCTATTTGTATATCCATTTCTTACAATAAAGCAGCTTACTAAGGCAACATATCCAAAATCTTTGCTTATTTATCTCTTGAGTGGGCTCTTAATAGTGCCTATCATAGTTGCTTTTGTGCTACACCTTTGAATCTTTACTATTGGTAGTTATTTTTTTCCATTGGGGGCCTTGTGGAGTGTCGAAAACAGCAATTCCTTTAGCTGCTAATTTTGCTCTAAGATCGTCTGCCTCCTCGAACCTTTTCTCCTTTCTAAGTTTTTCCCTTTGCATTATCATTTCGAGGCATTCTTGAGGAATATCTTCAGTTTTTTTGTCGGTCTCGAAAACTTCAAAAATCGAATTAATATCCTTAAAAAAAGCGATTATCTCTTTGGCATTATTCTTTGCTAAAATGCCTTTTCCAAGCATTATGTTGATCTTATTCTCAAGTGTGAATATTACCTTCCAAGCAAGAGGCGTATTAAAATCATCATCCATCGCTTTTTCGAATTCTTTTTTTGCCAACTTCAAAGCATTGGTGGCTTCATTAGAGAAATTATTATGTTCAACCGCATATAACCTTTGTATAAAGTCATTTAGCCTTTGCAGTGCATTCTTTGCTTGTTCAATAGCAAAATCTGAATAATCAACCCTGCTTCTGTAATGACGCACAGCAATAAAAAACCTAAATACATTTGGATCTATCCGTGACAGCAGCTCCGGCACTGTGATGTAATTACCCAAGCTTTTGCTCATCTTTTGGGCATTTATTGTAAGGAAACCTGTGTGAAGCCAGTATTTAACAAAAGGTTTTGTGCCGTAAGCTGCCTCACTTTGAGCAATCTCATTTTCATGGTGTGGAAATACTAAGTCTACTGCACCGCAATGTATATCTAAAGGTAAGCCGAGATACTTTGAGCTCATTGTTGTGCACTCTATGTGCCAGCCGGGTCTGCCCGGACCCCAAGGACTATCCCAAAAAGGTTCATTTGGCTTTACCTTTTTCCAAAGAGCAAAATCATGGGCTTGGCGCTTATCATATTTGTCCGTTTCAACTCTTGTGCCTGTTATTGACTGCTTTGGCTTTATGCCAGAGAGCTTTCCATATCCTTTAAATCTGCTAATATCAAAATAAAGCCCATCTTCTGTTGCGTATGCATAGCCCTTTTTTTCCAGAAGTTTTATTGTCTCAATTATATCTGGAATTTCCCGACTGACCTTGGGGTACACGCTTGCCTCTTTAACTTTAAGTGCCTTCATGTCTTTAAAGAAAAGCTCAGTGTACTGTTTAGATAGCTCAAATATTGTCTTTCCTTGCTCATTCGCAACCCTTATCATATCATCGTGAACATCTGTGATGTTCACTACAAGCTTAACTTCAAAGCCTTTCCATTCAAAATAGCGTCTTATTATATCAAATGCAACATAAGTTCTTGCGTGGCCTATATGCGCGGGACCATAAACAGTTGGGCCACAAACATACATTCTGACAAGGCCTTTTTCTTTTGGCTTAAAAATAACTTTTTTCCTTGCGAGTGTATTGTAAACGCGCAGCATATTAAAACCCCAATATTTTTTCCCAGTTTTTGCAAATTCTTTCTGTTTTCTTTTCAGCTAAACCCAAATAATTCTTTGGATTCTGAAGATATTTTAATTTTGCTTGCGGAATTTTTTTAATGTAAGGCAAGAGCTCTTTGTCTTTCAAAGCAGCATCAATTAAAGAGCCTTTTTGTAAGTTAAAAGCTATGCGCCTTACATGTTCATGCGCATTTTCTAAGCCTTGAAGCGCTAAGAGAACATAAAGCGCCTCAGAAATTGTTTTCTGGCTGCTTTTGCTTAAGTTATTGAGCATTGCTTTTTCATCGACATAAAGCTTTTCAAGAGCTTTTCTCATCTGCCTTATGGCATAGGTGCAGGCAAACAGCATCTCCGGCAGGAAGCGTTCGCTTGCTGAGTTTGTAAGGTCTCTCTGATGCTCACTTATCTGATCCATATAAACTGTGAGAATTCTCGGCGAGAAAGCCTTCCATATGCTTTTTATGTTTTCGAAGGTTATTGGGTTCCTTTTGTGAGGCATCGCTGAGCTACCTACCTGTGTGCTACCAAAATGTTCTGCAACCTCACCTATTTCGCTCCTCTGAAGATGTCGCATATCATCAGCAAGGTTTGCAATAACACCCAATGTGCTCAATAACGCGTGCACAAGATCTGCAAAGTATTCCCTTGGCAATATTTGTGTGGAGCTTTCAGATGGCTTAAGGCCTAAATATGAAAGCGTTTTTGCCTCAAGTTTTAATGGATCATTGCAAAACAAAGATAATGCATTATAAGCACCAACTGCTCCAGAAATTTTTCCCTTCAGATTTGATGAGGCATTTTCAATGGCAAGAATCCTTTGCCCTAGCCTGGAAACGTATTGTGCTAAAAAGAAACCGAAAGTAATTGGTTCGGCATGCTGGCCATGAGTTCTACCAATTTGAAACGTTTTTTTATTTTGGATTGCAAGTTTTATAAGCAATTTTTCAAGCGATTTTGCTTCTGGCAAAAGGACTTTTTCAGTATAGCGCTTGAAGCGCAATGCGTTTGCAGTATCTAAAACATCACAGCTTGTGAGCCCAAGGTGGATAAACTTCTTTGCCTCGCTGCTGACATTTGTTGAAAGAACATTAACAAGCGCCTTTGTCTCGTGGCCTGTCTTTGATTCTTCATCACAGATCAGTTCGGCAGTTATTTTTTTGCCTGCTTTTTGGATTTCTTTGTATAACTCTTTCTTACAAATGCCAAAATAAGAAAGTGCTCTCACGTAAGCAACTTCTACCTCAATCTCATGCTTTATCTTTGCTTCTTCTGAAAGATAAGCAATTGCTTTATCCGCTAAATCACTGCGCATGTAGCGAAAATCAAGCGGGCTTATAAGGTGAAACTTATCCATAGCTTAAAGTATACTGCCGCAAACCAATTAAAACTTTATTGTAATTGGCACTTGAAAATGCTTGGCTAAAATCAAGGTGCGAGATTTTTAAGACCAATTTTTTTAGCATAATTTAGAACTTCACAGATCTCTTTGTGATCTAATCTCCTGTTAATCTCATTGTAATTGTGTGCTTTGTATGCTGGCCAGTATTGGTTCAATATATTAATTCTAACATCTTTGCTTAAATTCTTAGCAAGCCAGTCTAGTATTGGTTTTGCACAACATTCGATATGCGAAGGCATAACGAGCAGTCTAACTAAAACTTCAGCATCATTGTAAGCGTCCAAAAAATTTCTTTTGGCTGCTTCTACATAATTTGGAGCTTTGCTATATTTTAAAGCACACTCATCATTAAAATATCTGAAATCGAGAAGATAAACATCCACAATGCCTTTAAGCAGATCTGCTGTTTTTTTGCTATAGTAAGCATTTGAGTTCCAAACTACTGGCGTTTTGGCTTTACAATAAGAAAGTGCTTTGAGAATATTATACACATAAGGAGTAGGGTCTCCACCAACAAAGTTAACATTCTTGCAGCCACTATTGTGCATTGATTCAATCCAAGTTGCAATTTTGCGCTCATTCCACAATTCACCCATGGATGGTGTTACACTATCAGGTGCATTTTGGCAGTAAACACAATGCATCGTGCAACCTGAAAAGAAAAGAGTAGCTGAAGGCACGAGCTCTGGCTCTTCGCCATAATGTGCAAATGCACCAAAAATTTTTGCTTTTGTATCACAACCACAATAGCCAAGCTCTTCCTTGGCTCTGTTTGCTCTGCATTTTCGCTCGCAAAGTTCACATGATTGCAATGAATATTCTGCTTCTTTTATTTTCTTAGAAAGTAACCTTGATTTTTTAGCTAACAAATAATTTGGCTCTGCCTTTCCTTCTAATATTGCTTCGTATCTTTCAAGACCAACTAACATAAAGATATTAATGCTTTTAATTTTAAAATATCACTGCATTTTCAAAAGCATTGCTGTTTTGCTTGTGATGATAACCAATTAAAACCTTTTTGGATAAAACATAAAAGGGAAATCTTAATGTATGATGTTGCAATCATAGGTGCTGGACCTGCTGGTCTTTTTGCAGCAAAAAAATTAGTTGGGGCTAAAAGCGTAGTTGTTATAGAGATGGGAAAAGAGCCGCTTGATAGAAAACCATCTGAAAATCCAAAGGATGCTATATTTGGAATCGGCGGTGCGGGCACTTATTCTGATGGAAAATTAAACCTAACTTATGAGATAGGCGGAAGCCCTGAAGAGCTAAAAAGATCTGCAGCAGAGCTGCAAATGTTTATTGATGAAGTCGACTCAATATTAGTAAGCTATGGTGCGCCAAAAGAATTCTCGGGGACAAATGGCAATGAACTGCAAGAGCTTAAGAAGAAAGCTGAAAGTGCAGGTATAGAATTCGTTGCTGGGAAGCAGAAGCATGTGGGCACAGATAAACTGCCAAGAATTATTGATAAGTTTTATAGGGAATTAAAGAAAGAGGGCATTGAATTCATTTTAGATACCGAGGCAAAAAAGATAAAAAAAAGCGAAGGCTTATTTGAAATTGATACGACTGAAGGCAACATCAAATGCAATAGCTTAATATGTGCACCTGGAAGAAGCAAGGCATATTGGTTAAGAGAAACTTTACATGAGCTAGGCGTAAAAACAAAATATGGCCCCATTGATGTTGGCGTCAGAATCGAGTTTCCTGCTGAGATATATGAAAACATCGAGCGCATAATGTATGATGCAAAATTTCGCCTCTACACTGAGACCTATGATGATATGGTCAGGAGTTTTTGTACAAACCCAAGGGGTTTTGTAACAACTGAGCAATTTGACGGTTTTGTGCTTGTGAATGGCCATGCTGAAAAAGAGAAGAAATCAAAAAATACCAACATGGCCTTGCTCAATAGAATTATTTTAACTGACCCTGTCGAGGATACTACTGAATATGGCAGAAGCATAGCAAGGTTAGCATCAACGATAGGTGGCAATAAGCCAATAATCCAGCGCTACAAAGACCTCAGAAAAGGCCGTAGGAGCACATGGGAACGCATAGGAAAAGCACCCATAGAACCAACTCTTAAGGAAGTAACGCCCGGGGATATTGCAATGGCATTACCTAGGAGGGTTGTACAAAATATAATAGAAGCAATACAAAAGCTTGACTTTGTGATGCCTGGCATAGCATCAGATGCAACTTTAGTTTACGCGCCAGAGATAAAATTTTATGACACGAAGTATATTACTAACGAATTCTTGGAAACGAATGTTTCAAACCTTTATGTTGCAGGTGATGCAAGTGGTTTTTCTAGGGGAATTGTGTATGCCGCAGTTACAGGAATTATTTCTGCAGAAGGAATAAAAAGTAAAGGCAAATCACCCAAAGAGAAGCTTAAGTGAAAATATAAAAAGAACTCCCGCTATGAAAATTATGAATGAAGCCAGGCTCTTCTTTAGGCTTGCTTCCCTATGTAGCTCTGGAATTAGATCAGAAGCTGAAATGTATATGAATCCGCCTGCAGCAAAAGGCAATAGAAAAACAGTTAGGTCATTGCTTATCAGTAAAAAGTAAGATAATAATGCACCAAAGATGCATGCTGTTTGGGAAATAAAATTCATTAGAAGTGCTCTTCTTTTTTTAACTCCGCTGTGAACAAGTATTGCAAAATCGCCTAGTTCTTGAGGTAACTCATGTGCAATTATCAAAGCTGTTGTTAAAAACCCAAAAGGTATACTTACCAAAAAGCTTGCAGTTATAATTGTGCCATCAACAAAGTTATGTATTGTATCGCCAATTGTGATTAGCCAGCTTATGGGATGGACTTTACAATGACCTTCGTGGCAGTGATGCCAGTGTAAAAACCTCTCTATAAGAAAAAAGCTGCAAAAGCCCACAAACACAATAATAAAAAGCAGGTCCTTTTCAATTGATTCAAGCGCTTCTGGAATAAGATGTAAAAATGCGCCACTTAGCAAAGCACCTGCGGAAAAAGATATCATTACAAAGATCAATTTTTCAAAATGTGCTTTTTTTATAAGCAGAGATATGCCGCCGATTAATGCTAAAAAGCTGTTAAGTGCAGTTGCAACAAGTATCCAAACGAGAACCATAATATGAAAAGTATTGCAAAAGAATAAAAAATCAAATTCTTTGGGTCTGCTTTCTCGGTAGCAGCATTGGAAGCATGATCATGCCCGCGATGAATCCGCCAATATGTGCAAAGAATGCAACGCCCAAATCCTGATGAAGACTAATAAGACCAAAGTAAATCTGTATTGCAAACCAAACGAAAGCGTAAAATATTGCTGGCATGTCAGTGCTTATAAAAAAGCCGAGGTAAACTCTGACCTTTGATTTTGGATATAGCAGCAAGTAAGCTCCCAAGATGCCTGAAATTGCGCCAGACGCTCCAACGATAGGAATACTTGGGACCGTTGTGAGTAGAGAATGCGCAAGAACTGCAGCAAGACCTGCTGAAAAGTAAATTATTAAAAAATTCCTTCCGCCTAAAGCGCTTTCCACGGCTTTGCCAAAGATCCAAAGAAAAAGCATATTGCCAAAAAGATGGAATATGTCAGCATGAAGAAAAATGTGGGTAAAAAGGGTTACTAATGTTGGATATTCTGGTATAAACGCAAAATAAATTGCAGTATCGTCTGGTAGTAGAAAGAAAACCACAATATTGATTACAATCAATAAAATTGTAATTCCTGGAAAGGTCTTTACTTTTGCGCTACTCCCTATTGGTACAAAACCGCTTTGATTCATTCGTAGATTAAAGTAAAAATGTGTTTTAAACCCATAAGAAGAAGTAAAGATAGCGTCCAAGGGAGGATTCGAACCTCCGACCTACCGGTTAACAGCCGGTTGCTCTACCACTGAGCTACTTGGACAATTGGGGCAACAATCAACTATTAAGCAAATTTATAGGAAAATATTTTATAATGTTTACATAGATGTCAGTCAATAAATGTGCTATAAAACAACTATATCCAAAAGTTCGTAAAGCATATCTTATACATAATCAGCATTCTAACTCTTGTTAGCAATGAGTTTAGGATGTATTTTATTGATAATTAATTGAGAATTTAAATAGCTTTTAATTAATACTTAAGTTTTTTAATGCCACAAAACATCAATAAGAAAATTTTAAACATTTTTTACTTAATTTTAAGATCAATTCTTGGTTAAATTACAAAGTTTTTTAAAATAGCGAAAAAGTTTATTAGAAACAGAACCTCAATTTTAACATTAGGTTCGATTAAATAACTATTAATTGGCATTTCGTTCAATTTTATCTTAACAGAAATGTCATTCGCTAACAAAATGTTAATTATCTTTATTTTTAAAAACAAAAGCTATTTAAAGGAGTTCAGCCAATATATTATACAAATTAAACTTTTTTAAAAAATTGAGGTGAGGTGTATGAAAAGCATCATAGAAAATGCTGTTGATAAAGCAAAGGTTGAAGAAGATACATTAGAAGAATTTGGCACGCCCAAAATTATGGTTGTTGGTACTGGAGGTGGTGGCTGTAACACTGTAAACAGGCTTGCAAGCATGGGAATAGTTGGTGCAAAGCTTGTTGCAGTTAATACAGATAAACAGCACCTTTCTTTAATGAATGACGAGCTTACTAAGATTCTTATAGGTAAGAGCGTCACTCGTGGCTTAGGTGCTGGTGGCTACCCAGAGATAGGAGCAAAGGCAGCAGAGGTATCAAGGAGTACTTTAGAAGAGGTTCTTAGTGGTGTTGATCTGCTCTTCGTTACTGCTGGTATGGGCGGAGGTACAGGTACTGGAAGTGCACCAATAGTGGCTGAAATAGCAAAAGAGCAAGGCGCAATCGTAATAGCAATGGTTACATATCCATTTGCACTTGAAAAAGCAAGATTGGAAAAAGCAGAGGGCGGCATTGCAAGATTGCAGGAAACTGCAGATACTGTAATTGTAATTGACAACAACCGCCTTGTTGAGCTTGTTCCAAACTTGCCAATACAAGATGCATTTAGGGTTGCTGATGAAGTCATAGCAAGAGCTGTAAGAGGAATAACTGAAACAATAACGCAGCCATCACTCATAAACCTGGACTATGCGGATGTTCGCGCAGTTATGAGCAATAAGGGCCTTAGCATGATAGCTGTTGGTGAATCAAAGTCAGTTGACAGGGTTAACGAAGTTGTGGAAGACACTCTTAAGAATGCCCTTTTAGATGTAAACATAGAAGGTGCTACAGGCGCTCTCATACACATTACAGGTGGCCCTGAACTGACACTTGGTGAAGCAAATGCTGTTGGTGAAATGCTTACAGAGCGCATAGACCCCAAAGCACAGGTAATATGGGGTGCAAGGGTTGATCCAACATTTGAGAACAAGCTCGAGGTCATTGGGATCTTCACAGGCGTTACATCACCATACATTAAGGGCGCAGCGAAGTCAATGAAAGCAGCAAGTGCATATGGCTCGAGCAAGGATTTAGGGCTTGACTTTATACCCTAAATCTAATCTTTTTTTTTATTTTTTTTACTTTTCTTGTTTACTTTTCTTTTTTTCTTTTAGATTCATACAAAGAATGGCAGTATATTCAAAAGCGCAATTATAAAGAATGCTGCAAGTAACACATCGGCTACTATTTTTCTATTTTTTTCATTTATTTCACCGAAAAAATAATGGGAGTAAAGGTCACTTGCAACATAGCCACCATCGAGAGGCACTATTGGCAAGAAATTAAAAAGCATAACAAGGAAAGAAAGCAGGAAGCAAAGCCAAAGGAAGTTTTCTATGATGGATAAGTTCATAAGCGCCTGCCTTGCATCAGAATCTATCTTTGCATTTTCCTTCAAGATGTCTTTAACAGTAAAGCCAAAGTTTTCTGGGGGATTGAGAGGCAGCTCTTGATTTGGTTTAAGGACAACAACGGCTTCTTTGTTTTTATCAATAATTGTGAAAGCACGTTCTTTAAAGCGCTCTGAACTAAGGATGCTGTAAAGCTCAAGGCGGTTTTTTATTCTATTGCCATCAATAGCTACAATTTGCATACCTGGCTCCAATATACCATGAGCAGGGCTTTTTGGGGAATTGCAATAAGGGATTGTTTCAAAAACATTGCTGACTTCAACGCTCTGGACATTTTCAAGGTATGATTTTTGATATTTTTCATAAATGGGCGTTACAAAATAGGTGTTAAATAGGAGTGCGATTATTAGAAAGAAAGGTACTGAAAATAGATTTGCGGATGGGCCTGCACAATATATCTTTATGCGCATTTTGGGATCTGCCTTTTTTAGTTGCTCTTCGTCTGGTTCAACAAAAGCACCGAAAGGCAAAAGTCCAACTAAAAGAACACCTGCGCTTTTTAGCTTTAGTTTTGACTTCAGGGCCTGTATGCCGTGGGCACACTCATGCAATAACATCGCAATTAGCAATGCGATCCAGCCATACCAAGGAATGAATACAGGTACTTTTGGAATCCTTACGCCGGGTATCAGTGGTGCTACGCCTGGACAAACAGTTGACCCAGTAAAAAGGCCTTGCAAAATGTGTATGCCGTTAACGAGCATCAATATAAAACCAAAAAACGACATTCCGAAAACTGAAAAAAACAAAAAGAAAATCACATCGTAAGATCTTGTAAAATTTGTGCCAAGTACAAGAGCACGAAAAGTAAAAAAGTAGAAAAGTGCCAAAATTAGAGAAACTATTGCTGCCAGGGCCAAACGCACAAAAAGTTTCCTTTCTTTTGCAAAGAGGAAATCAGAGGCCAAAACCCCAAACCCAAGAATTGCGCCAGTAATTGCAAAAAAGTCTATGATATGGCCCATGAAATAAAGGCGCTTTATTGCACTTGCAAATCTTTCACTGCGCCAAAGCGAGTAAATAATATGCGACTCAACAGAGCGGAAACGCTTTAGAAGATAAGTTGAGCCTAAAACAAAAAGAACGATTAAGACAATTATGCCAAAAAGTGAAGCGGGTTCCGCGAAAAAGTCCATATGATCACTGTTCGATAAGCTTTATGCCTAACACCTTTTCAAGTTTTCTTATGACTTTTTCCTCTGGCTCAAAATTGGTATTTTCAATTCGCACTAACAAGGACTCCTTTTCAAAAATCTTCTTTGCAAGCTCTTCTCTTGTGAGTCCTAACTTCTCTCTTGCCTTTTTAATTTCCACACCAAAATTTTCAATTACCTGCGGCGGTTCTTGAATTTTTGGCGGATTAGTTGTTTTTTTAAATATTGGTTGCATAAAATTTTCTTTTGGTTCTCTGATTATTTTGCCAAGTGCAGAGCATTCTTGGCAAACCATAAGCTCTGCACCCTCGATTTCAGTCCTCAAAAGTTTTTGGGAGCTCTTGCCGCAGACCTCGCACAGCATAAATGGATAAAAAGAAATTGTTTTTTTATATGTTGCGCTTTTAAGCTTTATTCAAAAAATGTCACAAAATTTACTGCGCCCATTGGCACTTACCAGAAACACATCTGCAGCTTAGCCCATATTTTGATTCGTCATAGCAGTCGCGCCACGATGTGTGAACTGAAATATTTAAAAAAAACGGTAAAAGTTCGGCTTAAAACTTACGTTTTTGAAAAAGTGAGCAGATAAAATAGTAAAATAAAATTAATGTTTAATAGTTTGTGGTTTATTTAGGAGAACAATCATAGCAGTAAGCGTGTACTGCATTCTTATAACCAGCCATGTAGGCCATTCCGCAAGGCGTATCAGAAACTTTTCTGCAACCGTATGCTTGCATATCGCTCCCTTCTAAAGTGCACAACTGCTGTGATTTACATGTGATAAAACCTCCACTTTGGCCCGGTGTTGCCTCTGGTAAGATATATTTTGCTAATAATATCCCAGCCACAAAAGAAAAAATGCAGACAACAACTAACAATAATGGAATCTTATAGTCCATAAACTTAACACCTCCTAAACAATATCCAAAGATATCTATAATAAAGAAACGATATATATATACATATGTTATCAGAAACGGGAAAACTTATCCTTTCACCAAGGTTCGCTCTTGTAAATTGCGCATACAATCGCGCATACAGGCTTTGATGTGCATTTCGCACTAGAAATCTTCATATTGAATTGAACATCTTTTATGCCTCTCTGGTTTGCAAGATCTTGAAGAGATTTTTTAATTTCGCTTTCAACTTTTTTAATTGAAGTGCCATGATGCTCAACAAACACGCCGCGGCCGTCTTCAAGAATATACCAACCAACACCCGCACATGCAACCTGTCCTTTCTTTCTTGCTCTCTGCTCACTCATGACAACATAAAGCCTACGGCCGTATTCTTCTGGATTGATATCTGGCTTCTTGAGTATTATTCTGGAAGCTGGAGGTATTATCGAGCTGAGCTTAATTAAGTTATAATTAGCTACTCCAGCATTCCAAAGAGCATTGTCAAAAGCACTGAGTTCAGTATTGCCAGTGCCAGTCGCAGCCGTGATAATTATGTCCATTCTAAAGTTTATATATGTTTGCTATATGTTTAAAAATATTTGTTTTGGAAAAAAATCGCCCTCAGAAAAAATTGAGTAAACAATTTTATTCCACAAAGCTGAAAATATTATCACGAGAAGCATGTTTCGAAAAATGCGGCTTGTAATAAGACCAAAAACTAAGCCAAAGCCACCGAGTGCAATTGCAGACAATATTAGAAGAAAAATCAAAGGTAAGCTTAGGCACGACATATTCTTATTGCCAAATTTACGGCTTACTGAGAAGATATACCTATACAGAAAACTTAGCAGAATAATAGAAAAGACCACTACATTTTCTGAGATAGACCGAGGACATATAATGGGATACATTAGCAATAGCCTTCCTGATTTCGTTGCTTACAGGCGAGTAAAACCAAGGGTGTTTGTTGCAACTGTTGAAACTATATTCAATATATTTAACCCTAAGCCCGAAAAAAAATTTGATGTTCACTTTAAGCTACAATATGTTATGCCTGATGGCCATATTTTAAATGGGGTTTATATGGCGAGCGTAAAAGGCATTGGCGAATTTTGCTTATTTAATTTCAAATTCAACCACGTCTTAAATAGATATTATATCGAATTTGTCCAGGGAATAAAAGGCGTAGATATGAGAAAAGTAAACCAAGCGCTTGGAAAGCTGTGGTTTGAGGCAATAGTTGATGAAATACTTGCAAGTGCAAGGCCTATTTTTGCTTCGGGAAATGAACTTTACTTTTTTGAAACACCGCATGCTGAGCTTTTTAGCAAAATAAGAGATCGCTACCTCGAATCAAAACCTTCACCCAAAAATGGGCTTTACAGGTTCTCAAGAAGAAAAAGAAGGGTTGTTGAAATATTGGGCTTGGACCAACAAAAAGAGATTAAATAAAAACTCTTTTAACAATTTAACTGTTAAAGTATCTATATATGGGCGTAGACCTTGGAAATTTGGTTGTTAAAAAAGAAATAAGCCTCAGCTTTTTGAAGGGCAGGACAATAGGTATAGACGCATTCAATACCCTGTATCAATTCCTTTCAAACATTCGTGGAGCTGATGGATCACTGCTTACAGACTCCAAAGGCAGAGTTACGAGTCACTTGAGTGGCCTCTTATACAGAACGGCAAACCTCGTAGAAAACGAGATAAGGCCTGTGTTCATTTTTGATGGCGAACCAAGTAAGCTTAAAGAAAGAACGCGCGAGGAAAGAAACCGCATAAGAACAGACGCTGAAGAGAAATTTAAAGAAGCGCTTAAAGATGGCTTAATTGAAGATGCAAAAAAATATGCTAAGCAGGCAGTGAGGCTTAACAAAGAAATGATTGAAGAATCAAAAGAGCTTCTGCAACTTATGGGGCTACCCATAGTACAAGCACCAAGCGAGGGTGAAGCACAAGCTGCATTAATGGCTGCAAACAAAAAGATCTATGCCTGTGCAAGCCAAGACTACGACGCGCTTCTCTTTGGAGCGCCTTTGCTTGTTCGCAATTTAACTATAAGCGGGAAAAGAAAATTGCCAGGCAGGGATGTCTATATTGATGTAGTGCCTGAGCTAATATCCCTTGAAGAAACACTGAGGTGCCTTTCAATTGACAGAAGAAAACTTGTTTGGGTTGCGATAATGATAGGTACTGACTTTAATCAAAAGATTGAAGGCATAGGCCCAAAAAGAGCGCTTGAGCTTGTCAAAAAATACCCGTCATTTGAAGAAATATTAAAAAATTTGGGCAAAGATATTGATTTTGATTACAAGGAAGTTGAAGAAATCTTCCTTGAGCCAAAGCAGAGTGATTCTTTCACAATAGAATTTTCAGAGCCAGATAGTGAGGGAATAAAAAATTTTCTTTGCAATGAAAGGAATTTTTCTGAAGAGCGTGTATTGAAGGCAATTGAGAAACTACAAAAACTTCAATGTAAGGGCGGCTCTCAGGCTCGTTTGGATTCTTGGTTTGGGTAAAAACATGTGGGCCGGAGTTCTTTTTTCGGGGGGCAAGGATTCTTGTCTTGCGCTTCATATTGCAAAAGAAGTATATAGCAATATATGTCTTCTTACAGCAATATCAAAAAACCCTTACAGCTATATGTTTCACACTCCAAACATAGAGATGACAAAAATACAAGCCAAAGCATTGGAGATGCCACAAATAGTGAAGCACACAAGTGGCAAAAAAGACGATGAGCTCCAAGATTTAAAAGCGCTTATTTCAGATGCAAAAGAAAAATTTGGAATTGGTGTCGTTGTTAGTGGTGCAATTGCATCGAACTACCAAGCCAAAAGAATTCAAAGCATTTGTAATGAACTAAAATTAAAAACATTTAATCCTTTATGGGGCATGCCGCAGCAAAAGATTTTGCAAGAAGTGGTTGAAAGAAAATTTGAGACAATAATTATTGGGGTAAGTGCATATCCTTTGGATGCATCATGGCTAGGGAGAAGGATTGATTATGCACTTATCAAAGAGCTTGAAGGACTTGAAAAAACATATGGCATCAATATATGTGGTGAAGGTGGCGAATTTGAGACGACTGTGCTTGATGCGCCACTTTTCAAGAAACGAATTGAAATCACAGATTCTGAGAAAAACTTTTATAAAGACCATGGGAAACTTGAAATAAAAGGTGTTAAACTAGTTAATAAAAAAGTTAAGAAAATTTTTTAGCTATTTTTTTAACTATCTGAAACAAGTGGTACGAATACAAAATAGCCCTCTGCAAAATATCTCTTAAGTGCTCCATTTGGTTCTTTTTCTATAACCTGAAGTTGCTGTGAAAACTTTGAGCCAACTGGCGCAACTATGCGCCCGTGAAAGGTGAGCTGCTCCTCCAAAGGCTTTGGAACAACATTACAAGCAGCAGAAACCAAAATACGATGAAATGGCGCTTCCTCAGGAAGGCCTTTTGAGCCGTCAGAAATTAATACTTTAATCTTTTTGTATTTAAGCTTGGCAAGTGTCTCAATTGAGCGCACAGCAAGTTCATAATTGCGCTCTATACCTATTACTTTCCCTTCAGGGCCAACTATCTCTGACAACAATGCAAGCACATACCCAGAACCAGAGCCTATCTCTAGCACCTTGTGCCCTTTTAGTGGTTTTAGAAGCTCTAACATTATAGCTATAGTGCTTGGCTGTGATATTGTTTGGCTATGACCTATTGGATAGGCCGAATCATCATAAGAGAACTTTTTAAGTTCTGGTAAAAAAAATTCTTCGCGCTTAACTTTAAGAAAAGCTTTAATTATTTCCGCACTTTTTAAAGAGCCATTTGCAATCATTGAATTAACAAGCTTTTTTCTTTGTGACTCAAAATCCAATCAGATCACTCCAACAACGAACGCAAATAGTGCCACAACCATGGCTATCTTTGTAAGTAGCTGATTCTTTCTTGGATCAACTGACAAGGATGCTAAAAAGATTGCATCTGCTAAAAGAACTGCGAAAAGATAGGGCATTTTCAAAAGACCAAAAAACCAAGGCAATGGGCTCATTATCACAGCCAATAGTATTAGTGCAGAGCCAATTTTTTTTGCTATTTTTTCCCCGTAAATTATTGGTAATGTTTTAAGCCCAAGCTTTTTATCTCCGGCAATATCCTCAATATCACCAAAGACTTCTCTACCAGCATTTGCAAAAAATGAAATGAGCGCAAGGATTGATACTGCTTGCAAATTTTCATAACCGAAAATTAATGCGCCAAAAAGAAAGCTCGAGGCAACAAACCAAGAATCTACAAAATTGCCAATTAATAGCATCCTTTTGAAGTTCCTCGCATAGTAAATTTCAAGTGCTGTATTTATAAGTGCTAAAAAGAGACACCACGGGTTACCTGGCGAAAGATATGAAACTAGAAATGCGAAAAATATGCCTAAAGAGAACAGAAGATAAGAATAGTTCAAAGAATGGCCGCGCTTTATTTTGCCGGAAGGTAAAGGCCTATGTGGAGCGTTTATCTTATCTATGTGATAATCAAAGTAGTCATTTATCACTATTCCTGCTGCTGCAAATAAAAAAACTGCAATCATGCCGAAGAATAGCTTTAAGAACATTAAAAAATCGTGGACGACAAAGCCACCTGAAGCAACAAGAAAGCCAATTAGAACAGCAAAAGATGCCATAAGGCAGTCAGAAGGCCTTATGATCTCAATATAATGCCTAACCATATAAGTATTGCGCTTAGAAGTTATTTAAATATTTTTTTGATAAAAAACTATGTTGCTATTTTGCTATCTTCTTTAGCTTTTTCTTAGGCCTTAGGCGCTTGCTGCCGCATTTCCTGCACTTTTGCGGCTTTTTCCCGGGGGATGCACGGTTCTTAGCATTGCAGCTCATACAAACCCAAACATTTTCAAATCGCCTCTTAAGTGCTTCAGGAGTTAGTGGCATAAGAACACCTATAAGCAATATAAGCTAGATTATATGCTTATTGTGGGTTACATTTAAAAAACATTTTATCGGCATTAATTCTAATGTAGCATTGCCCCGGTGGTGTAGCGGTCAAGCACCCTGGCCTTTCAAGCCAGTAGCCCGGGTTCGAATCCCGGCTGGGGCACTCACTTTTTTTAGTTATATTTTGAATCACATTAGAAACATTTTTATTTATGCAAATGGTATTATTTTCATGAAAAGAAATCTGGCTTGCTTAGTCCAAATTTTGCTTATTAGTGCTCTTTGCTATGTTGAAGGGAATTATCAACCATCTGCAAGACTAGAGATAAAAAGTATTGATAAAAATTGCAATGTTTATAACACAGGCAAAATTGATATGACTTTTTATGCAAACGTTGAAGTAGTGTTGGAAAATATCCCAAAAGATAATCTTAGTAGTTACGAACCAAGGTGCCTGGTTTCTATAGACCAAGGTAGCTTAAAGGAAATGCACAAAACGATAAAAAAATTGCCTGGATGTGATGATAGAAAATGCGATGGAAAAATAGAGGCAACTTTTAACTTGAGCACTGATTTTGCATCTGAAAATGCAATTATAAGGGTCAAATTGTTATGTTATAGGTGGGCGTGCAGCAGGCCAGATCTTTGTGATGCTAATGATTATGAGGAATATGATCTCAATATGAAATACTGTCTTGAGAGAGACAAAAAGTTGCCAAAGACGAGTTTTTCGCCGGATATAAAAACCTGGCTTAAAGGCCAATCTGATGTAACCCTTCAATGCTCAGATGTAGGTGTAGGGTGCAGCTCAATTTATTATAAAAAAGCCGGTGTTTCTGAAGCACAAGCATTTACAGATATTTGGAAAAACAAGGACAACATAGAAAGGTTAAAGCAATTAATACAATCCTCCGGAAAATCGAGTATAACTGTGACTTTAAATGAGCCTACGCTAATAGCATATGCATCAAAGGATTTTGCAGGTAACTTTGAAAAGCCAAGTGTAGCGTACATAAAAGTTGATGGTGTAGCACCTCCAACAGATGCGATAATGTCGAAAGCATCAGTTGTTTTTAAGGATACTTTTGACAAAAACACTTTTGATGAGTTGCGATGGGAAAAAACCAATTGGACCATAGTCCAGACAAGTTACCGTACAGGCATTGCAACTGCAACAGAACAAAGAAAGGGGCATCTTATCTCAAAAAGCATAAATTTGGCCGGTGCTGAAAGCGCGATAATTGAGTTTTGGGCAATGAAAGAGAATTGGGGGGCTGAAGATTATTTATATCTTTATTTTTGTAGCGGCTCTGACACCAACTGTCAACTTTTTAAGAAAGTTAGCAGCGAGCTTGACTTGATGGGCGAAGTATTTAAAATCGATATTCCTAAAGAATACAGAACTATGAATTTTAAGGTGAAGTTCGATGCATATGTAAAGTCGATAGGCAAGTTCAGGATTGATAATATAAGTGTAATAAAGAATCCAAAAATTTCCCTTGTGTGCAAAGATACCTCACCATATGGCCTAGGCTTAAATATTGCTGAAATCGAATTGGTATCTGGGTGCGAAGATACAAATTATCGTGTTGATGGAAGCAATTGGTCAACTGGAACTGAATTTAATATTACAGATGCTGGATGTCACAGAATAAACTATAGATCTTCCGACAAGGCAGGAAATTTGGAGACGGAGAAAAGCGCTGAATTTTGTGTTGAGGATTTTTCATCATCGGTTGAGCCATCGCCCTCACCAAGCCCATCACCAACGCCAGTGCAAACTCAAACACCTTCAAACTCACCAATTCCAACACCCACCGTTAGGACACTTTCAATAAGCGATGTTTCAGTGCAAACATCAGCAAACGAGGCAAAAATAACATGGAAAACTAGTATTGAATCAAGATGTCGGATAGGTATAGCGAAAACTGAAGACATATTTTCCTGGTATGATAGTTTTACGCTTAACAGCAAAGAACACACGCAAAGTTTTTCCGAACTTTATAGCGATACAATTTACGTGTATGAGATAAAGTGTTTCACTGATGTAGAATTGAAAAACTACAGAGGAACTTTTTTCACCATGCCTCAAGAACAAAACAGGAAAAGAATAAGTATAGTTGGCTTTAAGGCAGAACCGACTACTGCATATGAAGGCGAGGTAATTACTTTTGAGCTTGTTGTAAGCGCAGCTTATCCAGAGCTAAAATATAAATGGGATTTTGGCGATGGTAGGATAATTACTGATAAAAAAAATAAAAAAGAATATGTTTATTATTTGCCAGCCAACTTTGAGAATTATGAAAAGGAATACACGGTAAAAGTTTCCGTTATTGGAAGCGACGATGAAGATTTGGGTTATGCAGAAAAAAAAGTGACGATAAAGCGCTCAGCAATAAGAGTTAGGTTGATAAAACCCACATGGGGCGAAACTTTAAAAAAAACAGAATTGGTAGAAGCAAGAGTTACTTTCATGGATGCGGGCAATAAAACAATAGAACCATCACAAATAACAAATATTTACGCTACTATTGATGGTTTGAGTACGAATACAAAGTTTGACGGTAATGAATTGGTGATTACTTACCTGCCAAACTATAAAACAAAAAATAGCACAATCTTAAAAATATCTGCAAAGGTAAGCTCAAGTTCAGGAAAAATTGAATTAAATAGTAGTTTGCCTTTAAGTTTTGAGCCAATGAAACTTATATTATACCATAATCCTTTTGCTGAAAAAAATTATCCCATAAACTCAGAAATCAAAGATGCAATAATAAGAGTGATGGTGCCACAGATAAACCAACCTGTGCAAATGGCATATATTGAAGCTTATCTTAAATGTAGTAATTCAAAGAAAAGAGTTGCATCTGTCAGCAGCAAAAGCAACCCATATGATTATAGAATGGTTTTAGACCATCGCATATCAGAGGAAAATCTCAAGCAAGGTCTTGTGCTTTATGTTCAAGGTGAGGATATATATGGAAACTATTTTTCTGAAGAGCTTAGAATACCTATTTCAAAAGATAATCCTAATTTTGATTTAGAACTATCAGATTACAATATAGGTGCTGTAAAAGGACAGTTTTTGACAATCAAAGGAAAAATAACCTCTACAATAGGGCTTAAAGGCAATGTTGAGTTTTTATGTGATAATGGCGATGGCGGAAAGGCAATTTATAAAGCTGAAGAAGATGTACATCTGCTAAAGATACAAGTACCAAATGATCTTAAAAGTAATAAACTTGGGTGTGAAGCAAAGGCAGTAGCGTTTGACAAAAATAAGAGTTGGGTTGCATTAGAAAATTTTTCTATTTATTTAGTAAATTTTACTGTAACCGTGATAGAGCCAAAGCAAGGTATCAACATTTCCCTTGGCCCAACTAACAGTATAAAGCTCTTTATATTGAAGAGCGATGATAGTACGCCTACGGAAGAAGAGATTTATGGAAAAATCAATATTGATGGCAAGAACTCGGCAGTAGTATTTAAAAAGTCGGGTGGCTTTTATGTTGCAAATCTTGAAGAGCCATTGGGTTTCGGAGAACACTATTTGAAGCTTATGCTTGAAGAGCCATATGCCTATCAACAGGAAATGGTAGTACTGATCAAACAAGACGAGAATATTAATTGGCTGTTAGTCTTAATTGTCTCTTTTTCAGTTTTTGCTTATATGGGATTTAGAATATTATCCAAAACTTTGGAGAGGAGAGATCTAATGAAAAATCTAAAAACCGAAGAAGAAAGCTTGCGATCTTTGATAAAAAGGCTTAAGATAGCTTATATGAAAAAGCACATAAGTAAAGCAGAATTTAAGGAAAAATACAGCGAAGCGATTTTAAGACTTACAAAAATAAGATCAATGGCCAAAGGCAATATTCCTTTAAAACCAAAAAAGCGTTAATTTAATAAATAAAAATGCTTTATTTATTGAGGTGACATTTGTGCGCAACATAGTTTGGTTTCATGAGGTAAGCGCTAAAGATATACCTCTCGTAGGTGGCAAAGGTGCCAATCTCGGTGAACTTGCTAGTGCAAATTTCCCGGTACCGTGCGGATTCATAATTACCTCAAATGCTTATTTCAACTTTATAGAAGAAACCGGTATTAAGAAAACCATTATTGATAAAATTGAAAATCTAAACGTTGATGATACAGAAAAACTGAAGAGAACAACGGCTGAAATCCGCACACTTATAAAAAAGACGCCTATGAGTGAAGGTCTCAAAAGAGAAATACTTTGCGAATACAACAAGCTTGGGAAGCACCGCATTGCCTGGTTAACCTCAAGCGAACAGGCTTTTGTTGCTGTAAGAAGTTCTGCTACTGCTGAAGATTTGCCAGAAGCAAGCTTTGCGGGACAACAGGAAACTTATCTTAATGTTCATGGCTGCCAAGAATTGCTTACAGCAGTAAAGAACTGCTGGGCATCATTGTTTACTGCAAGAGCAGTATTCTACAGAAAGAAAAAGAACTTTGCTACAGAAAAGGTTGGAATAGCTGTCGTAGTGCAAAGCATGGTTGATTCTGAAAAAAGCGGTGTAATGTTTACAGCAGATCCAACAGGGGATACGAGCAAAATAATAATAGAGGCCTGTTTTGGCCTCGGTGAAGCTATTGTTTCGGGAAGCATAACTCCAGACACGTATGTAGTAGACAAAAACACATTAAAGATAATTGACAAAAAAATAAGCTACCAAAAGTGGATGTTAAAAAAAGAGGGGGAGAAAACAAGAAAAGTTAAGCTACTCCAAAATAAGGGTGCAAAGCAAAAGATTGGTGATGATAAAATAATAGAAATAGCAAAAATTGGAAGACAGATTGAAGCTCATTATAAGGCACCACAAGATATTGAGTGGGCCATAGAAGGAAATGAGGTAAAAATATTGCAGAGCAGAGCAATAACAACGCTATCACTCAAAGATAAGATTGAAAGTGAGTTCCGAAGAAGAGTTGAGGTGGAGAAATTTGAGAATAAAATATTATTAGATGGCCTTGCTGCAAGCCCGGGAATTGTAACTGGTAAAGTTTCTGTAGTACCAAATATCTCTGCAATAGCAAAAGTAAAAGAGGGGCAAATTCTGGTAACTAAGATGACCAATCCAGATTGGGTTCCGATAATGAAAAAATCTGCGGCAATTGTCACAGATGAGGGAGGCACAACTTGCCACGCGGCAATTGTTAGCAGGGAGCTTGGCATACCTTGTGTGGTAGGAACAGAGAATGCAACCAAGGTCTTGAAAGATGACGTAGTTGTTACAGTTGACGGTTATAAAGGATTCGTCTATGAAGGAGAAGTACATTTAGCAATGCCAGAAAAAACAACAGACAAGATAATACGCCTTCAAGAAATAGATGAGATAGAAGAAGCAATAAAACTTGAGCTCAAAAGTGAAGAAAGCGAAAGGTATAAAGTCTTGCAGAAAGAGGATGTTTATTCTAAGCCAAAGGCGGGCCTCAAAGGAATGGCAGAACAGTTAAAAGAAAAACAGGAAGTTTTAGATGAAGTAAAAGAAGAAAGGGAAAGAGTGGGTGCACTGCAAGTTAAAATAAGCAGGATAAAAGAAGCTATACAGAGAAGCATTGGTGAGAGAAGTAAAATAAAAGAGCACAAAGAAGAAGCAGAGGAGATTATTGAGAGATTTGGGGGCATAAAAGCGGAAGAAATGGAAAAATCGGAGTTGGAAGAAGAGGAGCGAATGATATTAAAACTTCTTTCGGAGCTTGCGCCAGCAGTGAAAGTCAATGTTGCTCTTCCAGAAGCGGCTGAAAGAGCAGCTAAAACTGGTGCAGATGGGGTTGGTTTATTGAGAGCTGAGCACATGATAACTGCACAAGGTATTCACCCTGCAGAGTATTTGAGGAGAAATGAGTTTGACAAGCTTGTAAAGGCAGTCCATGATGGCATAGAGCAAGTTGTTTCTAAATTTAAAGGAAAACCTGTCTGGTACAGGACTTTTGATGCAAGAACAGATGAGTTCAGGAATCTTGAAGGCGGCAAATATGAGCCACACGAAGAAAATCCAATGCTGGGGTGGCATGGAATTAGGAGAGACCTCGACCAGAAAGATTTGCTTAAAGCACAATTCATCGCAATAAAGCAACTTATCGATGAGGGCTATTCAAACATAGGGGTTATGCTTCCATTTGTGCACACTGCAGAGCAGATACGTGAGGCAAAAAAGGTTGCTGAGGAAGTTGGCCTTAAAAGAGAGAAAGGAGTACTTGAGTTCGGTGTTATGATTGAAGTGCCATCAGCAGCACTTACAATAGAAGACATCATTGCTGAAGGCATTGATTTTATATCATTTGGCACAAATGATCTCACACAGTTAACTCTTGGTCTTGACAGGAACAACGAGCGTATACAAAAATATTTCAACGAGATGCACCCCGGCGTACTTAAGCTGATCAAGATGGTAATAGATGCATGCAAGAAAGCTGGCGTAACTACATCAATCTGTGGCCAAGCAGCAAGCAATCCAGAAATGGTAAAAATACTAATTAAATATGGCATTGACTCAGTATCTGCTAATATTGATAGCGTTGAAAAGATAAGGGCAGTTGTGATAAGCGAAGAAAAGAAGCTACTAATTGAAAGCACGAAGCAAATAAGCGAATTAATGAAAAACGAAAACTAAGCTAAAAGTGGATTTGGTTTTCACATATTAAATCTTGGTATAACACAAGTGTATAAATACGAACGCACGATAAATAATAACTATAGCGATTGTTATGGTCGAGCTTTACATTGATATAAAAAAAATTGAAAATGCAATAAAAAAGAATCGTGCAAAGAAAGTGCTTGTGCAGGCACCAGCAGGTGTAAAGATGAAGCTAAATAATTTGTTGCAAGATTTGGAGAATAGATTATACACTACTTTCATAATCTCTGCTGATTCCTGCTTTGGAGCATGCGATATACCAATTGGCACAATAAGTGCAATAAAACCAGATTTAGTAATCCATATAGGTCATGAAAAAATGATTAAAATGAAGGGCATTGTTTATATTCCTCTTAGATACGAGTTTAACCATGCTGAAAAAGAAGAGTTGCTCAGAATTCTCTATGAGCATTTATCCTCGAGTGGAATTAAGAAAGTCTGTGGAACAGCGACAGCACAATATTTATTGCTTCTAAAATGGCTCAAAAAAGAAGCAAAAAGGCTTGGCATAAGCATATTGCTAAAAAAGGGCCGGCATGAAAAAAAAGGCATGGTTTTGGGTTGTGAAACAAAAGCTGCAGAATGCAATGCTGAAAATGTTTTATTTGTTGGAGATGGTTTTTTCCATGCCATTGGTATTTCAAAAAATACAGGTAAAAATGTTATTATTTTAGATCCTCTTTCGAAGAAAATATCATTGCTAAGTTTTAAGGATATTGAAAAAAAACTCATCAAGAGGAATTTTGCAATGCTAAAGGCATATCATGCTAAAAACTTTGGAGTTGTTATGAGTACAAAGCCAGGGCAGTTTTTTGAAAGAGAAGCATTTGAGGCAAAGAGAATTCTTGAGAAAAATGGCAGAAAAGCAGTTCTTATTGCAACCGAAATTGTATCTGAAACTTCACTTTTAGATTTTATGCTTGATTGTTATGTAATAATTGCTTGCCCACGCATAAGTGATGATTTAGCACACTGGAAAACTCCCGCAATAACTTTCGAGGAACTAAAAACGATCTTTAAAAAAGCTTAGGCCTTTTCACAAACCTTTGTCCCCTTAAAGGGGAGACCGCGAACTGCTGAAGCAAAATTATCTAAATCATTTCCATTTAGAATTATAGCAGGTATTTTAGAGCGCTTCAGAATAAGGCAGGACGGCAAATCCATCACTAAATTTTGCCCGGGCTTGCTTTCTGCTACAGAAATTAAAGAAATTAAGCGCTCATATGAAATTTCTGGGTAAAACTTCGCCCTTGGATTATCCCTCGGATCTGATGAATATACTCCATCTACATTTGTGAGGTTAATGAAAGTTCCGCCAAGAAATTCTGCCAATAATGCTGCAACACAATCCGTAGTTATGCCTGGCAAAAGGCCACCGTAAACAGGAATCATGCCTGCATTTAAAACCTTCTTCGAAGCGAACACATTTTCAAGCACTTGGGGATATGCTTTTTCAAGGCCTTGTATTAATAACATTGCATTTACTCGCGTAACCATTATTGCCAAAGCATCTGCAGAATAGTTGTTTGCTCCCAAAGCTTTTGCTGCGGCAATGTAGTTTCTGCATATAGCTCCGCCGCCAACTACTATCGCAAATCTGTGGCCTTCAGTCCAGAGCTCTTTTATTTTTTCGGAAAATTTGCCAATAAAAGAAGCGTTTGGCTTCTCTTGTGCTATAAGAGAGCCGCCCACGGAAAGAACAACAGGCTTTCTATCAAAATCTATTTCTTCAACATCACCAGAACTCTCTGTGGGTTGCTTTTCTGATGCTTGGCTCTCATTGAATATCTTGAAGAAGCTTTCATCGAACATTTTTGCACCTCTTAAGGTTTTTATTCTTATTTATAGTAGTTTTAATTATATTTAAAGCATATGCCTTATTAGCTAATTTGGTCATTGAGTGTGTTGCGCGATGATGAAAAAGGACTTTATAGAGGAAATAAGCGATAGTGAGCTGAACCTGTTCAACAAAAAGCTAAGAAAACTGAGTTCTTTAAAAGGCAGTGGTACAGAGCTTATTTCTCTTTACGTCCCATATGGCGCCGATAGAAGTGCAATAATGTCACAGCTTATAAATGAAAAAAGTCAGAGTTCAAATATTAAAGATCCGAGCACGAGAAAAAATGTGCAGAGTGCTCTTAAGAGAATAATAAACCTTATAAAGCAAATTGACTTTGATATTCCAAAAAATGGGCTTGCTATTTTCTGCGGGAACATCTCTAAGCAGGAAGGAAAATCGGACATAAGATTATTTACGGTAGTCCCTATAAAAAAGCTAGAAACGAAAATGTATTGGTGCGATTCGGAGTTTAACCTAGAGCCATTAAAGCAAATGGTTTTACCAACCGAAATCTACGGAATAATTACCATAGACAAGAATGAGGCAACCATCGCAATACTTAAGGGCAAATCTTATGAGATAATAGGGCACTTCAACAGCAATGTTGCAGGAAAGCAACGCGCAGGTGGCCAATCTGCAAAGCGATTTGAGCATCTGCGTGAAGAGGCAGAACACAACTTTTACAAGAAAGTGAGCGAAGCAGTAAACAGCGCTTTAGTGCCTTATGCTGAAAAGCTAAATGGTATTATAGTTGCTGGGCCCGGCTTTACAAAAGAAACTTTTCTCGAAAAGGACTTTTTGGATTATAGATTAAAGAGCAAAATTATTGGCACTGTTAGTACATCATATACTGACGAGTATGGGATAAAGGAAGCTATTGAAAGGGGCAAGGAGCTTCTAAAAAACGCAGCAGTAGTGAAAGAAAAGGAAGCAGTCAGCGAATTCATGACAAACATAATAAAAACAGGGCTTGCAGTATATGGTGAAAAGGAAACTATTGATGCGCTCGAATCTGGAAAAGTTGCAAAGCTTCTCATAAGCGAGAGGATAAATAAAACAGCATACAAAATGCAATGCACTCATTGCGGCTTTCAAAAGATGGTTACAATTGAGGAGTCGGAGTCGCCTAGTCTAAAGTGTGATAAATGTGGCTATGAGATGGAAATTTTGGAAGAGAATGATTACGTTGAATTGTTGATGAAAAAAGCTGAAAAAATGGGCACAAAAACAATAATAATAAGCACTGAAACTGACGAAGGCGAGCAATTTTGGAAAACATTTGGTGGCCTTGGCGGAATATTAAGGTATAGGTAGTGATGGCGGAAATGCAAGAAAATTCTACATTGTGGCGATTCTCAACAAAAAGCCCTGGCATTGGCGGCAAAATAAAGCACAGGTATGCTGATTTTATTGTTGAGGAGCTACACGAAAGTTACAAATGTGCAGTTACTATAGAAGATTTTGGAAAGCCGTTTCTTGATAAGCCGGATGGTGTTGAGAAAAGCTATCTTTGGGTTGAGCTACAGAAAAAAAACAGGGATTTGCACGATGCGATAAGGCAGCTTTCAAGGGCTCTGCACTGTAGCCCAAGAAGAATTGGATATGCTGGCATAAAAGACAAAAGAGCAATAACATGCCAACGCATAAGTATATTTAAACCAAATCTTGATCTTATCATTGGTTTTGGAACCAATACTATCTTGCTTAAGAAAGCTTTATGGGCTGAAAATCAAATAGACTTGGGAATGCTTTCTGGAAATGCTTTTACAGTAACAATAAGAAATATTGGCCTTGGTGAAGATGAGATAAAGGCAAATGTTGAATCTTGCTTTAGGGAGATGAAAAATGGTATTGCGAATTATTTTGGGGCTCAGAGATTTGGTGGTATAAGAAATATAAGTCATCTTGTCGGTAAGGAGATAATAAAGGGCAACTATGAAAATGCAGTAATGATTTATCTTTCTACGGAATCTGAGCAAGAAAGCGAAGCCGTTAGGGAAGCTAGGAGGTTAGCAGCAAAGAATGACTTGAGAGGTGCTCTCAATTCATTTCCAAAAAAATATAGGTACGAAAGGGCAATGCTTCATCATTTGGCATCACACAGGGGAGACTATGTTGGGGCTTTAAGAAAACTACCTAAAAAGATTGTTTTCCTTTTTACACACGCCTATCAAGCATATTTGTTCAACAGAATACTTGATAGGCGACTTGAAACAAACACGTGCCTAAAAGCAATTAATGGTGAACCGCACGATAATGGCGTGCCTTTAGGTTTGTTGCCAGGCTTTGACTCGTCTTTTACTGCCGGTGCCATTGGGAAGATTGAAAGGGAAGTGCTTGCAGAAGAGGATATTGACTTTTCTATGTTTAAAGTTAAAAAGATGCCTGAATGCTCGAGTGCTGGGGCCCGCAGAAAAATAGTAGTAGTTCCAGAAAAGTTGGCTGTTCTTGAAATTCGTGCCGATGACTTTTTCCCTGGTAAAAATCTATGCAAAATATACTTTGAGCTGGAAAAGGGTAGCTACGCAACAACTGTTTTAATGGAAATTATGAAGACAAAAAATATCGCATAAGAATAATTAGTTTACAATTTAAAACTTATCATGTAAAAGATATGAAGGTGGATGGTTGCTTAAAATATTGGCTTTATGTTTGACTTGCTTCGCTTTAACCTATTTGCTAGTAAAAGCAGTTGCAAAGCACAATATTAAGGTTGGCATAAAGGGAATAGACATAAACAAAGTTGATAAGCCAGCGTTGCCTGAAAGCACAGGTATTGCAATGTTGTTGCCAATATGGTTGACAGCAATATTGGCCTCTATAGGTGAATGGGATTTTAGCTTTATTGCCTGGGCTATTATGGTGAGCGGTTTTTCTATAGTTGGCTATATAGATGATATGAAGCACAAGGCAAAAGCAAAAGCGATACCTTGGCGCTTCAGGGCTGCAATAATAGCAGTACTTTCGCTGCTGTTCTCATTTACCTTCTTTGGCAGCAATCTTTTGCTAGTTGTTCTAGCAGCACTTTACCTTGCAGGCGTTGCTAGTTTTGAAAACACATTCGCTGGGCTTAATGGCTTAGAGGCTGGTTCGGGGCTTATAATTTCGATTTTCTTTGCGCTTGTGCTCTTGCCTGACAAAACATACTTATCTTTGGTTTTTTTACCATTTATTTGCTCACTATTGGGTTTTCTTATTTTAAACAGATATCCTGCCAAGGTTTTTCCTGGCGATTCCGGAACTCTTTTAATCGGCTCTGCCATAGCAGGCATCGTTGTAATGCAAAAATCACTATGGCTTATGTTTGTGACTTTTCCTTTCTTCTTGCCGCACATGATTGATTTTTCTTTAAAAATACTTACTAATCCAAAGGATCCTAGCCAAAAAAAGGAGCCGCCTTACAAGATAAACAGAGATGGCACTCTTGGGGTTCCTGAAAGCAGAAAACTTGACTTTGCCAAAATGGTGGTGCTTTTAGTTGGTCCGAAAAAAGAGCCGGCAATTGTTGCAATTATGTGGCTTTGTGTTGCGGCCAATTGTGCTTTCTGGACAATTATTTTATTTTTGCTTAAATAGGCACCTTCTGCGAAGTCCTGCAAAAGCAAGCAACGAAACTGCAGTTGGCAAAATTATTCTTGAGAAATCAAATATTGCTATGAAAGAAACCAGTTTTGCTTGTGAAAAGCCAAATGGGCTCCTTGATAGGAAAAGATATGTTGCCGTTTCCACAAGGCCAAAGCCACGGGGAGCAAAGGGAACCCTCTCAAGCAAAGATATTGCAAAGAAAATCAATAGAAGCATGCTAAATTCAAGGTAAAGGCCAACAGAAAATGCTGAAAATGCAAAGCACAGGAACTCAAAAGTAAATGCGGCTATGCAAAAAGCAAATACCTTGGGTAAGAGAGCTATTTTGTCGCCCAGAAAGTAAGAATACTCGGAAAGCAAATAATCTAAACTGGAGAACACTTTAAACTTTAATGAGAGAGCCATAAAAAATTTGCGAATTTTATTGTTTAACCTTCTGCTTATTGGCAAAAGAAGAATTGCTGCTGAGATTGCAATTACCAAAAGACCAACCATAAAAGATAATAAAAGTGCAGCTCCTAGTGCTTGAAATGGTATTGACAGCAAGGCTACCAAAGAGAAAAAAGCCAATGTGAGAAACTTTATGCCTTTTATTACCATGCTTGCGCCTATGCCTTTGTATAAGGGCACTCCAAAATATTCTTTAAGCAGAAAAGCCCTTAATGCATCATTGCCAAGCTGCATCGGTGTAAAAGATGCGAACATTGAAGATATTCCCAAAAAAGAGGCATTTCTGTAACTTAAGCTATGCTCTTTTCTTAAAACAAAAGCCCATGCAAAAGCCCAAACAAGCGCAGATAAGATAAAAGAAAGAGATGAGAGCAAGATAAGGAACAAATTAGCATTCTTAATTTCTTGAAAAGAGCCGCTAAGCTTCAATAAAACAGCAAAAAAAGCTATTAGAAATAAAAGTGCGATTATTGCCTTCTGAAAGGCTTTTTGTACATTTACTTCAGCTAATTTTCTTCCGAGCATCTATCTTTTTAAAGTGTAGAATGTTTAAAACCCTGTTGCTAACAAAAAATATTGCTTTTTCACTAAGAAATAGAAAAATAAAAAAAGAAAAAAGAAAGAAAGGTTTTGCCTTTCTTTTCTGTTTAGCCCAACAGCCTGTCGAGCTCTCTTATAAGCTCCCTTGCTGCTGCTTCTGTGTCTGCTGCCGTGTATCCAGCAACTATTATGGTGCCGTCATTAAGCTTGTCCACTACGTAGTCGCCTTTAGCTGTTAATCTCTCAGTAATCTTCTTGCCGTCGCTGAGAGTTATGTCTTTTGCAAACCTGTTGACTTTCCAGCCACCTATAATTATCTTTGGCTTTCCGCTAAGTGCGGCGTCGTGTGTGAAGACAAGCTGTCCAACAGGCACAATCCTCTTGGCTGTGCTGACGCTTGGTGTTGCTCTTATGTTCTCTATTACAACACCGCCGGCTGGGCACACTGTTGGTGTAACTGAGACATTGTAGTTTATCTTTTTCGCTGTAATCCTTGTACCTGCGCTTGTAACTTTCTCCTCGCCTTCGTTAAGAAGCAGTGTCTCGCCACCAACTATTGTTGACCCTGAAGCAGCAGGCCCTATTATATCGTACCTTATGTAGCGTCTTTTATCTGGAATCCATGCCTGGAAGTAATCCTGACTTATGTCGTACTTGCTGCCGTAGTCTGAGTAAGCTGTCTGCACATTTGTAGATGCCTGGTACTGTGTTAGGTTCAACTCTTGATCCGTGCCCAGGTGCTTATACTTAAACTCATATCCGCTTGCGCTGTAATTTGTATTTCCGAAAGGCGCCAAGCTCCCGTCTTCGGTATCTATGTATATTTTACCGCTACCGCCACCAGTAGGTTCTGTTAGCTCAAAGACTGCTGTGTAATACTCACCGCTTTTGCCACCACCGAGCTCGTACTCGTTTGGCAGGTAATATTCACTATCGATTCCGAGATCTTCTGTTGTGTCTGTACCTAAAAACTCGAGCTTATAGCCGCCTTTTCCTTCAAGCTTTTGAGGCGCAAAGAGGAACCAAATTGCGTTGTCTGTGCTGGAGTAGTAGTATTCATAATCATAGTCCATGCCGTTGTCGCCTGTAAGGGCAAGAGGGCCCTCTCCTACATCGTCAGCATAGAATGGATAATATCCTGGGCTATCACAATCAAGGTCAAAATCAGTGTTTCTGAATGGCTCGTCTGAAAGCTGGAAGCAGCCTTGGCAATCATCGTCCTCACAACCTAACTCATAGTCATCAGCAAGTCTCATTCTGAAGTAATACTTCTGGGTTCCAAGCTTATCAAAGTTAAATGATTCCTCTGTTGTACTGTCAAGGCCGCTTATGTACAACGGAATCTCATGCTGGGTATCTCCTTCGTCTACATAGTAAATCTTGTGATCTTTTATCTTGAGCTCTGTCATTGTTTCGCTCTTGAAGCCCTGGAATACTACTTTGGCAAAGCCATAGCCTAAAGCTGTGCTTGGTTCGCCGTTGAGGAAGATAGCTTCGCTCTTGTCGCCTTTTCCTGTCAAAGTATCCTTCTTTGCGTATATTGGCATTTTCCTGTCCCATTTGCTGTAGCCTTCAACCGCATTGTTGTAAATTTCAATCTTGTTTATTACATCCTGTGAGGTACCGCCGACTGTCCCAGTACCTTTAAATAGCTTTGCAAGCCAGTATTTTTCGCTTGAGGAAGTAACTCTTTCATCATAAGGATATTTCTCGCCGTCCTTGAGCTTAACTGTGTTTGTACCAACAGTTATAGTTGCTTTGTTGGCGTTGTCAACGTCCTGCTTGAACAAAGTATCGACGTAAATTGATGTTTCTAACGGATATTCGCCATTTACGTAGAAAACTTGCTCAAGGAACTCGCCTTCTTCAACTTTGTCTTCTGTTGCAATGACATTGCCTTCAGGGTCAAGCAACTGGAATTTTCCTGTATAGTAAGTATCTCCACCAAGATACTTGCTCATTGTTAGCGATACAAACCGCACAGATAGAGATTTGCCTTTGTAACTTCCTTTTCCAACCAAGTCGGTTATTGTCTGTCCAGCGTCTATTGTGCGCTTTGCAGCCTCGTCTATCAAGGTAAGCTCTGTTCCATCCGCATTTGTCTTCAAGACACTATACTTCTTTCCGAATAGTGGCACTGTTATATTGTATTTATTTGTTTTGTTGAAATCTAAAGGAACACCACCGCTAAGAGTTACTCTGTAAGTGAAGTCGCCTGCTTTTGGCATGTAGAGCACCAAATCCTTTACTTCGCGGTTTGTCTCAAACTTTGCGTCTGGGTTCACAACAATGAACTCTCTAACTGTCTGGGAATAGTTAGCTCCATTATATGTATATCCCCATGACTCGTTCTTAAGGCTTTTAATCTTAGAGTTTCCAAGCTCTATTGGAGCGTCTAGTTCAGCAGCTGTTGAGTTCAAATAACTGTCATCATAAATGTATGCTGTACCTTCGCCATATGTTGTTTCGCCGCCAATTACGAGCTCAACGTTGAGGCCTGATACTGTTGCTTGTGGTTTTACTTCTTGCCCACCGGCACCTATTGTACTCCTATCAACTGTGCATGTCACAGCGCTGTCTGTGTATGCAAGCTGTGCTAACTTTGCAGCTATGTTTCCTGCCCAGAGTGCGTCGCTGCTTGCTTTTGCACCGACAACAATGTCATAAACCGGAGCGCCGTTTGCATTGATAACATCGCTTCTTGTCAGAGAAATCGCTGAAGCAACCGGTGCCAAAGCAGTTCCAAGCAGTGCTATTCCAGCACCCAAAGCCGCAAGTCTCTTTACATTCATTTTTTTCATAGCTTTTTTCACCTCACCTTAGTTTATTTAGCCCTCTCTCAAAGGTTATTTGGAGAAGGCTTTATTGTTAGTATGCTAAGCTTTATTTAAATATCTTTCGCTTTATGCCCAAAAAAGAAGATTTTTGCCTCAAATTAGGGCATAAAATTCTATATATTGTTGAAATTGGTTTCGTCAATTTGCGAAACCGATCCGTTCTTTCTGATCAAATTAAAAATTCTGCTTTTGTAAAAGCGAGGCATAAAAGCGCTCTATGTCTGCCTTCCTGAGGTTTTTCTCGAGATAAACATTGTATTTGAATATAAATTCAGCCATCTGATTTAGAGCCTCTTGAAGGTCAAAAGCTGTAAACTCTGCTTTGGGTGGCTTTATCACTTCAACAACGCTTGGGCCATAGAGATACATGAACTGGACCAAAGAAGTTAGGCTTTTAAATCCAATGGTAATATCAAGATGCCCTATGTAAAAGTCACCTTGCTTTTCTGGCTCAATAATATTGCTTGAATACAAGACAAAGGCATTTTGTGCCTTAATTGCCTTTTCAATTTCTTTCATCTGCTTCAAAGCAGCTTTTTTATTAAGCCCTTTTACCTCAATGTATGCCTGAATCTCAGTTTTTGGTTTTTCCTGTTGAGTTAACTCTCTCTTATTAAGAAGCTCCTTTTTTATTTCCTCTGAAATGTAAAACATATCTGATTTTTCAGTAACAAGTTTCAGTGCAACCATATCCTTAAGAGCTTTTTCAATATCTAATGGGTTTTCACCAATCGCTTTTGAAAGCTCTTGTAAGCTCATAGGGCTTTCGATAAGCTCTTTAGCTATTTTTATTTGAAGCCAACTTAAGAGAGCCACAAAAAACCACCACATAAAAGTAGCGTTGAAAACACTTTAAAACACTTGCTTAGTAGTTTTCATATATGAATAGCGCCATTTTTTGCTCAATCCTACTAGATTTGAGCGCAACAGTATCAAATAAGGCAAAGGATATTTCTGAAGCAGGGTCTTTAGCAACGCAGCATTTGAGTGAAATTGCAGGTAGCCTGGCTGGAAAGCCGGAAATACTTGCAATTGGAATATTGCTAATAGTTGTTGCTGTTGCTATAATTTTCTTTATAAAAAAAGTAATAATAAACTCTCTTTTAGGGCTTATTGGCTGGGCAATACTCAAATTCGCAGTGGGCATAGAGCTTCCTTTAATTGAAGGCCTTATTGTTAGTGTTATTTTTGGCCTTGCTGGCTTAGGAGCAATGCTTGTGCTTAAATTCTTTGGCATTTTTTAGCTTTTTTTGGCATTTTAATGCCTAAGTTGTGGCCACAGTTAGTGCAAAGGCCTTTTTCACTCAAGCCAACAATATTAACATTGTAGCCTGCTCTTCTTATTGCTATTTCTTTGCACTTTGGGCAAAAAGTATTTTGTTCTGAGCCAATATTTCCAATGTAAACATAGTTAAGCCCAAGGGATTTTGCAATGTCATAAGCTTGTGCAAGGGTTTCAAGTGGTGTTGGCCTTATGTTACTCATTTTATAATGCGGGAAGAACCTTGAAAAGTGCAAAGGCATATCTTTGCTAAGAGCAGAGACAAATGAGCAGACGTCATGAAGCCATGGTTTTGAGTCGTTAATGCCTGGAATGATGAGATTTGTAACCTCAACGTGCACTTTTGCCTTAAAAAGAGCTTCAATATTACTTTTAACTACACCCAGCTCTGCATTTCCACACAGCTTTTTGTAAAAGTCCGCATCTCCTTTGAGATCAATGTTTGCAGCATCAACATACTTGCAAAGCTCTTTAAGTGATTCTTTGCTCATATAGCCATTGCTCACCCATACATTATAAAGCCCCTGTTTTTTAGCAATTTTCATTATATCAAGCGCATATTCAATAAATACAGTTGGCTCAACATAAGTATAAGAAATTCCATCAAGGTCTCTTGCAATAGTGTTTTCCACAATTTCTTCGGGGGTTGTTTCTCCAACCTCTTGAATATCTTCTTCTAAAAACTCTTGCGAAAGGCTAAAATTCTGGCAGAAAAGGCATTTGAAATTACAACCATAAGTACTTATGCTGCTGCAATAAGTTGCTGGCATAAAATTGTATATTGGCTTTTTTTCAATAGGATCTGCAGTTTGGGTAAGCGCTTTGTTGTAAACCAGGGAGTAAAGTTTGCCGTTAACATTTTTCCTAACACGGCAAAAGCCTGTTTTTTCTGGGCTTATTGTGCAGTATCTTGCACAAGCAGTGCATTTTATTTTTTTGCCGTGGAGCTTTTCATAAAATTTTGCCTCTCTCATAAAGATGTGCTGCCTGATTCTTTTAATAATACTTTTTTATACATTCATATTAATTAGTCTTTGTGTGGTTTAATGAAATTGTATGATTGCGATTTGCATATACATGGCTCATATTCTGGTGGCGTAAGCAAAAATATGCTTATTCCTGAGATTTCAATGCAAGCGAAACTAAAAGGCCTTGACATAATTGCAAGTGGAGATATACTTAACAAAGAATGGCTTAGGCACCTTAAGGAAAACCTTTGCGAAGAAAACGGCTGCTTTAGAGACAAAAAAATTGATGTCTTTTATATACTTGGCGGTGAAATAAACGATGTTTCAAATGTCCACCACCTATTTTTTCTTCCAAACTTTGAAAGCGCGGAGATTTTAAGAAAAAAGCTCTCTTCTTATGGAAGACTCGATGGCTATGGATTTGGAAGGCCTTCCATTAGTTTAAATGCAGAGAAACTTGCTTGTATTATAGAAGAAGCCAATGGAATAATAGGGCCGGCACATGCGTTCACACCTTACTATTCCATGTATTCTCATTTCAGTTCACTACAAAGCTGCTATGGGGCACAAGTAAAAAATGTTTTCTTCATGGAGCTAGGCCTCAGTGCTGATTCATATTTTGCAGATCTTATTTCAGGAAACCATGGTTTAGCTTTTATCACATGCAGCGATGCCCATTCACCATGGCCTCACCGCCTTGGCAGAGAATTCACGAGGATCGAGCTAAAAAAACCTTGCTTTGAAGACCTCAAAAAAGTTTTCATGGAAGAGCGCGAAAGGATAAAGCTTAATGTTGGCCTTGACCCGAGAGAAGGAAAATATCATTGCACAGCATGCAACAGGTGCTACTCAAAGTACTCCATTGAAAGCGCTAAAGGCTTAAATTGGAGATGCCCAAGATGCAAAGGCACGATAAAAAAAGGTGTTAGGGATAGGATAATGGAGCTTGCAGACTTCAAGGAAGAAGTACACCCTGAATTTAGAGCACCATATTTGCACATAATACCGCTTGCTGAAATAATATTAATGGCAACAAAAGCAAAGGATATAAATAGTGAAGCTGTGCAATCAACATGGCATGAGCTTGTGAGTAAATTCGGTTCTGAGATAAAAGTGCTTTTAGATGTAGAGCTTTCAGAGATACAGAAAATTGATGAAAAGGTTGCAAGGCATATTGGTGCCTTTAGGCAAGGAAATGTGCTTTACATAAGCGGCGGTGGTGGAAAGTACGGAGAACCAATAATTTGTGCCTCACAAGAGGAGCTTGAACTGAAAAAACTGGAGTTAAGAGATGTTCTGGAGTGCAACAGCACTTTTAAGGGCCAAAAAACACTTGCAGAATTTTAAAGTATCTTTCACCTTACATAGGTTGGATTCTCTTCTCTCTCAGTTTCACCAACACTTTTTGCTGAAAGCTCATTCATTATTTGCTTGAAGGCAGTATTAATGCTTTTAGACTCTTTTGCGATTTCTTTCATATCTATCTTGAAGCCATATCGCTTTATAAGTAGTTCAAGAAGCTTCTCCGCTGCGCCATGGTCTCCATAAATAAGCTTACTACTAGTTTCCCCCATTAGGCAAGCGCCTTTCATGCCATTTTTAGCAGCAATACCCAATATAAGCCCAGCGGCACCTGATACTAAGCCATTGTTCATGCCTGTCTTTGCGCCGAGCTTCTTAAAGCTTTCAAGCGTCTTCTTATCAGTGGCTGCAACCACTACTTTTGGTTCGTGCTTAAGTCTTGCATCGCCTATGTTAATGCCAGCCAACGTATAAACTTCTTTAACACCGAGGTCCTTTGCGGTTTTTACTATTGCTTCTGCAAATTCATAATGATCTTGAACATTTGTTATCCTTGGATCTAAAGCTGGTTGCACAGGCCCAGCCAAAAACAAGAAGTCGCGTTTCTTCATCGTGTAAAGGAAAATTTCGTCTTTTATAAGATCAGCTATTCCGTTGTTTATATAAACACTTGGTGGAAAAGAATCGGAATAAACATTGGCTATTTTTTCAGCACCGAGCTTTTTTAACGCATAGTCAGTCGCTATTTTGCCAACAAGCCCTATGCCAGGCAAACCTGTGAAAAGGACAGCATCAGTTAGTTTTCTTTTCTTCCAGACAAACTCAACCTTGGTGTTCATAATAAAACCTTAGTTATTTCTCTATAGAAGCTGTGCCACCATTCTTTTTGATGCTCTTTATTAGTTCCTCCGCAAAAGATGAAAGCACTTTATCTGCGCTCTTGTAATCTGGGGCCTTACTGGAAAGATGATATTTGCCACCACCAATATATGTAGCCTTTATCTTTGAGTATTCTTTTTGTTTAAGCAACTCTCTAAATGCATTCTTTATTTTTAATATAGCATCAGCTTCATAGCTCTTTATTTTTACAACTTTTGAAACTTCTTTTTCTGGCACGGTTATGCTTTTTTTAATATGCTCAGCAAATGGTTCGACAAGCTCTTCGGGTATGCCTTCAAGTGCGCTTTTCCCTGTGATAAGTGCCTCTTGAAAGGCATTCATTAGGCTTCCGTGCCTCGATTCGAGGGGTTCTGCTATTTTTTTCCACGCAATATCAAAACTCATTTTTCTCTGCTTTGCAAATATTTCAAGTATCTTTTTCGCTCTTTTCGACTGCTCCCATTCTTCAATTTTGGCCTTTTGTTGTGATTCAGACACTTTTACCAAAGAAAGGTCTACTTGAAGCTTTTCTTTGTCAGCCCTTATCACTTGTGCAGCCCTTAGCTGATTTGGCCTTACATGATTTCTTATGTTCTTTATCCAGCGCGAAGCAACTTGTGAAATGTGCACAAAGCCCTGGACATTTGGATAGTCTAAGAGATCAGCAAAAGCCCCATAAGGCAAAACTTTAGTTATTTTTATTACTACAATTTCATTTGGCTCGGGCCATTTATCCAAAGAATCACCACATTTACTATTGCCGTTCTACCTAATAGTCCCTAAGCTTTTTTGCTTCGGTAAGTTTTATTCTGTGTGCTGTGCTTTCAGCTAAGATTGCACTACATACATTGCACTTTATTTTTCTGGTAGCACAGGAGTAAACAACCTGCTCGTTTCCACAAGCATTACATTTTATTCGCCAAAAAGGCGCATGTTTTTTTTGCGCGTATTCAGTCACAAAAATCACTACTCCTTTACAGCAATTTTTCTCGAAAGCAAAATATCAGCAACATCCTCGGGAAGTTCAACAACCTGCCCTTTTTTGTAAGGGCCAAATTCTTTCATATTGGGCCCAACAAAAGCAGGCACTTCTTCTATAATTTGGACTGAAATTGTATTTAAATTGCTATCCTTTTTCCTCTTTTTTGATTCTGCGTAGAAAAGCTTGTCTATTGACTTCTGATATTCAGAAACGATTTTGCATATATTGCAGAAAAGTTTTTTCTCTTCCCCAGTAAGCTTTTCATCTTCAAATTCATCTTCACTAACTGCAGCGTGGAAGGCTTTTTTTATTATCTTCTTCTGCCTTATTTCAAGTATCTCTTTTGCCATGCGCTGCACATTAAAAAAATCCTCGCTAGGTGTTTCGCCAGCAGATAAATGCTTAACATATTCCTCCTTTTTCTCTTCAAGGTATGCTTTAAGCTCAACCATAAAATCTTCTCCGATCTCTGAAAGCTGCTGGCTGCTTTTTTCCTGCCTGTGAATCCTACGAAGCTCATCAAAATCTATAAGCAACACCCCTAAGCTAATTTCCCAACACCTTTTGCTAAGAGGTAAATCGCAGCATTTTCTGGAAGCTGCACTTCCTCTTTTTCAAAAGGGCCAAATTTGGCGCCTTGTATTTTAAATTCTGGTGCCTTACTAATAAAAACCTTTATTTGGCCATTTCCAAAAGCCAAAGCATGCTCAAAAGGATCAAAATCATTGAGTAAGTCAACGCTTATTGTCTTTGCAATAAAGCCAGTAGAGCCATGCAAAGTATCCGGCACCCTAACAATTTTATAAATATCTGCTGATGTTTGCCTATCTATTGGAAAAGATTCCAGCCTCAAGGAGTTTTCGGCAATGGCCTTCCAGAAAGAAGCAGCTATGCTTTTAGAGCCAAATAAAGGAAGCACTCCGCTCTGAATCTGCAAAACTGCCTTTTGGCGGTTCTCAACAATATTTCTAACAAATACCTTTGCAGAACGCTTTTGGCTTGTGCTCAAAGAAATACTGCCAAATTGGAACAACCAATCAGAGCTGCTTTCACACACAAAAAAAATCATGCGATCCAAAATCCTTTTCCGAAGGCCTTTTGCTTCATTAATTTTTGGGCAAAGCAAGTTTTCAAAATCAAAGCCGCTCTTCTCGAAAGAAAATCCTTCCCCTGTAAGATAATCAACTATTGCCAAGCGGGCATCTTGAGAAAGTCCTTTTATTCCGGCATCACGAACGTGCACGTGATAACCGGCATTGCCGGAGAAATTTAAGTAGATATTGCTGAAGCCGAGCTCGTCAACCAAAATATTTATAAGGCGGAATGTTTGTTTCTTTGTCTCGCCAATGCACTTTTCACACGGAAATTTGAACTGACTAAGTTTTCCACCACAATTGTCGCAATTATCTGCAACAAACTTATATGTTTTCCCACATTTTTCGCACATCCAGAAATCATGCTTCTGTTTGCAGTCGGAATCAACATCAGATGCATCAAACTCATACACTAGGTCAGAACCAATAAGGCCTTTGCTCTCCATAGGCCTTGCTGCTGGATCCTTATAGTAAGCGGCTGAGCACGATATGAACAATGGAACCTCAGTCCTTAGGAAAAAATTAAGGTCTTTATTTGTGGAGAAACTTATATGCCTCCTCGCTATTTTCTTTCCAAAAGCACCTATGCCGAATTCACGCATCTCAACACTTGGAACGCTTTTTATCTCATTTGAAGCGTAAAAGCGCCTAAAGTGCTCTCTAAGAAAATCTTCTTCTCTAAGTTCTGCCAACAGCACCACCTTTTGATTTGAGGGCATTGCGGTAATAATTCAGTGGGTTCTTGACATTGCAGTTTGCGATGCAGAAGCCATAGCTTTGCATCTTGGCACAAGATAAAGGCAAATAATTTCTACCTTGCTTTCCGCGTAAAATTCTTGAAATATGATACCTTGCAACCTTTTCATCGTAGTTTGGCGCATGGGAAAATGCTTGCAAAATCTTTTCCTCAGAAAGACCTATGGCTGCAAGAAATGCTGCAAGAGCAAAGTTTTCCATATGTGAAAGCTTATTCCCTGAAGTAAGATCTGAATAAAGACGCTCCATGCAGGGCGGCATTGCCTGAAGATCCGTGCCAAGTGCGGAAGATTCCTTTCTGCTAATTACTGAATCTTTTAGCGCTTCAACAGCAAGTTCTTGTATTTCTTTTGTTGCAACACTACTTACCGGAAGGGAGGATAAAACTGTGCTCATTGCTTTCTCAGAGAGAAACCTTGAAAATCGGTTTTCATCCAGCCATATCTTTCCTTGAAAAATGTTTTGATTTATTAGCTTAAGCGACTCTTCTTTGCTAGGCGCACTCAAGAAATCAACGACGGAGAGCTCAAAATAAGTTTTGCCAGACATTTCTTTTGTATAAAATTTCAAGCCAAAATCATCTGCAAGCTCCTCTATGTCAGGGCTTATAGCTGAAGCTTTTTTTGATTTTTCTATAAAGTTCAGCGTGCCTCTCTGCATAGAGCGTGAAAAGTAGAAATAATACTTGTGATTTCCCAGAGTTGAAACCATTATCTTGGCAACATGATACGCAATCACAGCACTCTTTAATGACTCGCGGTCTTGAAAAGGCACATCGTATGGTTTACCAATTAGAGCTTTTTGTAGGATTGACTTAGCAAGCCCTTTTGTTGCTGAGTCGAGCTCATCAAGAGATGGGTTCAAGCGTTTGACAATTTTCTTTGCTCTCTCGGAATATGGATAACGAGCACAGAAAAATAGTTCCTCCAGGGGGAAATCTACCATAAAAAGCTTCACCAACAAACTTGTTTTAAAAGCTTTTAGGCTTAGCTTCCTCTAACTTCCGCAGAGGTTTGATGTTAAGAAGATAAACAAAAAAAATTTAAGTGGTAGCAAAGTAATTCTTACCTATGGAAACCCAACCAAAGAGCATAAGTCTGGAAGAAGTTGCATTGTTAGTCAAAGCAGCATCAAACAAGGGGTTAGCGTTAAGCGGTGGTCTTGCAATAGGTCTTTACCTGCCAGAGCAATTTAGAAAAAGAAGGGAAAACGACCTCGATTTCACTATGTTTTATAGTGGCAAACCAGATGAAGCATTAAAAGTTTTGAATGAGATTGCAAGAACAATAGGCTTGCCAAAATTCAGGGAGCTGAAAGGGCATTCTGACACGCAGCCAAGAAGGTGCGTTTTCGAGTGCAAAATTGGTGGCAAAGAAGCTATTTACATACATGTTGAAGCTACTGACGTCAAAGTGCCTGTCTTAAGGGTGCCTGTTGAAACAAAAAGCGCAGGCAAGTTTATAGTAATATTGCCAGATATAAACTTCCTTGTTGCAAAGCTGATTTTTGGCGCAGCTTCGCCAACAAGGCCATGGCATAGAAGAATTGACGATATTGCTTATTTAAGTCATTTGTTGCATTTCCAGGAAAGGCATGTCTCAAAAGATAAAGTACTGCTATTTTTGAGGAAACTCTGTGGTGGCGGCAAAAAAGCAGCTAAAACACGGGCAAATCTTCGCCATGTGCTCACGTTAATGAGGCCAGACGAGATTGTAAAAAGGACAGCAAACGTAAGGACAGCAGCAACTTTTGATTTTGGTAAAGTCATGCAAAGAATTAGTGCGGCATATGGCAGCAGTGGCACACCAGACCAAGAAATAGAGATTTCAAGAAAAATACATCATGCTACTGAACAAACAAAAAAAGAAATTGCTAAAAGATTAGGCCTAAAATGTTCGGAAGGCATCATATGGAGTGGACTCCTATCAAAAATCAAGGGAATGAGTGCCGAAGAAAAGAGTTTCTTTGCAGGAAGAACACAGAGGCAATTGGGCAAAAGAATCCGCCGCTTGCATTAGAAACTACAAAATCATGTGTGCTAGGTAAAATTGTATTTTGGTTGAGCCTATATTGTAGCTTATTTTCATTGGTGTCTCGTTTTTGAGCTCCATTGTTATCATTTCGTTCGGATCAGCTTCCCTTACAATGTTTTCAAGGAAATTAAGGGAATATTTTCCAACAACGTTTGCTTTTGCCTTTACTTTCACAAGATCCTGATGCTTTGCTTCTGTTTTAAGCATTCCGTGAGATCCTCTCGCTTCAATGAAAAGCTTTGAGTTCTCAACCCGCAAAACAACGCTACTCTCGAAAAGCGCAGCATCCTTCAGAGCTTCTTGAAGAAGGCGTGCCTGTATTTCAATCTTCGCATCGTGCTGTATTTCTGGTATTTCTGGATCTTCTTCAAGCACATCAATAAGCGGCAACTTAAATGTCCTTTCAAGCGTCCCAGAAACAGAAATGCTCAAGAAGGAGTCTTCAATGCTTATGGAAAGGGTATCTGTTAATGATGCCCTTTTTACAACCTTATTGAGCTCTTCCATATCTAAGCCGATTAGCGCTGGTTCAACGGAAAACTTGCTGAAAAAATCCTTTGGCGCAGTATAGCTTACTAGCACTATCTGGCTTGGATCTATGGCTTTTAGAGAAAGACCATTTTCGTTGAACCTGAAATTCGCTTCAGATATAAAGCTTGCAACTGCACGAATTGCTGCTTGAAAAGGCTGGACTTTCGAAACCTGTATCATCCCAACACCGCCTATTAAGAATAGGGTGAGAAGAATTTAAATTGTTTCCCTGCTTTTGAAAAATAGCAACGGCTTTAAAATATATAAACCTTTCCATTATAGCAAGAATAATGCTTTGGCTATTACTTATTATTTCCGCAATATTTTTCTTCTCATTTGCAAACATATTTGATAAAATTCTTGTTGACAGATACACTAAAAACCCACTTTTGAGCATTGCTGCATGTAATATTCTTATGGCCCCAATTCTGGCAATTTTAACTATTATATGGCCGCCAGCAATGTTGGATGGAGAGTCATTTTTAGCACTATCAATCGCAACTCTTCTTGGCATGGTGGGTGGTGCTCTTTATTACAAGATAATGCAAAAATCTGAAGCCTCTCGCATTATTGTTGTGCTGCAAACTGCACCAGTATTCATAATGATATTAGCCATAATTTTTCTAGGAGAAAGGCCAAGTGCAGTTAAAGTTTTAGGTGTAATTAGCATAGTTACGGCTTCACTGCTTGTTTCAAAAAAAAGTGGGCTAAAGTTTGATCGCTGGTCAATCGCTGCTACAGCAAGCTCATTTATTTTTGCAATATATTTCATAACTCTTAAGTCCGTGCTTCAAAAATATGATGCATGGAGTGTTTTCTTATGGAATATGATAATTGCTGTTTTGGCGATAACAGCATTTTCGCCAATTTATCTGAAAAAACTTTTTGAAAATTTTAGGGAAAAGCCAAAACTAATAAAAATTGCATTTGCAAGCCAAGTTTGCTTTTTATTTGGGCACATTCTCAGATTAAATTCATTGCATATGGCAGAAGCAGCTCTCATAGGTGCTGTTGGCGGCATACAACCCATCATAGTTTTTAGTTTATCTTATGCTTTAAGCAGCTTATTGCCAAATTTTTTTAAAGAGGATTTTAGCAAAGAAAGCCTCAAATTAAAAGCATTGGGTGCATTACTTGCCGCCGTGGGAGTAGCATTAATAGCACTCTGATTGCATTCAACTGAAAGCTACTCAACATCAATCCTTGGCGCGAGATAATACGTTATTCTTGCCTTTTCATTCATAAACTCGAGCTTGAGTGGCGCATCACTTTTTAGAAAAAGTTTCAGCTCGTCTTCGCTAGAAAGGACTTTCAGCATATTTTTGAGATAGTCAAGCGGAAACATTGCTTTACAATCTTTAGTCGCTTCAAACTTTTTAATTGAGCTATCGTTTTTTTGAACCTCGTGGGCAAATGTTCCTCTGCTGCTGTTTGCAGATACATAAAAGATTCCGTTTCTAACTCCAAAGATTATGTGGGCTGAGAGTATTTCTGCGTCCTTCAAAGAGTCTTGAATGAGCCCGGCTTTCAAAGAAAGCTCAGCTTCAAACTCTATTTTTGGATTTGGGATTTGGCCTTTTGAAACGTCAATCAAAGGCATTGAAAAACTTCTTGAGGATTTACCTAGAAATTTTATAGAAAGGGCGGCTTTATCTGCACCAATTTCAAGCACGATAACATCATCTGCCTTTGCCCTTGACATTATCTGCCTGAAGTAGTCCATATCAGCCCCGAGCTTTAATTCCTTATCAACTTGAAATTCCTTAAATGAGTTTTTAGGCATTTCAAAGTCAACCATTGCTATTTGGCTCGGGTCCGTTGCTTTGAGTGTTAAGCCTTTTTCACTTACGATAAACTCGGCTTCATCAATCAAGGCTGCTATTGCCTCGATGTTCTTCCTGAATGCATTTGCATTCTCAAATACAAGTCTTATATAAATCACCTCATTGCCTTAATTTTCCCCACTCTTGTTTTACTTTTCTGAATAGATTAGCATCAAAATCTTTTAATTCTTGTGCTATCTCGAGGTTCAGCTTTATGGGTGCTGTGCTCAATGGGTTTGCAATTATCCGCATGATGGCTCCTTTTTTAAAGCGGCTAAAAATTTCAGATCTTTCGCAAATTGCAATTGCTTCTGCAGTACCATCAGATACAAGCACGGTTTTTGCTTCGGGGTTCAGAGAAATAATACTAACAATTGCCGCAATCCTGCGCTCGCTGCCTGTTATCTCATTTAAGTAGCATTCCTTTGCGGGAGTTCTCTTAAATTGCTTTTCAGTACCAATCTCAAAATTTTCCTCAAAATCTGCCAATGGATCCTGTTGAGCCATAAAAAGTGGTTCGCTAAATTCTTTTAAAAAGGGATTGCTAAGCTTCATTCCGCTGAAACAATCTTTTCAAATGCTGCTTTTGCTTCTTTTGCACTCTTTAGCGAAAAATCAGCCTTTGCACCAATATTAAGAAGAATCTCAACACACTGCTTATCAGTTAGCCCGGCTGCCTTGCCTTCCCTAAAGACTTTTTTTATAGCTTCTTTGTGATTGAAGTTTGGAAAATCTGGAACGCGAAGCATTGCTTGAATTATGCTTTGTTTGTACTCATCACCATAAATCTTAAGAAGCTTCTGGAGATTCTTTTTATGGTTTTTCCTTGAGAAGCCAGGAAACGTAAGGAGAGATAGCAAAACATCAGGGGCATTTTCCTTGCCATAAACCTTTAAAGCTGACGAAAATGCTTTCTTGCAGTCCATTGAAACTAAGTAAGGGTTTGCCAGAATAAGCTCCGCTATTTTGTTTTTTTTGAGCTGTGGTATAAATTCATTGATTTTTAGGAGTGCTTTTTCATGATCGGTGCTAAGGAATTGCGGATATTGTGAAACTGCGCTAAAAACTTTTTGTGCATTTTTTATTCCATAAAATGAAATTATGAGATTTATTTTGACTGTTAGGCGCTCCTTTGTCCATGGACAATACTGCTTCTTGAAGTAATCATTTTCTAGAAGTGATTTTGCCTGTTCTTCAGTAAAGCCAATCTCCATGAGCTCACTAGCAGTAACCATGTAAAAAAATACAAAGTTTAGGTTTAAAAAAGTAGCATTTTTCTTAACCAAAGCCAAGACGGCCATCAGGCCAGTATCTTGTGCAAATATCATATTTGCCTGACTTTATAAGGTTGCTTATTACGCAAGGGAGATCATCCATGAGTAAAAGCTTGATATAGCCGAGGTAAGGCACCATAAAAACAGTTTTGCCATCAAGTAATTCGATAGGAACAGCACTACTTGCTATGCCGCCATCTTGGTCAAGGAAACAATTTGTGTTGGCGTTATCGCCTTTCGTAAGAACAAAATTGCCATCCTTTGCTTTAATCTTGACAACAACGCGATGTATTATTGGCTCGCGAAGCGTATCAGAAAAATAAACAACAATATCCCCATCTTTGCCAATTTCAACGCATTCGCCTGTGTTTATAATGCAAACTTTTTTTGTTTTAATCCCACTTTTGCATCTTTGCAAAAAGTATTTTGAGCATTCAACAAGCTCATCGCTATTGCTAAGAGAACAGTATGAAACAGCGTATTCACGGATGCGTTTTCCAGCAATATTCTCGTTGATAATAATTTCAGGTGCTTTTAAGGAATTATAAGTGGCACCTTGCAAAACCATTATATCACCCCTGTAGAAGGTTGGTATCATTGAGCCGCTTACCACTACCACAGCGGGTGTCTTTGTGCCAAGCAAAAAGCCGAATATTAGGTATAAAAGCCAAGCGGTAATGAAAGCAACCAAGATCTCAACAGGCCATGCAACGAGCTTATTTTTCTTATGTCCAATTTTCTCTAGAAATATATCAGTATAAGTGAAAGGATCAATCCATTTCAACTTATTAGTAATTCTTTCAAGCAATATTCTGCTTTTGCCCTTCTCTTTTTTTAATTTCCTTCCAGGCCTAATCTTTTCCCTCGAGGACATACAATCACAGCAAATAATTATAACATCAAAAATTTAAGGCGAAGTGCTTCTTCCAAGTGTGGATGCGCTTGCAACGAGATGTGCAATTCTAACCGGCTCAGGAAGATTTGAGTGCAAAGAGAAAAGCTTTATAAGAGTTGAAGCTTCTTTTGGCTTTATGCCTTTACATTGGAAAAATATTTTCTCGGCCTTATAAATTCTGCCTGCATTTTTTATAAGCTGTGCCCTTATTTCAAAGTCATTAAAGTGTTTTAGTGCTCCTGCTATTTTTTGCATTCTTGGCCTTTTTCTAAAAACTACAATTATAGGAACCTTAAGCACAGAATAAAGTTCATTTGTATCGACTATGTTGAATCCGGCAAAGTTTATTCCGCTAAGGAAAATCGCCTTTGCTTGTCCAATGAATTTACGCCTATTGCTGGAAAGCATTTCAACAATTTTTTGTGTTGAATCTAGACCATCAACTGCCGCATCTGAAAAAAGTATTCCTTCTATTCGAGAATCGACTCTCATTAAAACGGCAACTATTCTTGTGCTTCTGGTCTGCTTTTGTTTGAAAAAGCCATCATCTATGCCAATAGCCCTGATGTTTTTTTCACAGGCGCTATTATTTAAGGGCTTCCTTAAGCTTCTGCTCAAACTCATCAATCTCAGCGATTATCTCTTTATTTGCATCTTTTAGTGCTTGAAGTGGATTGCCTTTCTTTACTTTCACTATGAATAGGCTATCTTTGTTAAGAGGATGCTCAAGTTTATAAGCTGCAAAAGCGACGTCTGGATTCTTCAAAAGATAATGTTTCAGAAGCTGTGGATAAGTGTGCCTTTCACCTTTCATTTTGAATTCGAGCAAATCTTTCTCCATCCTCAAAATTTCAATCTCCATCAAAACACCTCATGCAACATATATTAATCCCTAATAGAATATTCCGAACTTATTTTTCTATGCTCTATTGAGCCGCATTTCTTGCACAAAAGCTTAGCATTATTGTAGTGTAAAGGTGACCTACAACGCGAACAAAAAGCTTTCAAAACACCAAGGTTGGGTTTGTTGGTGCGAAGGTAAAGCCCATATGGCTTTATGTCATCTATTTCAGCAACAATAATATCGCCTATCTTGTACTCTTCACTAATTTCCTTAACAAACCTGTCAGCAATCTTTGAAACAAAAAGAGTTGCCTTCGTTTTTGGCAGAACAATTCTTTCATCATTGCATTCTATTGGGGCTATATTCACAAGTATGCGTGTCTTTCTGGAGGCAACAACCTGCCCAATAACTTTTGTGCCTATCTCGAAAACTTTTACCCTTTTGTCGGGCACAACCTTAACCTCGTGGCTTTTGCTGTCATAAGTTGCAAATCCCACCACAGCGGAACGAACTTTTTCACCCTCTTGATAAGTATTTTCGCCTTCGATAAATTCTTCAACTTCTGCTAGGTCTTCCCCTGGCACAACAATGCGCTTCATTTTTATCGCCATAAGAAATAAAAAAAGCATAAACCTAATAAATTAACAATGTTATATTCAATATAGCATTGCAAAGATATTTAAAATATTCTAAGGTGCCATAATGGTTTTAGAAGCGCTACTTGGCGGCAAGCAGGTAATAAAGAAACCTTACCTGATGCTTTTTTTTGGGTTAGTGGTAAGCGTTTGCTCCAATCTTATAATATATCCTTTTTTTAGGGGTGAAAATGCCGGTCTTCTTGCAATTGCATTCATAACAATAGCCTCTATGCCTTTGATACACAATGTCCTTTTAAGAGAAGAAAAAGCTGAAGCTCGTGTGCCTGTGCTTTGTGAGAAATTCTTTGAGAGAAACGTTGAGCTAATACAAGTTTACTCCTATATGACCATGGGCGTAATTGCGGGGTATGTGATTCTGTATTTGACGCTTCCTGAGAGTGATTATGCTTTAGTGTGTAGCTCAAAAAGTTGCATTTATCTACCCAACAAGGGATATATTTTTAGCGAACAGCAAAAAGCGCTTGATTATGTTGCAAACGTTGCTGCCAAAACAGGAAAAGCTGTTGATTCTGAAGAGGCGACTTTTGGTGAGTTCTTTTATTGGTTTTCCTTGATATTTGAAAACAACTTTGGGGTCTTGGTTGTGGCGCTCATAATGTCTTTTGTCTTTGGCGCGGGCGCTATTTTCCTAATAGGCTGGAACGCAAGCGTTGTTGGAACATGGGTTGGCCAAACAATTATGGCAAAAGACCATTTCAAGTTTTTGGGACTTATACCGCATGGTGTCCCTGAATTTATGGGCTACTTTTTAGGAGCAATAGGCGGGGCCTTAATATCTGTTGCAGTTACGAGAAAAAAGCTTTTCACAAAGGAGATTGAACGCATAACGATCGACTCTTTTATAATAATTGCAGCAGCAGTCATTTCGCTTCTTGTAGGTGCAGCAATAGAAGCCGCCTCTAAAGTGGGTTATGATCTTTTTGCTTTTTCTCTTTCGCTCATTTATCTTTTGGTGCTTGCATTTATGATAATTCGCATGTAGTTTATACTTACTTTTTGCCTTTTCTTTTTGCCTTTTTTATTGCTTTCTCCAGATTAAGCTGAATTGCCTTTTTCAGCAGGGGCTCAATGTTAGAGTTTTTCGAGCCGATGCTGTTTGAAATTGCCTGTGCAAGCTCCGTGAATTGCACTGGGAAGAAAATTTTTGTGCTTTGCCCATCAGAAATCTTTTCTAAGGCTTTTATATAGAGGTAGTTAAGAACATTTTCGTTAAGTCTGCATGCAGCCTGATTTATTGTTTCAACTTCAATCTTTTGTGCTTCTGCGCGTTGCTGCCTAGCGAGTTTTTCTTGCACTGCTGCTTTTTGCTCATGCATTGCCTTTAGTATCGGTTCTGGTAAATCTAGGTCTTTTATCTGCACTGCCACAACCTCAACCCCCCATTGCTTTGTTATTTCAGATAGCGTTTCATGCAGATAGGTGTTCACTGCTTCTATGTTTGAGATTAGATCTGCACAATCCATTGCTCCGATGACATCACGGAGCGCAGCCATTATATATGTGCGTGAAGCTTGCTCTAGGTTTTGAACTTCAAGAACTGATTTTGCAACACTTTCTTTGTCTTTCTTAACACGCAAATAGATAACTGCGTCGATCTTTACCTCTATAGAGTCCTTCGTTATGACATCTTGCTTTTCAACATCTAGAGTTTTTGTCCTAAGGTCAACTAGTATGTGAGACTCTATAAAAGGCAACACCAATGTCCAGCCTGGGCCCCCAACCCTATTGAACTTACCAAATCTAAGTATCACGGCACGCTCGTATTCCCTAAGCTCTATCAAAGCTTTCCCGAATAGGCCTGCCATAAAAAACAAGAAAAGCACAAATAAAACAACAAAAAGCCAGGGAAACTCATGATAATATTCGCTTAAGGAAGTTCTGTTAGCATATATTATGAAGGCTAAAAGCAGAATAAACGCAATTAAAGCATAAGAACGCTCTTTTTTTCGTTCTTTCCCTTCCATAATATCACGGGGGCAAAAAATAAATAATAGTGCACCTACTATTATTTTAGAAGTGGAATGTTTAAATAAGTAATCTTTAAAAATTAAGGAGTTAATGTGGTGGTAATGTCAAAGAAACCTTCTACAATCATTCTCTGTGTTGACCGAGACAATGACTTAGGAAGAAAGGCACGCGTGGAAGGGCCTGTCATAGGCAGAGATAAAAATATAGAAGCTGCACAGAAGCTTCTTCTTGCAGATCCAACTGAGAGTGATGCAAATTGCATCTTTGCAGCTGTAAAAATGTATGATGAAATTAAAAAAGACTTTGAAAATCTTGAGGTTGTGACAATAACAGGTCACGGTAAATCTGGCATTAAATCAGATCAGAAGCTAAATGAGCAGCTTGATGAGCTTGAGAAACAATATTCCTTTGAAGGCATTATATTGGTAACAGATGGGGCCGAAGATGATCAGGTTATTCCAATACTTAATTCGCGCTCAAAAATAATTTCAAAGGAAGTTGTTATCGTTAAGCAGGCAAAGCAAGTTGAGTCAGCATACTATACAATAAAAGAGGCCTTAAGCGACCCGTATATTGCAAGAATTGTGTTTGGCATACCTGGCCTAATATTTTTATTCTATGCAATAACTCTGGCGCTTGAAATTGAAGGCCTATTTATTAGAGGTGTTTTCTTCATCGTTGGCATTTATTTAGTTATGAAAGGGCTTGGCATAGAAGTAAAGATTGCAAAGTGGAACAGGGAACTTATCAGAAGTTTATCTCCGCAAAGAACATCTTTTCTTTTTTATCTTGGAAGCTTGGTAATAGCTATTCTGGGCATATATACTATAGCCCAGGCAGCAATTTCTGACCCAATTGCATTCTTTGATAGCGGCAAGTACTTAAAAGCTGTTCAAGGCTCTTATCTTTTCTTTGCTATAGCTGCTATTTGCGTTGGCTTGGGTAGAATTGCGGATCACTTACATCTCAAAAAAGCATACATGCTTAGAATGGACACACTATATATCGCATCTGTGCTAGTAGTCTGGATAATTGCGGACGCAGCAACTTTGGTCATAGCTGGAAATGAAGACCTTAATTTTATGCTTCTATCAATAATGGCTTGTTTTGTTCTCTTGCTCATAGCTTTTAAGTTGGCTGATGTTTTAGACATTACAAGAAAGGCAACAAAAATCATGATAGGTTTGCCTGCTTATGATACTTCTGGAAAATGGCTTGGAAAGATTGTGGAAGTTGATCCAAAAAGGAATACAATAAAATTTGAGAAAAATGAAAACGAAAAGAAAAGCTCTGAAAAATTCAAGCTTTCGCGTGGCAAAGTTTTAGTTTTTAGCAGTTAAAAATATGGTGCATTGATTTGCTTTATCTTTTAGATGCTTCTGCAATTATAAATAACCCGTATTTTTCTTTTTCGAAAAAAGATAAGTATGCGTGTACATTAGAGGTTCTGCACGAGTTGAAGAGTTTTGAGGTAAAGGCTTTGGCTGAAAATGCCCTTAAAATGAAGATACTCAGAGTTTACAGGCCAAAGCACAAATACATTAAAGATGCGGAGAAAATGGCAAAAAGGCATGGATTTGAAAGGTTAAGCAAAGCAGACCTTAGCGTAATTGCTCTGGCGCTGCAGTTTAAAAACGAAGGTAAGCAATTTCTCGTTGTAACCGATGACTATTCAATACAAAATTTTCTGCTTACTGAAAGTGTTGAATATTTGGCACCGGTGCAAGGAAAAATTAAGGAAAGCATCTCTTTTGAAAGGTTTTGTCCTGTTTGCAAAAAAAAATTCTTTGAAAAGCAACGAAACAATGAGTGCCCTGATTGTGGAATAAGGCTTAGTTCACGCAGAGTGAAACTTAGTGAACATAATTAAGACAAGATTTAGTCTTGCTCGGCCTCATCTGTCGAGAAATCAGTATACTTAACCAGAAAACCAATTAGTGAATTGCTTATTTTATCTTTTAGCAGGTAAGAAATCACCAATAGTGCTATTACAAAAGAGCCAAAAATATATGCGTTTTCCTTTATAATATCGGCTAGGCCTTTTACGAATATGGAAACGCTTATTTGTGGTGCAATTCCTTTAATCACAACATATCTAAAGCTTAAATTTCCTGTTGAAATAAGGCCTTGAAGCTTCACTTTTGGGGGGGATTTCTCAACTAGCGCATATTTGAATATTTCATCACTTTCAATTATTTCAGCATCCCTTGGAAGGTTTATAGTTATGAAAGTGCCTTCTGGAATTACATAATCAGCCCCCTTAATGAAAGGATTGAAAATCCAATTGCTTGTTTTATATGTTATGATTCTGCTTTCCTCTGAAACAATGCCAACAGCTTTGTTTTTTAGCTCATAGTAAATCTCTAGAACATGGTCCTGCTGTTCCTTGTTCAGAAAAACAGAAACACTTTCTTTTTTAACATAAGACTCGCCGCCGATATGGAATGTGAAATTCGGGTCAAACTTACGCCACTCACTGATATCATTTCCAAGCAAAGTCTTTTTTGCTGTAAAGGCATCAATATCTTCTTGAGTCTTAAAAGCCAAGTAAAAACGTTCTGTAATTTTTGCATTGCCTTCCTCGTCAAGATTTACTGAAATATAGTGATCTCCAACAGAATAACGGAGCACAGATGCGCTGATCGCGAAAGGCATTATCAGAAAAGCGCTTAAAAAGACAGCTGCGAGTGCGCGCATAATATTATAATAACTGATCCTAAAATTATAATACTTTCGGATAATGGGGTTTTTTCAGGTATTTTCCGCTTTTTTTGGCGACAAACTTAAAAATCCTTTTTTCTTTCTATGTTTTGGTACCAATGATTCGGCTGAGATATCTTCACCATTCATTCTTCGAACTTAGTTGTTCAGATCGTAAAATTCTTATAGACCCTTTTTTTAACATACCTAAAGGAATAAAGATAAATGCAAAAACAAAATGCCCAATCTCTGAGAAAACTTTAAAGAACGTTGATATAATACTTATCTCACACGAGCATTTTGATCACTTCGATAAGGACTTTATAGAAAGCGTTGTTGGAAATAAAAACTGCAAAATCGTTGCGCACGACAGTTTGCTCAATGAAATAAAAGCGCCGCTTACCTGCAAACAAGCAATAGCTCCAAGCAAAAAGATTATTTTAGATGATATAAGCATAGAAGCATTTCATGTGCACCACCCCAACTCCTTTTACCCATTGGGATTCAAAATAGAATCACCAGATACTACGATTGTTCATATGGGCGATACATTCTTGATGGATTCATTCAACAAGATAAAGGCAGATGTTTTGATTTTGCCCATTGGCGGCCAAATGACGCTTGATGTAGTAGATGCAGTGAGGCTCGTCAAAACTATTGAGCCGGACATAGCTATTCCTATGCACTATAACACATTTGATTTTATTAAGGCCTCACCAAAAGAATTCAAGGAGAAAATTGAAGACAGCGTAGTTAATTCAAAGGCAAAAAACCTAAAGTTTGGCGAAACTATAAAATTATAATAAAAAGATAAAAAGTTTTTGAAAACTGGTTTTATTCTTGCTTTAGCTAGGATAAGAGTAGCTATTGTAAGAATATTTCAGGTATGGGTTACTATAGTTGCTGTAAGAGTAACTATAACTGGGATAACTGTAGTTTGAGTAAGTGCTTGCGTAATTAGAATAATTATAGCTTGGGTAAGAGTAAGTTTTATAGGGTGAATAAGTGGAGTAAGTTGTGGCTGAGTAACTTGGTGCTGAGTAGCTTGAGTAATATGTTGGATATGTAGTAGAGTAAGCAGAATAACCATAATTGCCTGTGTAGCTGGTTGCATAGTTAGAGTAATTAGTTGTGTAAGCAGAATATGTTCTCGGGTAAGAACTATATGTGCTTGTTGCTGAGTAAGTGTTTGCATAAGATGATGTGGTTGAGTAAGAAGTTGAGTAGGTGTTAGCGTATTGGCTTGCTGTTGAGCTTGCTGTATTTGTGCTTTTTCTTCCGAAGCCGAAGAAAGAAGCTATTTTAGAGAGCCAACTTGAGCCAGATGAGGAGCTGCTTGAGCTAACATTCGCTGTATTGCCCATGCTGCTTGTTGATGTGCTGATTGAACCATAGTTTGCAGAGTTTTCTGCAATGCTTGTTAAGCCTGTTTGCTGGGCAAATGCGTATGCTTGTGAGCTATCTAATGGGCCATATTTGCTGATATATTCTAAAGCGCTTAGTTCACTTATTGGTTTTTCTGCAATAATTTGATTATTTTTTATTATAGCAACCTTTATTGGTCCGCTAGACAAATTCTCTGGAACAATTAAGTTATAAAGTCTTGGGTCATCACTTTTCATTGGATCAATTCCTTTTATCTCTGTGCAAGTAAAACCACCAGTCGGAGTTCTACCACATTGTGAACCAATAGCACATCTGGTTGCGATATCAATTTCCTTTTCACAATTCCACAAATGCTGTTCATAATAGATGTGCCGACTCTTTTCCGGATCACAAAAAGTTCTGCCTTGCCCCGGCATACACACGCAGAAGTTAGACCACACTTTGCCACTTTTTTCAACAGGGGTGTCTAGACAACCATACTTACAACCGAAGTAAGTTTTTCCTATGAGAGACTCATCAAAAATTTTTATTTGGCCCATTTCACAGATCCCTTTCGTTATGTTACATACGTAAGGCACTATATAACCTACTTGTATATACATTGTGTACCTTTTGCCGATTAAGTCCTGAATAGCTGATGGTGCCCACGGGAGTAGAGGATCAGTGCGCATATCATAGAACTTTCTGTCACCTATGCATAGATTCTTATCTAATTTTACAAAATATTCTAAGCTCCTGCAGTCCCAATCGCTTCTGCAAGGAGCGGTTGACTGAGAGGCAACATTGTTTAAGAGACTAACAAATATTAAAAAAAGGCACATATGAAAAAAGATGGTAGACTTCATCTGATCACTATATATAGTTTATATAGAAACTCTTAAATATGCTTACTATCCACCTAAAAAGTTTAGTTTTTTGATTTAAAAAGTCTAACAAAGCAATATATGTATTCTATGCCGGGTAATCTTTGGCCAACACAACATAAAAACAAATAAGGTCCTTTTTTCTTTAATTGAAAAAAAACAAAAATCCTTATTATTAAGCAAATCAAATTTAGCATAAAAGAAGAGAAAAGTATTATAAACCTGAAAAGATTTAATTTTTTTATGTTTATTTGTTCGGGAAAGCTCTGGAAAATTTTTTTTGTGATGCTGTTTTTAACGCTTATTTTCGAGCCAAACATTTTTAGACTAGTTAATGCTAATTGTGGTCCTGCGGGGTGTGGCGATACTGGCCAAGATGGCCCTAGGGGAGGTACAAATAACACGCAAGATCCTAATAGCCCCCCTTCAGGTAGGGCCGACACTGGCCAAGTTACTCCCACTCCAGGCACTACCACGCGAGACACTAATACTCGCCCTTCAGGTGGCGCTAATACTGACAAAAATCCGCCAATCACTACAATAAACATAAATCCCTCACTATGGTATAAAATTCCGGTGGGTGTGGAGCTTAGTTGTGTAGACGAGTCTGGCTGCGCTGCTACTTATTATTGTTATGATAAGGCCAATACTTGCACTCCTGAAAAAAGAGGAAACTATTTTTCTATTAGAGCGAATGATTGCCCCGAATTCATATGCTCCTTTTACATAAGGTATTATTCTGAGGATTCTGCTAATAACAAAGGTAATGTTGGCGCTGTGTTTCTTAGAGTTGACGGTAAAGCCCCAACCACTTCTTATTTAGGTCCTAGCAGTGGAAGCATTGTTCAGGGAAAAGCAGAGATTACGCTTTCATGCACTGATGAGGGCTCTGGTTGCAAGGAAATAAGGTATTCTGTTGATGGCAGCAGCGTTCGTGTCTATTCTGAGAAGATTGTTATCTCTGCAGAAGGCACACATGAGATTGGATTTTATTCTGTTGATAATGCTGGCAATGAAGAGCTTGGAAAGTTTATCAGGTTTACTGTTTCAAATGCAGATCAGATCTTTGCAATAAGAAATGTCAAAGTTAAGGATATTACACAGAATTCGGCAAAGATTGCATTTGAAACAGGCACAAATGCGGAGGTTATGCTTTATTATGGCACTGCCAAAGGCTCTTTAGGAAGCTCAGTGAAGAGCTCTGGTTTATTGCATGATATTTTGCTTTCAAAGCTTGATTCAGGAACTACATATTATTATAAGATAGTTGCTTCTGCGTTTGGAAAAACTATTTCATTTGATGGTGAATTCTCAACGATTGGCTCTTTGCTCGGCATTAAGCTCCAGAATGTTTGGAGCAGCTATGACTCTGCGCTTATTAGCTGGTCTACTAGCATTGAGGCAAATTGCCAGTTTTCCTATGGAATTGACATGGCTTTGAGCATAGCAATGGCGAATTCGAAGGCTGGGCTCATGCATGAAACTAACTTGCTTGGGCTTGAGCCAAACAAAAGATACGTGTTTGAGATAAAATGCTCATCAGGAAAGGAAAGCGCTGGGCTTTCGGGAGAGTTTTATACGCTTTCGTCAGCAAAGCCTAGCATTGTGAAGATTGAGGTATTTAAGGTGATGCCAGATGAGACTATTGAACCTTACACTTATTCCGTAGAAGAAGGAGAGCTGTTGAAATTTGTTGCAACAATTGTCGGTGGCTCTGGAAAGCGCTATGTATGGGATTTTGGAGATGGGGTTGCTGTGGATGGTTTTATTGAAGACTCTGAAAAAGGCTTTTTGGGAGTAAAGCAGATTGAAGCCTACTATTCTTTTGCGAAGGAGGGTGAATTTGAAGTAAAGCTTTCATTGTATGAGCCTGTCAGCAATGAAATCATAGGCGATAAGGTTGTTTCTATTAATGTTCGAAAATCTCTTATCTCTTTTGTGCTTTTGGAGCCCAAAGGTGTTTTAAACAAGAGCGATAAGTTTCAGATAAAGATTAGCTTAAGAGATGCAAATGGCAATGAGCTAAAAGGTTCTTATGCTAATGTTTACTTCGGAAGCCAAAATATAGGCGGAGTATTAAAAGATGGAATAGTAACTGCTACATTTGTTCCACAGAAATGCGCTGTCAAAAATGCTGAATTTATTTCTTTGAAGCTAATTGTCCCTGAAAATGGAAGGCCGAAGCATTACAGCAGGGTTTTTCTTGTTAGGTTTGAGCCTTGCAAGCTAAAAACAGTGAGTGGCTTTGGCAGAAAGACATTTTATATTGGTGATTCTATTGCCAATGGCGCATTAGCATTTGCAATTGAAGGCTCCAAGGCAGAGTATCCAATAAGCTATTTGAGGGCAAAGCTTGTTGGAAGTTCCTTTTCTAAAGTTCTTGATTTTAACCTTTTCAGAAACTCTGCCTCTGTTGAAATTAACCATAAGGTTTCTTTTAAGGATATAAACGGCTTAAGCATTCATGTTTTTGGCAATGATGTATTTGGAAATGAAGCAAATGATATTGTTCCGATTAAGGTTGAGCCAAGAAACCCCGACTTTTATATTGAGCCATTTGCCTTGCCTGAAAAGCTCTATTTGCTAAGAGAAGAGAAAATAATTCTAAAGATTGGTTCAGCAAAATATTTGAAAGGCACAATAAGCATAAAGTGCTCTAACAGCAAAAGCACCATTGATGAGATCATGAAATATGACCAAGACAATGATTTGCATTCTTATGTTATTTTGCTGCCTGCTGATTTCTCTGGGAATGTGCTTGACTGTGAGTTTTACGCTTATGCAAATGATAGAAATGCGGTTGATTTGCTCACGCATAGGTTCCATGTTGTTTCTACTTTAAAGATTGACTTTATAAGCCCGAGCAAGCAGAACTCGGGCTTTAGCTTTAGACCTGAGAAAATAGTTATTGAAGTTTCATATGCCGACGGTGCCAAAATAGGTTGGAGCGAACTTAAGGGAAAAATCACCATTGATGGTGTGCAGAGAGATGCTGTTTTTAGAAGAGATAACGGTCTTTATGTTGCCGAGCTTGAAAGACCTCTTGACTTTAATGCCCACAATATTGTTGTCAGCATTGAGTCACCACTTAAAGGCTCGGGAGAATTATTTGTGAAGCTTAGCTGGGTTCCTGGTGCCTTTGAGATTGGTTCTTTGCTTTTGGCTGTGCTTCTCATTGCCATTGGCTTTTATTTGGTTACAAGAGTTGCATTCAAGATTAAAGACGCTAAAGCAAAGCTTGTTGCTGAAAAGCAAAGCATTGTTGCCTTTATGAAGAAGACGAAGGCAGAGTATTTCAAGAGGCATCTGTCAGAAAGAGAGTTTAAGGAGAAATATGAGGCTGCTGAAAGAAAGCTTAAAGCATTAGAACACAAGATAAGAAACAAAGATTATTTGAGGTTTTGGCATCGCAGAACAGGTACAGGAGCAAATTAAAAAAGCGATTTTTAATTCACACACCCCATTTATTCAAATCTTCTATTTTGCTTATATCTATAACCCTATTTTTCATCTTCAAGCATTTAAGCTTTTTTCTTGCAATGAGTTCCTTAAGCGCATCTGTAAGCTCATATTCATTGCGCCTGCTCTTTTTAAGCTTGGGGATAATCTCGAAGATTTCTGGTGAAAATTTATAGAGGCCAACATTTACATAAGAAGGGCTTTTTGCTTCCTTTGGTTTTTCAGCTATAGAAACCACTTTGTTTCCATTAAAACTAACAACGCCAAAATTCTCAGGATGATCTTCTTGCCTTATAGCCAATATATTTTTACTCTTGGCTATCAACATTCTCTTTATGTCATTCACTGAAGGAATGACATCAGCATTGCAAACAATAAAATTTTCTTTATCTTCAGCCAACTTCTTTGCTTGAAGAAGGGCGTGAGCAGTACCAAGAGGCTTTTTTTGCGCAACATACCTTATTGGTATGCCTTTATATTTGTTGCCGAAATACCCAATTATTTTTTCCTTCTTATAGCCAACAACAATAACAAAACTATTAATGCCAGCAAAAACCAATGCATCCAGAAGATGCTCAAGGATCGGCTTGCCTTTAAAGGCAATCATAGCCTTTGGTTTGTCCTTGGTTAAAGGCATCATGCGAATGCCTTTGCCACCTGCGAGAATCACGGCTAGCATCAGTTATCAACTACTCGCTCTTTTGGGTTAAGAGGCAAATTCACTATGAGGAGATCTTTACCAATGTGGGTTTCGGGAAAAACTTCGCGTGCTTCTTTAAGCAAAGCATCAAGCTTTTCATATCTTGTTGAGAAATGCGTAAGGTAAAGCTTTTTGCATTTCGCCTTATTTGCCAATTCTGCAACCTCTAAAGCAGTGCTATGTGCTGTATCTAGAGCGCGATCCATATCGATGCTTGCAAAAACTGACTCATGTATAAGAATATCGCTAGCAGCAATATTCTCAATATATGACTCGTGAGGCCTTGTATCAAGCACAATGCTTACCTTTCTTCCTCGGCGGCCTTTTGAGTAATCAAGAACTTCTTCCGGCTTAATTGTTTTTGAGCCAAATTTCACTGCTTCACCATGCTGTAATTTGGCAAACAAAGGCCCTTCGGGAATACCCAAAGCAATGGCTTTTTCCTTTACAAACTCTGCTATTTTATCGTTTTCTTTAAAAGTGAAGCCATAACAAGAAGTGTTGTGCTTTAGTGGAAAGGCGCTTATTGTAAAATTATCGCCTCTGAGCAAAAAACCTTTCTTTATTTCAAAAGTATTTATTTTAAAGCATGGCATTATGCCTGCAATTTCTATTGCAAGCGCAACCTTTTTTTCAACGCTTTTGGGCCCATAGATGTTTAGAGGCATGTCGCGCTCATACATAGTCATCGTTGCTAAAAGCCCTGGAAGGCCTAAAAAGTGGTCTGCATGAAAATGACTAAAAAATATGCTATCCAATTTCATGTAGCTTACATTGGCACGCATCATCTGTTGTTGTGTGCCTTCTGCACAATCAAAAAGAAAAACCTTGCCAGAATATTGCATAGCTATGCTTGTCAGGTTTCTAGCTTTTGTGGGTGCAGAGCAACCTGAACCGAGAAAAAATATTTTTAGCTCCATTAAAACAGTTATGCAAAGTTAATACTTTAACCTTTTGTTTTCAGAAAACAATTCGTCTTTCTTTTGAATTTAATAAAGCTTTTCACAGAGAAAATAATTGTCTTTGTTAAAACAAAGCACATGAAGTTTTTTTGTGCCTTTTAGCTTTGATTTCATATCTTCTTTCAATAGTGCATGAAGCTCTGGCAAAAACCTTCCGTGGAATACTGCCTTTCCAGCATTTAATGAGTTTAGCTCAGAAACAAGAAATTTTGCACTTGTTTTTCTCAATACCCTAAAAGAGCTATTGAAAAAATCGCTTTGAACGAATTTCCCTGAAGTGGCATAATTCTCTGAGATAAGGTTTGCTTTTACTTCAAGAGCTTTTAGAAGTTCTTTCCAAAGGCCTGCTTTAATGATGCCTTCATCAATTCTATAAATGAACTCGTCTGGTGCTTCACGAAAAACAGCTTTTTCCTTTAATTTTGAATCAGAGGATAAACATTTTTGCGAAGGAAGCAAAACAGCAGAGCGCTTGCATTTTGCCAAAGCACCGAAGTAAAGTGTTGCACAGTTAAGCTCCTTGTTCAAAGAAATGTATTCAATCTCGCAATCATAAGGTATTTCTTCCGGCTCAAGCTCTCTCGAAACCTCTATGCAAAAATCATTTATTCGCTGCTTATTTATGAATCTCACTAACTCAGTTACACTTGGTTTTGTCTCCATGAGGTTTTTTACACGCCTTCCTGCAAGACGCCTCGAAGGATCAGCAAATACGATATCAGCATTAAGTTTTCTCAAATTTAGAGAAAAGCAATCGGCATGGATGAATTCTATATTTTCAACACCACAGCATTTTGCATTATTTTTAGCGCAAATCAAAGCTTTATTATCAATATCAACAGCATAGACTTTTTTGCAGTATTTTGCAAGAGCAATTGAATCCATGCCTATGCCACAGCATAAATCAACTGCAACATCGCATTTAAGCCTTGAAGCCCTATAAAATGCGATTTGCTCAGGAGTTGCTTGCTCTAAAGCTTCGTGGCTTGGCCAACATAAACAATCTTTGGAAAATTTTTTTCTTGCTAGATCAAAGCTATGTCTCCCATAGTTTTTTTGTGCCGAAAAAAACCTTTGCCTCATTTAAAAAGTTGCATAATGATAACCTTTTTAACTTTTCAATACTAAAATGTATTACGAGTTTGATTCTCTATGGAGATTCCTGAAAACTACAAGACTACGGCAGAAATACCTGTGCCAGATAATCTTTATGAGCAAGTCATAGGGCAAGAGAAAGCAGTAGAAATCATAAAAAAAGCTGCGGCACAGCGCAGAAATGTGTTGCTCATAGGTCAACCTGGCACTGGAAAAAGCATGCTTGCGCAAGCAATGGCTGAAATAATGCCTGTAGAGCAGCTTGAAGATATACTCGTTTACCCAAATCCTGTTGACTCCAATAACCCAAAAATAAGAGTTGTAAAGGCTGGCCAAGGCAAGGAAATTGTCAATGAAGAGCGCATAGAGGCAATGCGAGCTGATAGTTCAATGCGCCTTTTTTCTTTGCTTCTGCCACTGCTTTGGTTTATTTTCAGCTTTGTAATATGGCAGCTTAAGTGGATACCTGATGTTGTTTATGCGGCATTATTGATTCTGGGTGGTTTTATCCTTATAGCTGCTGCTTTAAGCTCCCAGATGAAATCAAGGGAAGCAATAACAACACCAAAGCTTCTAATTGATAACTCTGGAAAAACAATGGCGCCTTTCATAGAAGCAACAGGCGCAAAAGCAGGCGCATTGCTTGGAGACGTGAGGCATGATCCATTGCAAAGCGGTGGCTTAGGAACGCCTGCACATCTTCGCGTGGAGCCAGGCATGATTCATAGAACACATAAAGGTGTGCTTTTTATAGATGAAATTGCCTCACTTTCGATGAAGTCACAGCAGGAATTGCTAACTGCTATGCAAGAGAAAAAATATGCGATAACAGGGCAAAGCGAGTTAAGCTCTGGATCAATGGTTAGAACAGATCCTGTGCCTTGTGATTTTGTTCTTGTAGCAGCTGGCAACTATGAAGATTTAGCAAGAGTACATCCTGCGCTTAGATCAAGAATAAGGGGCTATGGATATGAGATTTACCTAAACCTTGACATGCCTGATACACCAGAAAACAGAGCAAAGCTTGTAAGGTTTGTTGCTCAGGAGATTAAGAAAGATAGAAAGATACCTCATTTCACTAGAGAAGCTGTTGAGGAAATAATACTTGAAGCTAAGAAGAGAGCACACAGGAAAGATAGACTTACTTTGAAACTTAGAGATCTTGGAGGTTTAGTTAGGGCAGCTGGTGACATTGCCAAAAGCAAAGGCAAAGAATTTGTTGAAAAATCAGATATAATTGAAGCAAAGAATTCCGCGGTAACCCTCGAACAGCAGATAATGGAGAAGTTGATAGAGTTCCGCAAAGACTATGAGGTATATATAACTGGTGGTTTTGCAGTGGGCCGGGTGAATGGATTAGCGGTTAGCCCAGACGGTTCCGCTGGCCTTGTATTGCCAATAGAAGCAGAGATAGCACCCGCGGCTTCGAAGGAAGAGGGCAAGATAATAGCAACAGGAAAGCTTGGAGAAATTGCTAGAGAAGCTGTCCAAAATGTCTCAGCGATAATTAAAAAAGTAAGTGGCAAAGACATAAGCAAACATGATTTGCACATACAGTTCATACAGACATATGAAGGTGTAGAAGGTGATTCTGCTTCTGTGAGTGTTGCGACAGCAGTCATCTCTGCGCTCGAGGGGATACCAGTTAAGCAAGGTCTAGCAATGACTGGCTCCTTATCAGTTCGTGGCGAAGTTCTTCCAGTGGGTGGCATAACACCAAAAATTGAAGCAGCCATAAAAGCTGGTTTCAAGGAAGTTATAATACCTAAGGCAAACCTTGCCGATATTGTAATACCACAAGAAGATTTAAAGAAAATAAAAGTAATACCTGTTTTAACCCTTAACGATGTTCTTGAAAACGCACTCGTAAAAACAGGTGCGAAGAAAAAGCTTATGAGTTCGCTAAGAAAAATGATAGTTGGCCTCCCAAAGATAGAGATAGCCAAAGGAATAAAAGGAAAAGTTACTGCAACTTAGAAAACTAGCTAATGCATAGGGCACCATATTTTCTGCTTTTAAATGTTTTCTACTGACAGAAAAAGATTATAAACATTCAATCGTTTAGATATATGTGAAAGCAACATTTGAGTGTTGTGTGTTGGTTTAACATGAAAAACATTGAAGATATTGCAAAAGCGCTAAGCAAAATAGAAGTCAGCACACTTGAGGCACTAAAAGAAGGCGACTTATCTGATGAGTATCAGATTGCTGAAAGAGCTTCGCTGAACATCGATTCTGTGAGGAGAGCTATTGCATGGCTGAGCGAAAAAGGACTTGTTGAGCTTGAAAAGATGGAGGAGAAACAACCAGCGCTTACTGAAAAAGGCATTAAAGCGCTTTCAGAAGGATTGCCAGAAGAAAAGCTTATAGAAGCGCTCAAAAAACTGGGTGGAAAAGCTAATTTTGGTTCTTTGCTTAAAGAGAGTGGCTTAAGCAAGATTGAGTTTGATGCTGCATTCGGAAAAGCAAAGCGCAACAGTATTGTTGTACTTGATGAAGAGAAAAATATAGTGCTAACAGGAATTGAAAGCAGCTTTTTTGCAAGTGACAAAACAAAGCTGCTTTTGAATGATATAAAAAGTGGTTTTAAAGTTGATGAAAATAGCTTTGAGTTTGCAGATGCCTTAAAAAGAGGCCTTTTGGAAAGGAAAAATAAAGCGATTTTGTGTGCAAAAATAAATGAAAGAGGTTTAAAGGCACTTGAAATCTCAAAGAAAGTTGATGTGAGAGAATATAATCTAAATGTTGCAGTCCAAAGGATTTTTTTAGGCAAGAAACAGCCATATGCAAGATTTCTTGATGAAGTAAGGTCTAAGCTTGTTGCAATGGGTTTTAAGGAGATGGAAAGCCCACTAATAGTGGAAGAATTTTACAACTTTGACGTGCTTTTTCAGCCACAAAATCATCCGGCAAGGGATTGGGCTAGCACTTTTCGCCTTAAAAGTCCAAGATATGGAAAACTTCCGGCTCCTGAAATAGTGGAAGCAATCAAGGAAGCACATGAAAATGGTGCCAGCACAGGCAGCATTGGTTGGGGCTATAGATGGAATGCTGAACTCGCGATGCGTTTAATGCCAGCAGCACATGGTACTGCACATAGCGCAAGGCAAATGGTAAAAGGTGTTGAAATTCCACAAAAATACTTCGCTATAGCGAGATGCTATAGGCCTGATAAAATAGACAAAACACACTTGATGGAATTCAACCAGCTTGAAGGCATAATAGTTGCTAATCTTAGTTTCAGGCATCTGCTTGGAATACTTAAAGAGTTTGCGGAGGAAATAGCCGGAGCTAGCGAAGTAAGATTCAAGCCAGATTATTATCCTTTCACTGAGCCAAGTGTTGAGTTATCAGCAAGGCACCCTATACTTGGATGGATTGAGTTTGGTGGTGCCGGCCTTTTTAGGCCTGAAGTGGTAAGGCCTTTAGGAATAAAATGTAATGTGCTTGCGTGGGGTCTTGGAATTGATAGGTTAGCTATGTTTAAGCTTGGGATTGATGACATGCGAGATTTATTCAGCACAGATCTTGATTGGCTCAGAAACCATGAGATCGTGAGGTTGTGAAATGCCAACAATAGAGATTAGCAAAAAAGATCTTGAAATGTTATTGGGTAAAAAGCTTGGTGCAGATGAGCTTAAAGACAGAGCAATGCCTTTTGTAAAGGCAGATATTGAAGATATGCAGGGGGATCTGCTTAAAATAGAGATAAAAGATACTAATAGACCAGATCTGCTTAGTGTTGAAGGTATTGTACGGGAACTTCAAGGCTTTTATGGTATAAAAATAGGTTTGCCTAAATTCAAAATTAAAAGAAGCAATGTTAAAGTTAAAGTAGATCCAAATCTCTTGAACATAAGACCTAGAGGGGCATATGCAATTGCAAAAAATGTAAAAGTTACAGAACATTTACTTAAGCAGATGATCCAGCTTCAGGAAAAGATATGTGAAACGTTTGGCAGAAAAAGAAAAGAGATAGCAATAGGGCTATTTGATTATGATAAAGTATCTGGAAATTTAAGGTATTATGCTGCAAATCCAAAAACAAGTTTCATACCATTGGATTTTAATGAAGAATTAAGCTTGGAAGAAATCCTCAAAAAGCACCCAAAAGGGCAGGAATATGGTAAATTATTGAGTGGTTTTGAAAAGTATCCTTTGCTAGTAGATGAAAAAGGCGAAGTGCTTTCAATGCCACCGGTAATAAATTCAGAATACTCCGGCAAAGTTACTATTCACACAAGAAATCTTTTCGTTGACGTAACTGGTTTTGATCAGAAAGTAATAAATACTGCATTAGACATAGTTTGTGCCGCATTACACGATAGGGGCGCTAAAATCGAAAGCGTGACTGTTGAGTACAAAGACAAACAAATCATTACGCCAATGCTTGAGCCAAAAAAGATAATTGTTTCAACTGAGCTTATTGAAAACATAGCCGGCCTGAATTTCAAGAGAGATGAGATTAAAAAGTATGCAAACATGAAAAGAATGTATTGCCGCCCAAAGAAAAAATGTTTTGAATTCAAATATTGCTCGTACCGGGCAGATATAATGCATGCAGTTGATATAGTTGAAGATATTCTTATAGCTGCTGATTATAACAAGTTAAGGCTAGAGAAAGCACAAGTGCCTTCAAAAGGAGCTGAATTACCTTTGCACAATTATACAAAAACCATGAGAGAAGCTTGCATTGGTCTTGGAATTCAGGAGGTGCTTACGTTCACACTGACCTCAAAAGAAAGGCAGTGCAGAAATATGTTACTTTCAGAAGAAAATATTGTTGAGCTTGAAAACCCACTATCTAATGAGTATTCTATATTTAGGAGAAGCTTAATGCCAGAGTTACTATCTGTTCTTGCAAAAAATAAGCATCGTGAATATCCGCAAAAGATATTTGAAGTTGGAAAAGTGGCCTTGAAGAAACGCTCTAGCAATGAAGAATTTGTTGAAGAAAAAGAGCTTGTTTCGGTAATAGTCTCGCACAGAAAAGCTGACTTCAATGAGATTAAAGCAATATTTGATGCAATATGCTGCGCTATGGGTTATAAGTCTGTTGTTGAAAAAGTAGAACACCCATCTTTCGAAAAGGGTCTTTGCGCAAGAGCATTAATAGACAATAAAGGTGCAATTTTTGGAGTTGTTAGTAAAGAAGTTATGAAAAACTTCAACTTAGATGTGCCAGTAGTTGCACTGGAAATGGAGCTATAGGGATCGTTGATGAGCCATCGGCAAGGGTTTGACAATTTTCAAAAAACATTCTTCTTATTAGCCCTTGTATTTCTTTATCTCTCATTCTTAGGTGGCTACTTTGGCATTGCAATGTTTTTGAGTTTTTGGGGTAGTCTTATAGTAATTTTTATATTTGAAAAAAACAATGTAGGAAATTCAAATGAGGCCGCTTTAAAAATATTTGGCTTTTTTTCGAAAATGGGCAGACCATTGCTAATTTGCTTCTTTGTAGTATTTATTGTAAGCCTATTTTTTTACTATGTTTTTGGCGCAGAGGTTGAGAATATAAGTGATTTTAGGTATGATAGCAAGTCTATATTCATTATATTGCTTACTGCACCCATTTTGGAGGAATTTATATTTAGATGGTTTTTGCTTGATAAGACAAAAAAAATACTTGAGCTTTTCAATTTTAAGCATTCCACAGCAACAGCTTTGTTATTCAGCTCTATAGCTTTTGGAATTTCGCATACTCTGGGCGTGGTTTCATCATATAGAGATTTTGGTATTATAATTGCAACTTTTTTGGTTGGCACAATAATAGGTAAACATTTCTTAAAGGAAGGCCTTATTTCTGCGATGTGGCTGCATGGCACATATAACCTAATTCTCTTTCTTGCATTGTACAACCATTTTTGGGTATCGTTATGAAAGAATATTTTGGTTCAGTTGTTATGGTATTTGTTTTTGCTTTTTTCCTGTTTTGCTTTTTTAATAACCTTTTTTACATTGCACCATTTGAAGAGCTCTCAAAAAACAAAAATGTTGGATTGCCGCTGTTGGCAGAAGACCTAAACAGGATTAAAGAGAGTGGAATTTTACTCTTTGACGCAAAAGAAATAATTTGTTATAAAGATAGGGGGATAATTGAAAAAAGTGGTGTTTCATGTGATTTATATTTCTCGGAAGTGGTGGAAGATTCGAACATTATGATGGTTTTTGCCTTAAGGAAACCAGAAAGGAAAGGAAGCGGATCTTTAAAAGATTGTAATGTTGAGCTACTCCTTGAAACAGGAGAAGATGCAAGTTGCGGGATAAGCATATTGCTTCATGGACAAGTTAGTGGATTTGACAGTAACTCAAGAATGGTTGCGACTGGAAAAGAGTGCATAAGAGGCTACAAAATAAAATCTGACTTAAACACAGGGTTTCTCTGTGAGCCCTACTTTGAAACAGTAAAAAGCATAAGATATATGGAAGGCAAAAACTTTGAAAATTCAGTTTTTGAAAAAATCCCAACTTCGGTAAAGAGTGCAAAATTAACAGAAATAACTTTCAAGAGAGAAAAACCGGATTCTATAAGTCTTGCCTATACAGAATTCAATATTTATGAGCTCACTGCACACAAGAACTTCCTAAACGTTTCTGGCTTGAATAATATAAGTTTTGAAGGCATACGCAAAAAAGTTGCTGAAGATTGGAACTGCGATATTGGAGAAAAGCCAAAATGCTGCTTGAGTGGTATTTGTATAAAGCACGATAGCATAATCTCTTTCTTTGTTTCGGATCCTTTGGGTCAAAGTATAAGTTGGGATTATCGATATGAAGCAAACAAAGAAAGAAAACTTGCATTTTTAAAAGCGTTTGCAGTGAAACTAGGTAAGCAGTAAAGAATTTTTCGAAGGGAAGGATAGTGGTTTTTTCCATTTTGTTTGAATTATTTGGTTTTGAGTTTTTTGAGTTTGGGAAGTTTTTCTTTGAGAAGGTCTGCTTTAATTTCTTCTGCGCTTTCAATTATTTTAAGCACATCATCTGACTTTTTATCGTGTAATAAGAAAGAAACTTCTTTCTCATCAAAGCCAAACAAGGCGGTTAGTGAGGCTGCATGCTTCTTATCTGAAAAGAGAAGCATTATTAATGGGAGCTCATTCTGTGCAACGCTCTTGGCTGACTCATTTATTTGAACAGCTATTTTTTTGCATATGCTCTTCTTTATGGCTCTTTGCTCTGAGCTTTTGCTGAGTTCATTTATAAATTTGGGAAATTGGTATTTTACCCAGCCACGGTATTCTTTGCTACGGCTTAGCGCTGCGCAAGCTGTTGCCAAGTCTGAAACATAGCGCTTGAGGCCATAGTATTGTCTCTTTAGTATGCGACCATCAAAAACATCTGCTAAAGAAAGCTGATTCATTGCGCTTGCAGTATCAATTGGGTCATATTGCAATGGTATATTTTCAGATATCCAAGCTATAAGCATCTCATCATCAACATCTGATTGCACCCTTGAATTGCGTACTTCTTGGATTTTTTTTGCTTTAAGTATCATTGCCATAACGTTAAATATGTTTTGCCCGCGTTCTCTGTAGCTCAGAAGTTTAACTGTATCAACTGTAATATGGCCTGAAAAAGAAAGTGTTTGCAAATCGAGTATTGCTGCCCTAATATCTCCAGCGGAATTTTTTGCCAAAAGCTCAAGCGCTGCTTCCTCAAAAGCAAGTTTTTCCGATATGCAAATCTTCTTAAGTAAAGCAAATATTTGTGGGTGGGCAACTCTATCCATTTTTATTATTTCGCATCCTGCCCTGATTGGCAGAAGCTTCTTATTTTCATATATGTCATTTGCCGTAAGCATAATTGGATTTTTTGAATCTTTAATTAGTTTTGCGATTGCTTCAGCACCCCCTTTATCTTGTGCCTGTAGACCATCAACTTCATCTAGCAATATGAGGCGCAAAGAGCCGAAAAGCGAAGCACCTTGCGCAGCATTGCCTGCAAATTTCTCTATAAGTTCCTTGGTGCGAAAGTCGCTGGCGTTCATTTCAAAAAGTTGCCAACCCATCTCTTTGGCACATAAGGAGGCAAGCGTTGTTTTGCCGTTGCCAACAGGACCATGCAATATAATTGGCTTTTGCGGAATTCCTTTCTGCCAGGATTCAGCCCACTCTTTGATTTGTGCCACTGCTTGGCTATTTCCTATAAAATCACACCATTTTTTAGGTGCATACTTTTCAGTCCACAGTTCGACCATTAAAATAATATTGCTGAAAAAGGTTAAATTAGTTCTCTTTACAGAAGCCCAAGTTCTTTCTTTATTGATGCAATTCTTTCATCCAATGAATTTTGGCTTCTGCTTAAAGAGCTTATAGTAGCACTAGTTGGTGTCTTTTGCTGAACTTTATCAGATTCCGTGCTTTTCTCTTGGCTGATTGGATGTTCAAGTGCTTCTTTTAATTCCTCTTTTACTTTGGATATCTCTTTTCTCTCCTTCGGTTTGGTATCAGAGAAGTCTTCTTCTAATTGGGATTCGAGCTCCGAAAATATGTCTTGCTGCTCCTCATCTTTAATATCTTTGATAAATGGAGAGGGCGACTCAATATTACTTTCGAGGCCTGGAAAGGTGCTTCTGCCCAAATCAATTGAAACTTCTTCTTCCTCTTTTTTCTTACTAAAAAAAGGCAGCTTTATTTTAACCACCTTAATAAATATATATCTTTGGAATTTAAAAATACATCATAAATTATTTTTCAAGAGGTATTGAAACTGGTGGGCAAACACGCACAATATTAGCATAAACGCCTATTTGTAAGGTGTAAGGTTCCACGCCTTGCTCCATGGAAATGCTTCTAGTTGTATCTTTGCATCTGAATTTTACACTAAAGGCTACGTATGGGTTTGCACCAACTATTTCTATTTTGCATTGTCCTGCAGTGCAGGACTTCGTGTAATTGCGCTCAACTGTGCCCATTGGCGGTGCCACCCATGGACCGAGAGCTTCTCTTGGTGGACATGCTGTGCCATGTCTTTCTTCTTGTGTTCCGCAGGCTCCCGGAACATCATACTCAATAATTTGGATACCTGAACAACGTGGAGTAACACAATTCTGATCCCTGCTTATCGCAAGGTCTTTCTTTTCAGAAATCTTTTCGTATTCGCACTCAAAACTTATTGGGTTCATTATTTGGTTCAGATAGTCGAGCTGCTTATTAAGTGCGTTGTCAATATTCACATCGTTGAGATCTATTTTAGATCTAACATAGTCATCGGTTGTGAGTATGTGATATGTTGGATCCGCTTTGCCGACAAACAGGCAAGGCCCTTTTGCTTTCCTTAATTCTTCGCAGATATCTAGGCCAAGTATTGATAAGTAATTCTGCCCCCACTCAAGGTATTTTTTGTAAGCATGCCATGTTCGATAGGGGTAAGATAGAGCATAGTTATTTGAAAACCTTCTTTCACCGCTTTCAATTTTGGCTCCGGCTACAACAAAAGAAACATTCACATCAACGCGATCGTTTGGGAGAGACATCATTTTGTCAAGTTGTTCTTGCATACTATTGCCATCATACAAGCCGAGTGATACATTGAAATCGGTATTATATCCATATCCAAGATCTTCGGTTATTCTTCTTAAGCAACCACCAAGTTCTTTGCTTATAAAAAAAGATCCATTGGTATCAATTTCGTTTGCAACCGGTGGCATAAAAATATTGCAAACCCAAAGACTTGATTGCGTAGAGAGGCCCTCTTTTGAAAAGTTTTGTATGCTTTGCCTTACCGAACGAACTATGTTTTCCATTGTTATGGTTTCCACTTTTGTTTCAGTGTTTATGTCCTTCGGAATTCTTAGAGGCTCATGCCTTGTAAGCACAAGTATAAAAACAAGTGAGAGTATGGCAATTACAATAAAAGCCAAAATATTTCCTTTTTGGCCTATTTTAAAATTCAAAAAACTTACTGACATTTCAATGCACTCCTTATAACTGGTTCTTCAAAGCAGTCAAAGAGCCTTGGTGCTGAGATACCGCCTGGACCCATTAGGCTCCTTCCAACCGAGCCACCAACAGGTATTTTCCTACCTAGACAATCAGGTATTCTGCCAAGATATTCAGGACAATTTGTTGTAAGAGAACCATATTGTTGACAATGGTTTGTACCATCAGGATATTTGTTTTTGCATCCCCCTATTGAAGAAAGCCGGGAATTCTGAGACAGCCATGAATTCTGATAATACTGCTCACAAAAGTAGAATTGATGACCTAATTCATGAGCAGAACATTCATTATAACGAGCTTCGCAAACTGTAGGATAGGATCCAAACTCAGTAAAGCCAATTATTGCATATTCAGCATGTGGAATATAGAAACATATATCGCTTTTCGTAATTGCGACTATGCGCATGCTTGTCCAATTTATACTGTAACCAGCGTTTTGTACGCATTTAACAATTTGGTTGAAGACATCGAAGCGCATTCCTTCCCTCATGCAATTGTTTAGCAACGAAACCTGGCAATTATGAGATTCTGGAGACATTATAATAATGGAGTAATTATCCTTACAATCATCGAGTTTTGCGCCTTTAACGAAGAAATTGAAATGTGCCATCGCAGTAGATTCGAAACTTGCATTTGAACCTGACCAGTTTACCGGAACAAAGATGAAATTAAAAGTTGGTTTTTTGCCAACAAATATTGTAATGGTTGTAGAACCCTTTTGCCCTTCGTCATCTGTAACAGTTAGCTTAATTTTATATTGCCCCGGCTCCGAAAAAGTATGTGTAAATTTTGGTTGTGTACTCAGAATTTTACCATTTAAATCCCATTCATATGATACTATTGTGCCACCATCTGGGTCATAAGATGCTGAACCATCAAGGGTTGTAGTATAAGGCTCTTGAGCTAAAACTCTGGGATCTGCATTTATTATGGCTATCGGTGGCATCTTGACAACAACAGTCTTCATCTGATGTGGAACACGTTCTTTGTAAACCCATAATGTAAAATGAGCTGGTTTTTTGCTAGGCATTATTACTGTGCGGTCATATGAGTAGCGCTCAGCACGTTCTTTTTTTGTACCAATTTCGATAAGGCCTTCTCGCTTGGTGGTTGAGCCAAAAATTATTTTTTCAAGCAATATATCGAGTTTCGCCTGCGAGTAACCCTTAGAAAAGTCAATAAACTCACCTTTGAGTGAATTTGCCAACCTATTCATATCTTCAATTATTGCATTTTCATCGTGAATTTGTCGAATTTGACCTGGGTTGTTAACATTTAAGGGGTCACATAGGATTGGATAAACATAAAAGTTTTTGTGGTTTTTTGCTACACTTATCCCAAAATCAATGCTCTTGTCAGCATAAGCTTTACCACCATAAGAAGTGCCTTGAGATATAAACTCGTCAGAGCAAGAAAGTTCATCAGAAAGCGGAATTAAAATGCGAATGTTATTTGAATCAATTGGAATATTTTGAGCAACCCATGCAACCCCCAAACCATAAGCTTCCTGAAGAACACAGTGCTCTGGTGGTATTCCTGCCTGCTTGCAAAGCTCACTTAGATCGGAAGCTGGAATTACCTTGCATTCGACATTTGGCATTGAACACTGTGGGACAGTCATTACAGATGCAAGTGTATATATGTGAAAGTTAACGTCACCTGTAAAATTATTTTTTATGTAAATAACTGATTGACCTATCTTGCTAATGTCATCAGTCATACTTTTTGAAGTATCAACGATGAAGTAAATTTCAATCCCCTTCGTTATCTCACTGCTGTGCTGCGGAATTTTTGCGTAATAATTTTCACGCCCATAAAAGCTATCGAAAAGCTCTTCTAACACATCGCGGCAATTAACAATTATTCCCCCATAGTTTCTATCATCAGCGCCATAGTAAGCGCAGTTTGCAAATAACTCGCCTATAGTTTCCTTTGTCCTTGGCTCTGTCATTTTAAGCAGAGCATCAAAGCTTTCTTCAAAGCGCTTTTCTTCAGAATAAGTTTCCATTTCTTTTGTCTGTTGAGCAACATGTTGGTATCTGCTTATTTCAACGGCAAAAAGTGCAACAAAGAAAAGTCCAACTACGATTGCAGCAGATACCACTTGTGAGGTGTCGGCTATTCTAATCACCCTTTTTTCTTTTTATATATAGCACAGCAACTACTATTAGCACTAATGCCGCTATAAAAACGTATATAATTGTTATCGAGCTATAGCTATGCTCATCAGTGCGCACTTTAGGTGATTGTGCTGGTGTCTCTTGTATGGTTGGAGTTTTTTTAGGAGTAGTTTTTAGGCAATCAGAGTCAACACCTATTAAGCAATCGGGATCGCATATGCCATCAGAATAAAAAACACAAAAATCATCTTTCTCATTTGGCTTGCAATCTGAACAAGATATTGCGCTTTCTTCTTTTTCACATATCGAATTTTTGTTACAGAGACGCTCTTTTATATCAAAAACAAACTCCTTGTTGCTATCAAAAACAATTTTAATCTTAGACGCTTGTTCAAAGTAGGGCAAGAATATTTGCTTTATCGTATCGTTTGCATAAATCACTCCGCTGCTAACATTTGCTTTAGGGTCAACATCTGCCCTTGGTGGGCTTACTACAAGCATTGGCTCTATAAAGCCAAACCTACCTTTATAAAGTTCTTGCCCATTATCAGCCAAGAGAAAAAGTGTGGCATTACCTGGAAACTCTTCAGCACTGACATAACCATAAATTGCCTTTAACTCAACTAGTTTAACAGTCACACAATTGGCATCATAATAGATTGAGGCGCTTATTACTTTTATATCCTCCGAATATGCCTGGCTAATTAAAAACACTGCTATGAGAAAAATAAGCATATTTTTTTTCTTATTCATGATATCCCTGCAACTATTTTTTTTATATTTTATAATGAATTTTTAAAATTTAATACTTTGCCTGAGATTTTTTTGCTTCAGTTTGAAATAAATATGCTGTTTAGGTCATCTGAGCATGAAAGCTCAACAATTGCTGGAAAAACCAATGGCTCATTCTTTATAAGTATGTTGCAATCCTCACAAACCTTGTTCTTTTTAAAGTATGCTCTTAAAGCATTCAGGTCAAATGTTTCGCCCGTTACTTTTTCGGTTTTTACATTGTAAACCCCACAATTGACATCCCTGGCTCCGAAAGCACATGATCTCCAGCATTTAGAAATTTCAATGAAAAACTGCTGATATTGAATGCTATGGATTGCTTCTTTGCAGCTATCAGGTATGAAAAGGCAAGTGATTGATTTTTGGAGACCTGTGAAATCAATGCCCACAATATATGCTAACACCAGCATACCTACTGAAAAGGCAAAAATAAAAAATATTACAACTTCTATCGCTTGCATAAAAACACCTACTTCAATGCTGAAAAAACATACATAAGTATGATACCTATTGCGGCAAGGCCCAATATAACCTCAATTATTTGCCAGCTTGTCTTGCTCATTTTACAAGCACCCCCTTAAATATAAAGGTTGTAAACAACATAACACCAATAAAGAAAAGCGCACTGAATATCAAAAAGCCGACAAGTAGATTATTGAAGATTGTCTTACCTATTTTGTAGCGATCTGTACCATATTTAACATTTGCGAGAAATAAGCTCAAAACTATCATTGTAAGTATTAAGTATATGCCAACTATAACCAAAACAACAGTTGGTGGTATTATGGCTGAAACATCAACAAGCTGCAAAGAAATTTGTATACCAAAAGCTTTTCCAACACCTTCAATAAGTCCTATTATATATTCCAAAGCCATCACAATTGCTACTGCCATTATTATTGCGGTTGCCGCGAGTATTGGGGCGAGTATTTTACCTGATAATTCGATGGTTGCACTTGTATCGCTCAGAAGCGTCTGCATATAATTATCAAGTCTGAAGATTGAAAGGGTGTGGCTTCTTATCATCTTTGCTGCCTTTGCTGCATTTTTTATATCTGTTTCTGAGAAATGTATTAAGCGCCTAAATATCTGGATGAGACGTTTCGAAGCAACTATTTCTGGCAGAGTAGTGTTTACAAAATCAATAAGCGTCTTCTTTGTATTGTAAAGTGCATCAGTTATTTCACTAAATATTTTAACAACAGCATGCCTCTTAAAGCCATGCCTAATGTAATCTTCTTTTACATCCTCGATTATGCTTTCCATAGGTCTGTTAAGGACAAGGTAACTACTAACCACCTGAAGAAGGTGTGGTATATCATCTTCAACTTCGCGCATTTCAAGCCATATTTTTTCATTGAGCTTGATATAACAAAAAAGATATAACTCAACTGCTAAAAAGATTCCGAGAGGAATTAGCCATACATACAGCAAACTCTCAAGTTTATATTCTCTTTCTATGCCTTCTTTTGAACTCATGTCGATTGTAAAAAGGTGGCTAAAGCCAAATGCGGTAACAATAATCGCAACCAATATACACAATAGGTATATTGTTTGCGGCATCTTTTTGAATTTAGGGGACAAAGACAAATCAATTGTGTTTACTTGCACACGATTGAGAGCAAAGTTCATTGCAAACAGCAATAGCAAGGCGGGGCAAAGAATATCATAAATGAATATTAGCAAAGGGACATTTATCATGTTTGGCAAAAATATTGACATCATTGGCAAAAGTATTAATGACATCATTGGCAGCATAACTCCAACTGAAACTAGATTCTTTGCTTGATTTGAAAGCGTTTCTGTTGTTCTCTTGCCCATCGTGTAATAACCCTGCATTATTGTCTTTATGCCTTCTTTCAGCATGTTGTCTCTTTCGCTTAGGGGTGCCAAGCTTGCGGTCTGAAGAATTGTAAGGCCTTTTACAAAATCGGGATTTATTTCCATCCATACAGGAATGTAATCCTCAAATGCATCACCAAGTGTAGCATACTGCTGAAGCTCTAATTTTGTCACTATGTTCTTAAATTGCTTACCGAGAACTCCTGTAAGGCCTTTTGCTGTCTCAGTAAAGGCAAACTCTATGCTTGTATTTAGGCTTATATAATTCGCCATCTCAAGTAATGCTTGTAGCATCTCTTCTTTTTGTTGTATGATGCCTTGGGTGTAGTATATGCTTGCGCCATAAAGATAAGATGATATTGCAAGAAGAACTGATGTGAAAATGAAAATATATCCAAAAAGCTCAAAAAGCCAAAGTTTTGAAGCTGCACCGATGATAAAAAAGAAGATTCCAACAAAAGCAGGTATGATAAACCAAATGAATATCCCTGAAAGAAACTCCGCTGAAGTATACGGAAATTCGACTTGTTTGAACTTATTTTCAAGAGATGAGGACTTAGGAAAAATTTTTATTTTCTTTCCAGTATTATAAACAAAATCAAAATACATTGCTAATCATCCTATAATAAACTCACTTCCAAAGCAATTGCAGACGTTTCTCATACTCTTCCTTAAACTTATTTTCTGCTTCTTCACTTTGCAATGGCTTTATTTTTTCAAATGCTTCAGCAAACCATTTGTTTGCTTTGAGCACATATGGGCCTTCAAGCTTTTCTTTGAAAACGGAGAGTGTCTCAACAAAGCGCTGCTTTGCCCAGGCTCTCAACGTGATATCGCGCCAAACCTTATCATAAGAGTCATATTCCATACTTGTTTCCATTATGTTCTGAATCGTAACTGAATTTCCTTTAATCAATGCTTGTGTCGGAACCAAAGAATCTTCTTTTTTGTCGTAGGTCATGAGTGTTCTGAAAACTGGCTCATCTTGCCAGTCTTTTAGCACTTCAACAACCTGAGTAACACGCCTAACATGATAAAGACCGGTTGGAGATTTAATCTGCTTTATTATTATAATCAAGTCTGTGACCTTGAACGAGCCTTTTGGCACACCTAAGTCATTAACAACACGGTCAAAAACACCATATGGATTGTCTGCATGTATTGTTCCTGCCACTGTATTAGCCATTGCGCCAACACGCATCGCTTCGTAAAGAACTTTTGCTTCTTGCGAACGAACTTCGCCAAGTATTAAGCATGAATTGCCTAATCTTAAGCATGTTCTAAGACCTTTCTCAAAAGGTATCTCAAGGCCTTCAGGTGATAATGCTGAGCGAACCTTGAAAGAAAGTATGTCATAGCCATATTCTTTGTAGAAGTTGATCGGGAGCTCTTGCGTATCTTCGATTGTTATAATTCTATACTTTGGAAGTATTTCAAGCATACATGCGCTTAGCAAGGAAGTTTTTCCGGAGCCACGAGGCCCAGCTGTTAGAAATGTTCTTCCATGTGTGATCATGAATGACATGAAACCGGCGAAAAGTGGGCTTATGGTTTTGTTAGCTATGAAAAGAGGCAATGTCCATGGCTTTTCCCTATGGCGCCTTATTGAATAGCCAATGCCATGAATTGAAAATGGCTGCACTACAGCAGCAACCCTTGCGCGTTGGTTTTCAACGATAAGTTCTGCGTCAAGCTGTGGCTGTGCCTTATTAAGAGGCCTACCAGAGTTTATTTTCAAATAAGTTGCAAGGTAATTCAAGAAGTCGATTGAAGGATAAAGATTTGTCCTGCACTCATCAAAATCATCATGTACAATTCTAAAAGGGCTTTGAAATTCCGGTGGGTTTATATTTATCTCCTGCACTTTAGGATCACACATAAGATAGTCAAGAATGCCATGCTGTTTTATCCAACGCACAAGAAGAGGATCTTTAAGTTCGTGGCTCTCATATTCCCTATAAAGGTAAAGTAACTGTTCCATGTTTGGCTCCAAATGTGGTATTGTTATAGTATAGGTTGGTTCTAAGTTTTCTTCTTCTTGAACTATTTTAACATTCGCATCTTTTATCTTGTAAGACTTGAGCACTTTGCCGCGAATTGGCTTTATTAGACAATCAACAAAAAATGGGTATATGACATAAGAATTATCCTTGAGATATTGTTGCTTTGTAAAAATTTTGTTTTTATAAACTATCAACTCTAGATCTTTCTGTGGCTTGATACATTGCGCACACATTGGAAAACTTTTATCTCCGAGGCCTATGCAATTGCTACAATCTTTGATAATATATTTCATTAAGGTGCACCTCTTTCAGAAATCTCTTTGCCATAATAATCAATATATCTCTTTGCACGCTCCAAGCGGTCTTTTAAAGCAATGTCAACGGTTGCTCCCACGATATCTTCAATTTTCCTTACCCTTGCGTTCATGTTTTCAAGGTCGTGCATCATGGATTCAAAGAGATCTGGTGCGCGTATTGATGCAAGGCCGCCAAATGTTTTTTCAATTTGAATTATTTGCTCTCTGACAGCAGTATACCTTTGTAATAATTCACCTGACAAGGCACGTTTTTTTAGATCGTTTTCAGCAGCTTCTAATTCTTCTATAGAAGTTGATATTAGGTTTGATTTTGAAGCAAGTATTTCTGCTCTCTTGCTAAGTTCGTTTATCTTAGATTCAACTTCCATGGCAGAGTATGATGTTCCTGAGATTATTGCGTTTCTTAACTTTTCAAGCCTTGCTTTTTGCATAATAACTTGGGCACTTATGTATCTGCACTTCTCTAGAACCATGGGGTCGCCATCGAACCTTACATGCTCAAAGTCTGCGATATTGGGATTATAAAATTTTACCCTTGCTTTCTCATCTGACATTTTCATTCACTTTAACGCTTAAAAATCCATTTAAGTCCACCAACTGGCTTTGAAGGCTGTTGCTGTGGCACTGGCTGCTGTGGATAAGGCAGTGAGTACTGAGGTGAATATTGCGTTACTTGTGCCTCTGAAATCTTGCCTATCTTGAAAAGCTCTTCTATTCTTTTTAATCTGTGATTAAGCTCATCTATTATTTCCACAAGCTCTACAAGTATTTTTGTTGATTTTGAGCTCATGAGTTTCTCTTGAAGCTCTTCAATATTTTTTATTCTTGATTCAAGAAGTTGGACCTGTTTTTCGGAGATACCTTCCTGTAAAAGGTTTTTCAGAACTTCCTGATCCTTTCTGATTTCGGCTATTTTTTCAATTGCCAATTCGAACTTTGATTCAACGCTGTTTATTGTTTCTTCGATGGAGGTGAGTTTCTCAACATTTTCACTATATTCTGTGAGCGGTGAGCCAAGCACTATTGTCTTGTCCAGATTATCAAGCTCAACACGCAAATTCTCGAGTTGTCCAACTAGAAAGTTCAGATTGGCATTTACTTCTGAGAGATTTTTCTGCTTTGATTGCGATATAATTGCAAGAGAGCTTTCAACACCGCCAATCTTATTCTTAACGGATTCAATCTTTGGGTCCATAACAATCCCTATTCTTATCTTTAGTGCTTGCCCATATATAAATGTTTTCTTGAGCTTTTCCTGACAACCTTGATTAAGGATAAATTTAAATACAAAAATAGCAATAAGGTATAAGCGAGGGTTGAAAAATGGAGCTTCCTATATCTGTGATTATAACAATTTTTGTGGCTCTGGCAGTAGGTGCCATGCTTTTGGCATTAAGCCAAGGTTGGCTTTCAGGACTAGAACTTCAATGGACACAGACTAGAAGCACAGATACTAAAGTCATTCAACAAATAAGCATAACAAACTCGCAGATCGGCAAGCTCTTAAAGTCCTGTTATGAAGAAATGAATGCAAAACCAAAAATGGAATATTATACTTGCTATGCTATAACAGTTGAAAATCCAATAACAGTAGATGCTTCGGAGATTGCAAAAGAGATGCCTGGAATTGACTCTAACAAATATCATATAGATAGTGGCACTACAAGAAGCATAACAATATTCTGGAATTACCCAAGCAGTAAAGTGGAGGTGAGGGTATGAGTGAGAAAGGAATGGAAATGGCAATACAGGTTTTTATAATTCTGTTTGTGCTTTTGGCTGTAGCAATGCTTGTATTGCAAATGGTTTCGCAACAGGTAGTAAAGGTTGGCGGTGAACTCGAAAAGAAAACCGTTGATGAATGGAAGCAAGAATGCCAAAGCTTATGCATTAAGGCAAAAGACATTAGCGGAAAGGTAAATTTCTGCAAGCATGTTTTTACACAAGGTGTAGACCTAACAAAGAACCAACTAAAGAATGACTATGATGAAAGCCTATTAGCAGGAATAGGTATTTGTGAAAACCGAATACCTTGTCCTGTGTTGATTGATTGTGAAGTTGATGGTGCTTTGCTGAAAATGAACGCTTGCAAGAGCTTAATGTGCAACTACTGGCAGATGCAAGGCTTGTCTACTGAGCAATCAAGCGCAAACCTAAAAAAGTTTATACAGCCAGGGGAATGTTACTCAGATCCAAAAAACCAGCCGAACCACTGGTTTACAATGGTCTTTGACAAAAACCGCGATGGGAAAGCAAGCGACGATGAAGTTGTCTGCTAAAAAAAGTCATTGGTAGGGAAAATGGAAAATGCTGTTTGGGTAGTTTTTGGAATAATAACAGTTTTCTTGGCCATGGGAATACTGCTCACAATGGTTGAGAACAACAGAGAGCAAACAAAGATAAAAACAAATGAGAATGCGGTAAAAGCTTTTGCACAGTGGTGCAATTTTGTATGCAACTCAGAGGTTGAAACGCGATTAAGCAAAGAGATCGAAATTTCATCAGGTGCAGTTGTAAGTGGCCATGGAAAAGGAATCTGCGTTGATTACAAGAATATAAAAAATTGTGAGCACTGCAAATGTGATGTGAATGCTGCAGAGCTTAACCTTAATGAGCCAGACATAATAAAAGCTTACGATATACATAATTTCAAGTGCATATTTGAAAAAAAAGATATAGAGGTTGTAGCAATTGAATGCAGAGGCACTTAATAAAGGATTTCATAAAGGGAGTATCTCGATTCAAGTTATGATTTACATAGGCGTTGCTCTTGCCTGTGGCATAGCTTTGTTCTGGTTCTTGCAGAATTTTTTTAGCGCGCAGATGCTTTTTGAGAAGATGGATAATGATTTAATGCAGATTGCTTCAAGGATTAATGAAAATTGCGACTCTAATTACTTGTTATTTTACCACAACCCAGTAATAGAAGAGGGCAAGATTGATTTCAACAAGGATTCTGCATGCATGGAAAATAGAAGCATAAGGCGGTGTGTAAAGCTTCTCTGTGGGCCTGATTTTCATGTAAGCTTTAAGCTAGAGGATTTCAATCATATAATCTTTGAGAAAGCGCAGTTTCTTACAATTTGGACTCAATAAATACGCAGCACTTATTTTATGTGTTTTGCCTTAAGCTATTTTTTATGGAGATAGGCATTGTTGGAGCACCAAATTCTGGAAAGAGTACATTCTTCAACGCTTTAACACTATGCAATGCTGAAACTGGCAACAGGCCTTTTGTAACTATAAAGCCTAACCAAGGTGTTGCGTATGTCAAGGTTAAATGCCCTCACTCTGAGATAGGTCAGAAGTGTAGTCCTGTGCACGGTTATTGCAAAAATGGTTGGCGCTTTGTGCCAATAAAGGTATGGGATGTAGCGGGATTGGTGCCTGATGCTTGGCAAGGAAAAGGTCTTGGCAACCAGTTCCTAAACGATATAATGGTTGCAGACGGCTTGATACATGTTTTAGATGCGAGTGGCTCAACAGATACGCACGGAAATGTTGTTGGTGTGGGAAAATTTAACCCAGAAGAGACTGTTATTTTTCTAAAAAAAGAGATGCAATACTGGATAAAAGGCATAATAGATAGAGCATGGCCAAATCTAAGGCATGTGAAAAATGAATTAGCGGCCAGTGTTCTTGCAAAGCAGATAAGCGGCCTTGGGATAAGCGAAGACTATATAAAAAAATGCCTTATAGAAATAAACTCGGGACAAAGAATATGCGATTGGAACGAGGAGCTTAAGCTCGAGTTTGCAGAGCTTTTAAGACAGAAGAGCAAACCAATGATAATTGCAGCAAACAAGGCAGACATTAAGGAATCTGAAGAAAACATAAGAAAGTTAAAGGAAAAATTTCCTGATGAGACAATAATGCCGGTTTCTGCTGAAGCTGAACTGGCTTTGAGAAAGGCTTCAGAGCAAGGTATTATAGAATATGTCCCTGGTGAATCTGAATTTAAGATTCTTAAAGAAATTCCTGAAAAACAGAAGGCGGCTCTCGAGTTTATAAGAGAAAATATTCTAAAAAGATTTGGGGGCACTGGAGTACAGCAGGTTCTTAACAAGGTTGCTTTTGACGTTCTTGGGATGATTGTTGTTTTTCCAGTGGAAGACCAGGCAAAGCTTTCTGATTCTAAAGGCAATGTGCTTCCTGACGCAATGTTACTAAAAAAAGGTTCCACTGCAATTGAGCTTGCTTACAAAGTTCACACAAGCATTGGTAATTCTTTTGTTGCGGCTATAAATTGTAAAACTGGACAAAAGATAGGCAAAGATACTGAACTTAAAAGTGGTGACATTGTTAAAATAATTGCAAGGTAAAAACACTAAGTGTTTTGCCCTTTTGTTGATTGTTCGGTAAGCTCTTCCTGAACCATTTTACAGACCCTTGCAATCTCGCTCTTTTTGTTTTTTAGTTTATGCAAAGTGTAAAAATATGCATTCAGTATAGAGTCAAGAGTAAAATTCCTCTTTATTCCAATCCTAGCAATCTCTTCAAAATAAAGCTTTATTATTCTCAACGCAATCTCTTCATCGCTAAGCTCGGGCCTTTTGTCTCGCATTATAAAACCTCCTTATTCAATTATTTGCCTCATTATTGCATTTTTTGGCTGTGCTAGAGTTATTTCACGTGTCCTACCACGCATGCCTTCTTTGACATCCTTTAAACTTATCAATTTGAGCTCAGCCAATCGGTTGAGCTTATCGCGAAAGCTTCTCTCAGTCAAAGGACTACTGAATTTTGCCGCATATAGCTTGTATAATTCACCAGAAAAAAGAGCATCTTTCTCGCACAAAATTTTTAGTAGTTCCTTCTCATGCACATCTAGAAAGGGTGCTGCTTTTTGCAATGCTCTTGGGCTTATAGTTTTAAATGCATTTTTGATGTGGTTAATATTAACACTCTTAGCGCCTTCATTTTCTGCCATTCTTGCAGCAGACAGAAGAATTTCTATTGCAACCCTGGCATCGCCATTGCATTTTGCACCATATGCTGCTGCTAGGTTTATAGCATCTTGGTCTAAAGAATTGTTGAAAAAAGCAATTTTTGCTCTATCATTAAGTATCTGCTTAAGTTGCTCTGGGGTATAGCTTTCAAACTTTACATTCTTTGCTGATAAAGAGCTCAAGACCCTTCCATCGAGGAAAGAAAGTATTTCATAAAGGTTTGAAACTAAAACTAATCCAATTTGAAGGCCATGTTGTTCATTTGCCCTTAGCAAGTCGTAAAGAAGCATGGAAGAGGTTTTATCTTTGATAAGCTGGTCTACTTCATCAAAAACAATAACAGGGCTTATTTTCTTAGTTTTAAGTGTCTGCAAAAGCTCATTGTAAAGCTCGTCAGCTGCAAGACCGCGTCTCGGCACTGCATTGCCAAGAGAAATACAAAGCTTGTTAAGTACCGCATTCCTAGTGTGGTCTTCAAAGCAATTTATGTAAAGCCCTTTTGCTCTTGAGGAAGCTGACTCAAGCTCTTTTATAACATACTTGGCAGTTACTGTTTTGCCTGTGCCTGTTGGTCCGAAAATAAAAAGGTTCTGTGGCTTTCCATTCCTGAGCAGGGGTCTTAAAGAGCTCACGATTTCCTCTATCTGAGCATCTCTAAATGGCAGCCTCTCCGGGACATAGTCGGGATACAAAAACCTTTCATCTTTTATTATGCAGGCATCTTCGATGCTAAATGCGCTTTTATGCATAAAAAAATACCTATTGCGATTTGTTTTAATTTATTAACCTTTGCATTTAGTGGAAATGTGGTGTCAAAAAGCAATTAATCAAAAAGAGCATTAAGGTAGTTGAGGTGATAAAATGAAGGTTCCAAGAAAGATTGATTTTGAGGATCTGAGCCTTGAAATCCTTGAGTTGGAGAAGGAAAAACTCTTTGAAAAGCTCTTCAAAAACAAGGAGCCAAAAAAATATAGAAACATGCTCTACGAACTTTTGGGCGTTATTGACTTCAAGAAGAGGTTCGAGATAAACGGAAGTTGAATTTTGCAAAGAGGCAGCAGTGCATACTGCTGCCCCCTCACCCCAACGAAAGCCCAAGAGCAAAGATATACGAAAGGTATTAAAATCTAAAGAATGAAGAATATTTTATGGGGGACGAGAAAAAGGAAGAAAAAAAACAGGCAACTATGCCAAGCATTGATGACTTATTCAAAAAGCTTTCTGCTAGCGTGAGCAAAAGCGTCGGCAACTTTGCAGCATTTATATTTGCAGTAATATTTATTGGTATGCTAATAGGAACGTATGTTTCAAGTTATCACCCAAAATATATAGAGTTTTCTCTCATTGCACCTCTGCTTCTCGGAATAATAGCTTATTATAATAGGGGCTATGCAATTTTGCTATCAGTGATTTTTATAGGTGCGTTACTTCTACTCTGAGACAAAGAAAAAATTAAAATAATTCCCTTACAGCAAATATATTGCTGCTAAGGGTTGTGTGATGCTGCTGAAACTTGATAAAAATGGCTTCTTTTCAGCAATTTTGTTGATAGTTTTTTCTACCTTATTAATTGCTACAATTGCATCATATAGAAACGAGCTTGTTATTTTGAGAGAGGCACACATAACAACTATCGAAATGGAACGGGCTAGCTTTGAGAGGTTCCAGATAGAGGAGAACCTATCTAAAATAATAAAGGAAACATTAGAATCTGAGCTTTCTAAGAACAACACAGATTCATTTCTTCTAAATAGTGTTGTGAATAAGAAGATTGCGAATGCTTATGAAAGATTCAAAAAACATTTTGGGTGTGAATTATACATAACAGATGGAATAAATAATTACCGTTTTTCAGGCCTCAGCGATTTGTCCAGAACAATTGTGGTCGAATCATCAGGCCTTAAAATTGCTGAATATACTTACACCGGCGGTGCCATGAAAAACAAAAGGGTTGTCTGCAAAATACGGAAAGGCAAGGCTTACGTTTTTGCGTCATTGGTTCCTGGCTATACTATAAGAGCAACAAAGGTTGGTTAGCATGGGTGGTACCATATTATTGAAAAGTAAAAAAGGGTTTGCTTCTCTTGAAATCATAATCTGCTTTATGATACTAATAGTAATTATATCTATTGCGGCAGAAAGCATTCAAGGTCTTGGAAAAACTTCTTATGAAAAGCACAGAAGATTGGAGGCATATGCTAAGGCAAAAAGTTGCAGCACGATATTAGATTCTTATTATTCAAGTCCTGAAGTAAGCTCTGATTTGAAAATTGATTGTGCAATTTTTGAAGGAGCTGTTGCAAGCGACTATAATGGAAAATTCGTATACTCAGAAATATTTTCTGAAGCAACTATTGTAACAAAAAAGCATGGTGCAGAGGTAAAAGTTTATGGCACGCACTATAAGTAGAAGAGGCATGCTATTTGCTTTAGATCTTTGTGTTGCATTCATAATAATAATTCTGGTCTGCTTTCTCGCATTTTTCGTTTTTGTTCGTATAACTCAGATAAGGTTAATGCGCCAGAAATTCTTTGAAAACGAGCAAAATGCGCTTTTTGTGGACTCGCTGATAAAGAGAAGTGCAGATGAAAATGGCCTTGCAGACATAAGCATTGATGAGAAGCGTATCCTCGAAAACCGCATATCTGACTTTGAAAATGTCTTAGAGAAAAACAGGCAAAATTTGCTAAAAAACAAGGTGTTTGCTATAAAGTTAAATAACAGGGATATTGTTCTGGATAAGGAAAAATACTACGTATGCAAAGAGCCCGCAGTTTTGCTGCGATTATTGCTGGTGAATGGACAATTCAGCACCATGGAGGTGGCCTTCTGCAATGATGCAAAAAATTAAGGGCTATATATTTACAATGGATTCTTCAGTCTCTGCAATGTTATTTGCAGTAATTGCATTCTTCGCATTAAGCTCAATTTATTTTAGTGAAGCACCTAAAGCTGATGAGCTCATAATATTGCAAAAAGAACACGATATGCTGAAAATTTGGCTTTTGGAAAGGCCTTCGAAAGAGATTATGGTTAACAAAGCAAAAGAAATTTTTGGTGATAGTTTCTCGCTAACTATTGATGGAAAAAGGGTTTTCGATTGCAGCAAAAGCTGTAGGAATGCAATATCGAGCAAACTTATTGCATTAGACAAAAATCTCGAAGAGACAGAAATAATTCTCACAGTATGCCATTAATTTAGCATCTATTAATAGCCAAGAAAATTTCTTCTTTTTCACGCTTAAGCAGAAGGCACGAGGTTTGATTCAAAGAAAAGTTGGTCTCTTTTGAAACTACTCTTGCTGCAGTGTTGATTTTAATGTTATATTCGTTTACTAAAATAGTTATATTTTCTGGCCCTACTGAAAATTTCCAATCCTCAAAAGGGCTACATTTAAGTGTAAGCTGGGAACCTTCTGAGAGCTGTGCAATAAGTCGTATTGAATCTTGAAGCTCTGAGGCAAAAAGCTTTGCGTTTGCCAAATCAATCGCCTTTAGAGATTTATTGTAAGCTTTGCTGGCTGAAGGCAAAATAAAGCACATTGTTATGATTGCTATAGTAAATACTATCAAAAACTCCAAGGAAATTTGCGCTTTTTTTCTCATTATATCACTAGCTCAAGCTTCCTATGTCATCTACTTTTTTGAAAAGCTCCTGTGAGCGTTTGTCTATTGATTTGCTTGCCTGTGTCGCTGATGACTGAAGCTTTGAAACAACAAGCAACGCTACCACTATAAGCGCAGCTAACACAAGAATCATTTCAAGAGAAATCTGTGCTTTACTATCCATCCTTCTCATACCAACCCCCTTGCAGCATAAACTAATTGCTGAGCAAAATGTTTAAAAAATATGTTTGTAAAAGCTTTGTATGAAGAGAAGCGAGCTTCAAGATCTGATAATAAGCTGGCTTACAATAAGCATTGCATTCACCAGAATAGGCCGGCTTGTTGATATGGGGAGCTTTCTATACCTATTTCCAATGAGTTTAGTTGCTGTTGGCACTGGCTTTATAGCGCATGAGCTAGCGCACAGGGCAGTAGCAAGAAGGTATGGCTGCCATGCTGAATTCGTGATGTGGCCAGCTGGCCTTGTCATTGCGCTCATATCTTCTCTTATGAATTTTATCTTTGCTGCTCCGGGGGCAGTCTATGTTTACGGCCCCCATCTAACTAAGAAGCAAAATGCAAAGATTTCGCTTGCAGGGCCTCTAATGAATACTGCCATAGGATTGCTTTTCATTTTTATATTCTTTTTCATTATTGGAAATCGCCAAACATACATCGGTGAACTTATTTTTGGGGTTGCTACCCTAAATCTTTGGTTTGCAACCTTTAATCTTATTCCGTTTCCGCCACTTGATGGAAGCAAAATATTAGCACATTTCCCAAGCATTTGGTTATTGCTTTTATTAGGAAATCTTGCTATACTTGGTCTTTCTGGTTTCTTTTAGTTAGCATTAGCGCACATAGCTTGGCGAGAACTCGGATGCCTTTATTTTGAAGTCTTCATAAGCTTTCTTTGTGTTTTCAGTTATTGATGGCTTTACCTTAGCCAAAGCTTTTTCAAAGTGCTTCATAGATACTAAGCATTTTTTCATTTTGTTTTCTTTTATTGCAATAAGAGTTGCCTCCCTAACTAAGTTTTCAAGATCGGCACCGCTGAAGTTTTCAGTTACCTCTGCAAGCTCCTTGATTGAAACGTCTTGAGCAAGAGGCACCGCTTTAGTATGTATTTCAAGTATTCTTGTCCTTGCTTTGATGTCAGGCACGGGCACTTCTATGAGCCGGTCTACGCGCCCAGGTCTAAGCAACGCTTTGTCCACAAGATCGGGCCTATTTGTTGCACAAATGAATACAACATTCTGCAGTATTTCAGTCCCATCTAATTCAGTAAGCAATTGATTCAAAACCCTGTTGCTTACGCCAGAATCTAGATGTTCTCCACGTTCTGATGCTATTGCATCAATCTCATCAAAGAAAACTATTGCTGGAGCAACCTGCCTCGCTTTCCTGAAGATTTTTCTTATACCGCGCTCACTTTCACCAACATACATGGAGAGAAGCTCAGGGCCTTTCACTGCAATGAAGTTTGCTTCGCTCTCATTTGCAACAGCCTTTGCCAGAAGAGTTTTTCCCGTGCCCGGAGGACCGTAAAGCAATATTCCTTTTGCTGGCTTTATGCCCATTTCTTTGAAAAGGTCAGGATATTTAAGAGGCCATTCAACTGCTTGTTTAAGTTCTTCTTTTACGTTTTCTAGGCCACCAATATCACTCCATTTTACCTTAGGTATTTGCACAGCAATTTCTCTCAAAGCACTTGGCTGTACATCCTTAAGGGCTTCCATAAAATCTTCAGCTCTTACCTCTAAGCTTTCGAGTATTTCGGCAGGAATCTCATCTTCATCTAGGTTTATCTTTGGTAAGTATCTCCTTAGAGCTTTCATTGCTGCTTCTTTTGTAAGCGCTTCTAAATCGGCACCGACAAAACCGTGAGTTATTGAAGCTAGTTGCTCAAGATCGACATCTTTTGCCAAAGGCATGCCTCTTGTGTGTATCTGCAATATTTCCTTGCGTTCCATCCTATCAGGTATGCCAAACTCAATCTCACGATCAAAACGCCCTGGTCTGCGCAATGCTTCATCTAAGGAATTAACACGGTTTGTTGCTGCCATCACAATTACATTGCCTCTTGCTTCAAGGCCATCCATCATTGCCAAAAGCTGCGCAACAACTCTTCTTTCGACTTCACCTATTACTTCATCTCTCTTAGGTGCAATTGCATCAATTTCATCTATGAATATTATGCTCGGGGCATTTTCCTCTGCTTCCTTGAATATGCGCCTTATTCGCTCTTCGGCTTCACCAACATATTTGCTCATAATGCTTGGAGCATTTACGCTTATGAAGTTTGCGTTTGTTTCGTTTGCAACCGCTTTTGCCAGAAGAGTTTTTCCCGTACCTGGAGGGCCATAAAGCAAAACCCCTTTCGGTGGTATTATGCCAAGGCGCCTAAAAAGCTCTGGGTGTCTCATTGGGAGCTCAACCATTTCCCTTATTTTCATGACTTGCTCTTTTAAGCCACCTATATCTTCATAGGCAACTGTCGGTATTCCTTCTGGAACTTCTTTCGCTGGCTTTTCCTTAAGCACAAATTCCGTGAGCTCTGTTACTTTCACAATACCTCTTGGCTTGGTGCCAGTTACCTTATAAACAAATCCGGAGCCAAAGACACTTATCCATACGCTATCACCTTGGCAAAGAGGCCTCCCAAGAAAAGTCCTTTTAAGAATCTTGTTGTAGCTAGAAGCAATAATTCTTATGCGCTGTGTTGGCGCAAGCACTACTTCCTGTGCTTCTTTGTAATCAGCAGCTCTCACAATTACAGTATCATTGAGGCCTATTCCTGCGTTATGCCTTATAAAGCCGTCCATGCGTATTATTTCCTTGCCTTCATCTTCAGCCCGAGCGGGCCAAACAATTGCTGCAGTAGTTCTCGCACCTTTTATTTCTACAATGTCACCACTGCTTATCCCGAGCGCTTCTCTAAGTTTTGAATCAAGCGTAACTATATTCCTTCCAACATGCGCTGGATCCGCATCTTGAACCCTCAGTTTCAGCTCCTTTTTTTGCATAGCTCCACCTACTAATTCAAAGAAAATTCTGCTTTCACTAATATAGAATTGCTTTAATCCTTATAAATGTTGCCTTAAAGTTCGGCTTGAAACTTGGGAAAAAAGCTGAATTTATGGAAAAAAGATAATTGTAAAAAACGAAATTAAAAAATAAGTGAGACAAAAATAAGCAAAAAAATTAAAAGAAAAGGTGCAAAAAGCACCTTTTACATTAAACTAACTCTTAAGGTTTAGCCGCATGTTCCAACTATTGGCTTTGCACCGACAAGCTTCTTTCCAGAGATGCCACCAACAACGTTGTAGCTTATCTCTAAATTATGCTGATAAGTTCCAGATGTACAAGTAACACTGTTATCTAAATCAGTAGTATAGGTTTCTCCTGCATTTATATTAACATCAGCTAGCCCAAGTGCAGTACCACTTACGCCAATATCCGTTAGTTCTATTTTATCTGTGCTTACGTTCTTCAATGTAAACCTTGCTCCTGTAGATCCTATCTTCCAATCCGTTACTGCCAAAGGTGAGGTTCCTTGCCAGTAGGCCTTGCTCTGCTGCTCAGTTATTGCCCCGCCGAGGCCTGGGAACCAACCCATCACTCCCGCAACAACCAAGGCAATAATTATAATTACTGCCAAAATAATCAGGTATTCTGTTGTTCCTTGTGCCTTATTTTTCATCAAATTACCTCCTTAAGTATAGTTTAAGTAATATTTATTGATGCGTCTATATTTAAAATACTTGCTCTTTCAATTTTCAATTAAATTTTGCAAAAAAAGCGCTTTGTTTTTATTGGTAAGCAGGCTAATATAATTTAGCAGAGCGTGATCTTTTGGAAATTGAGCTTAATCTTGATGAAAGCATACACAAGAACATAGGAAATTACTTTGAAAAAGCGAAGAAAGCAGAGGCAAAAGCAGAGAAGATAAGAGAAGCCATGAAAGTTGTTGAGCAGAAGATAAAAAAGCTTGAAAGCAAAGCACAGAATGAGCAGAAAAAAACACCCATTTCAAAAAGACCTCGCGAATGGTACGAAAAATTCCGCTGGTCTTTCTCGAGCGATGGCTTTCTCATTTTGGCTGGCAGAGATGCAAACACAAACGAGCTTCTGATTAGCAAATATATGGAGCCGAAAGATTTGTATTTCCATGCGGATGTTTATGGTGCAGCGCATTGCATCATCAAAACCAATGGAAATAACCCTGGAGAAAATACACTAAAAGAAGCCGCAGTATTTGCAGCGGTATTCAGCAAGGCATGGCAAGATGGCTTAAACTCTGTAGATGTTTACTCTGTAAAACCAGAACAAGTCTCAAAAAAAGCCCCCAGTGGAGAATCTCTTGGCTTTGGTGCATATGTGATTTATGGAAAAAGAAATTGGTTCAAGAACACTCCGCTAAAATTTGCGATAGGCATAGAAAAAGCAGGAGAGCATTACAGGGTAATTTCAGGGCCACCTGAGGCAATAGAAAAAAAAGCGCTAACTTCATTTAGGATTGTTCAAGGAAAAAAGAAGAAAAGTGAAGTTGCGAAGCAACTCAAGGCGGCTTTTGAAAAAGCTACGAATTGTCCGATAAGCATTGATGAAATAATGCAAATGTTACCTGCTGACAAGATGGAAATTCAAAGAAGTCAATAAAAAGCCCAGATAAAGATTATAAAGCAGTTCAAACAATATATTTTTGATATCTATGATTCTTTTGCACGCATTTGTGGCACTCCTTTATGTTCTGGCTTTCGTTATAGCGCTTGCGATATGTAGGAAATTGTACGGTGGCGGCTTTTCAATGGCCTTGCCATATTTAATATCAACTGTGGGTCTTTTCACAGTGCTGAACATAATAAAGCTATTTTTGAGCATCTATGGTATCTCTTACACTATAATCGGTGCACCGGAGCTTTGGGTCAGCATAGAAATATTATATATTCTTGCAGGCATGATGTTTGTTGCAACTTTGTATCAATTCTACCACACGAGCTATGTAACCCGTGGCTGGGAGGAGTGCAAATGATTGAGCCGATGTTATTTTCACTTATGGCCAGCATAAAGCTCGGGGTTTTCTTAATAGCTTTTTTTCATTCAATAATAGTCGCTAGGTTTGCCAAACTGAAAGAGTTAGAACTTTTAATTTCAATAAGCTTTATATATGTGTTAATTGCAATCATAGAGCTAACTTACATTTATCAACACTTTGGCAAAGTGGCAAGTTCTATGCAAGAACAGTTTGTTTTGTACAGTGCACTTTTTCTTGATGCAATTGCTGCTTTGGGCATTATCTGGACTTTGCTATGGATTAATAAAGACATAAAGAAGTGGAAATAAGTCGTGGTTTTGGTGGCAAAAAAGATCGACTTTTCTTCAATAGCTGAAGACCAGATAACGTTATTTATAGTGCCTGCCAAAGACTACGTTGATATAAATAATGAAATTCTTTATTATTTCATAAACATGAATAAGATGGGCTGCATATATGTCGCAGCAAACAAGCCGGCACGTCTTGTAAATAAGATACTAGAAAACGCAAAAGTAAAAACCGAAAAGATTTGGTATATTGACTGCGTTTCTGGAAGGGTTTCTTCGCCACAGAGGATTGAAAAGGTTATTTTTCTTGAGACACCCAGAGATCTTACAAACATGAGCATAGCAATAACGAATTTTGTAAAGAATATGCCTGAAAAAAGCAAAATGCTTTTTGTGGATAGCTTGACTACACTCACGATACACAACGACATAAGCACAATCGCTAAGTTTACTCATTTCATAATAAACCAAGCAAGGAATTGGGGCATATCAATGGCCTTAATATCTATTGAGGAAGAAGCTGAAGCTGAGCTTATAAACAAGATCTCTATAATTGTGGACAAGGTTATAAAGCTCTAATACGATGCTAAAAGAAGGCCTCTAAGGAAAATTCTTGCGAAGAAGAAAATCACTGCTGAAACCAAAAATATTGCAGGGAAATATTTAAGGCCAAATTTTGCCTTGCCTCTTGAAATCACACCTATGAATGCACCTGCAAAGAGCGAATTTCCAAATATTAGCAGGTATGCTGCAATATTCATAAAAGCCGGCTGAATGCTTATGCTTGAAGAAAGAAAGCCAAGATTAAATGAACCGCTTGTGTCTCGTGCTATATCTGTCTGCATATTGGAAAGAAGTTCGAGGAAAATAACGGAAACGGAAAGAAGCAAAGGTGTCATGATAACAACGATGAAAAGGAGAAACATCTCGTACATTTTTGTGCCGGATATAAGTGCCTTTTTAAGTTCTTGCGTCTCTCTCATATCTTCTGCAGAGGTCTCAAGAAGCTCAGCAATTTTGCCCCCAGCACGAAGTGATTGTATCATGAAAGGCACCATTTGCTTAAGATTCTCTGAATCAATCCTCTCAGAAAGTGTCTTTAGAGCTTCAGTAAATGATTCAGTACCAAGTGATTTTGAAGTGGCAATTTTGATTTCTTCAGCTAAAGGGCCAAATTCTTCTCTTGCCGCACTCCTAAATGCGAAAAAAGGCACCATGCCTGCCCTTATGTTATTTGATACAAGAAGGAGGAAATCTGGCAGAATTTTGTCAACGAGGTTTGCCCTTGAATCTATCTTATAATATAGCATTAATTGATATATAACTGCTATGATGCAAAAGGAAATTATGCCAATAAGCAAAGCGGTTGGGTAGATAAGCTCATGCGGAAACATTGTTAAAAAAATCCCGCTCAAAACAGTTATGGGTAAAAGGAAGGAGATAAGTGATAGAAGTATTGCAAGAAAGAGCTTTCTCCCAATGTAAAAGTCGAAGTCGCCTTTTATTCCTGCATAAGTTAGCATTTGATATAATACCCTTTGCCTAGTTTTTAGAGGAATAGTTCGGCTTAGACCTAAGCAAATCCTCTTGTATAGGCGCTCAATGGATTTTGAAATATTTCCATTCAAGTTAAAAACACCTTCGGAATACGACTTTTAACAAAGCCGATTATAGAGAGCTGTATCGCAAATGAAACCATTATTATAAATACGATTGTGTGTTGGCCTATTGAAGCACCCGCAAGTGAAGAAAGTATCACTATGAAGGTAAGGCCTAAGCTTGGTATTGCTGCTGCGAATAGCATATACATTAAAACCCAAACATTAAGTTCAGAGGAATAGTCTCTAATTGCTCTTTCTTGCTCTTTTACAAGCATTGCAACAATTGATTGCAAAGCACCTTTAACAGAGGCACCGCTTCTTATTGCACTAAGCAGCTGCCAACAGGTTTTTTTGAGATGCTCAGAGCTCGTCTTTATAGCCATTTTTTCAAGTGCTTTTGCCTCTGACTCACCGGAATTGATCTCTTTCACAACATATTCAAATTCTTCTGAGACACCAACATAACCGGACTTTGCAACGTAAACCAAGGTGTTATAAAGGCTTATACCTGAGCAAACTTGGACATACATGGATTTTACTGCAAAAAGGAGGTTGTTATCAATAGTTCTTGCGAGGTTTTTTGCTATTATTCGCGGGTAGAAAACATGCAATAAAAAGAATACAAAACCAAAGATGAGTCCAAAGAAAAGTGCATTTAGAAACAATGAGCCATCAAGCTGCTGCGATCTTGCAAAGAAGAGTGCTGAAAAAAGTGCAAAGAATATTGCAAAATAAGTGAGTGCGGAAAAAAAAGCCGCGGTCAAATATTTTTCTGGATCAATTTTGATGCCAGCAAGGTGCAAATCATATTTGAGGGAATAAAAAAGGTCGCTGAGCTTTTCACCAATCCATAGAAAACGCCTATTAATCCTGTTTGCGCGCTCAATCGAGAAAAGCATGAACTTTACACGCATCTTACGCCTCCAAAAAAATTGCTGGTTTTTTATTCTGCTTCGCTGCCTCTAAAATCTCTTCGGGGTTAGCGTAAAATGCTTTCATTATGTTTCCAACTTGGTTTATGTCGCTTATATTGTGGTTTAACATCCATTCCAAAATATGAGCTCTCCCATCAAGGTCTTCAGCAATCTCTTGCTCTGTCAGGCCTGTGTGCAAGTTAATGTTTCCTACAAGTTTTGTGGGCTTGTTAAGCATATCCCATTTGTCAGTCCTCGGAGACCATTTGAATATTGTGTTTATGCGCAATTGTGCTCCTGTTGTTCCTGTTTCAATCTCGCAGATCTCATAGCTGCGCCTTCTGTTAGTTTTTCTGTCCCTGTACTGCACAAGGATAAGATCAAGGCCTTCAACTTCAAGCGGTGGTAATGATATTGGTGGCTCAAGCAAACGCCTTAGCACCTGTTGACCTGAGTTTGCGTGTAGTGTGCTGTAAACACTATGGCCTGTGTGCAACGCTTCAAATAAAACCTCTGCTTCCTTCTTTTTTCTTATTTCGCCGAGGATTATTCGATCAGGTCTCATTCTAAGCGAGGCATGCATCAAGTCAAGCATCTTAACTTCTCCGAGCCCTTCTGGGTTTGGGTTTCTTGTTGTCATTGGCACCCAATTCCACTGGAGGTAGCTTGGAAGCATTATTTCCCGAACATCTTCTATTGAAATAATTCTATGATATGGTGGCATGAAAACGCAAAGTGCATTGAGCATAGCAGTCTTTCCTGAAGCAGTGCCACCTGCAACAAGCATGCTCATCTCGTATTGCATGGCGAGCCAAAGCAAAGATGCCATTTCTATGCTGAGCGTATGCCTTACGCCAATTAAATCAACTATAGTCCAAGGCCTTCTAGCAAAACGCCTTATTGTTATTGTATTTCCAAAAGAGGATATTGGGAATAAAGAAGCATGCACTCTGTCGCCAGTGATTATGTGCGCATCTAACAAAGGATTTAGTGTTGTTATTTCCCTGCCAACCTTTCTTGCAATTTGGGAAGCATAGTTAGCTATTGCTTCTTCGGAAATTGGCATGATGTTTGTCCTCATCCAGCCATATTCTTTGTGGTAAACAGTAATTTGTGTTTTAGAAGAGTTTATTGCAACCTCTTCGAGATCATTGTCACCCATTATTAGCTCAATTATGCCAAGGCCATACATCTCATGCAGCAGCAAACCTGCAAGGATGTCCTGAAGTGTAGTATCTGAGCCAAAGTATTCTCGGAGAACCTTTTTGGCTTCATCAAAGTATCTTTTCTTAAGTTCTATGCTTTTCTTAGTATCTGTTATCTCGGAAACCTCAACAGGCACGTGCTCAACAATCTTGTTCTTTATTTCCTCAAGAAAGATTTTTGTATAAGGCCTGAAGGTTGGCGGAAGTAGGTTGTAGTAAAGCATACGATCTTCATTGGAACGCACTATTTCAACGAGAACCGGCACATTATCAACTAAAAGCTTTTTTTCCTCAACTTTTTTGCCATCAAATGTAAAGATTTTTTGTTCAGTTATAAGGGTGAGAAGCACAATTTTTGGGCGCTTTATAACCGAAGTTGGGTAAATAAGCTTCACAACGCTGGATCTCTCAAGAATTCTGCCTATGCTTTCAACGGCATCAATGCTAAGGCCTAACTTAGCTGAAAGTTCATTTAAGGATGCGGTTTTTTTAACCTTGAGAATATCAATTAAAGAGTCAACCGGCGTGGTGATGAGCTCGCGCATGTTCTCAGAGTAATTCTTTTTCTTTTGCTCTTTCGTTTCAAGTTGATGGGTTAGAGTAACGTGAGGTTTTTCTTCTGTTGACGATTCTTCTTTTGGCTTCAGTGGAAGAATAATGCTTGGTTCTTCCTCCTGGCTTTTTTTTATTTCCTTTTTCCTCAATTAAAACACCTTTTGTCACAATATATCTCATATTATATTAATAAACTTATCCGCTGAAAAGAGTGATCTTAGAAATTTGCTTTGAGTTGCCCATATAAATATTGAGGTCGCAGGGCCAGAATATTCTAATTGGGCTCGCTGTGTTGATTGAAGCGCCAAAATTTATGTCTAAATTTTTATCTAAATTGTTTTGAATTTTTATTGCACCACGGCTTGTACCTATGCTTCCAAATGCGATATTGAGGTCTCCGCTTGAATCCTTGAATTTTATTATGTACTCCTTGTAATCGGAGTTTGATGCATTGCATACACTTTCAAAAGCAGGCCCTAAGTCATCTTTTAGCCTCAAAGTAACCTTTGTAGATCCTGAGCTGCAAGACCATTCAATTGAATTTTCATCATTGTAATAGCTGCCCTTTATAGAGAGGTTTAAGTCATATGTGTAAGCGTTGGTGTCGGAATTTGGGGCATAGAAAATTACATAGTTCCCTGAAATGCTTCTCTTATAACCGATGCCATTTGAAAACTGCAACTCATCCGTTGGGGTTAGATTGCAAAGTGAAATTTTTGCGTTCTTCTTTTGTGAGTATGGGCCTTCTATGAATGATTTCCAGGAAGTTAGGCTGCTTTGTGAGGTCTTTATTGGTATTGAATCCTGTATTTTTATTGAATATGAGTTAGCTGAGCCTTCTGCAAGTATTTTGAAGCCCATGGCGCTTTTAGTGTCTTCAGCAACATCCGAAGCGATGTCGGAAACCTTTAAGGGAGAGGCGCTTTCAAGAATGAGCTTCTGCTCTGCCTGGTTTGCCCTGAGATAATACAATGAAGCTATGAGAAGCACTGAAAGCAGTATTGCAACTGAAATTGTGACAACAAAGCCCTTATTCAAAAAATCACCTGTACCAGGCAAGCACCTCTGCAAGGTATGCCTTACCTGCCTTATTCGAGAAGAAGCTTCTCTTATATGAAGCCCTTTCAGAATATTTTGAAACACAGCCAACTTTGTAGGTACTGAAAAGCACTGAGTTGATGTCTTCAGAGCTGTAAATCCTGAGTTCAAGGCAAAGCTTCTGCGGAGAAACATTAAGTATTGTGCTAAGCTCAGTCATCTCATTTTCGTCGATGGCTTTCTCAAAATATCCGCCTTTCTCAAGAGCTGCGCCGAGATCTGAAGCAAAATCATATAAAGCAGTGCTTTGAAAAGCTCCAAAGCTCATGCCTGAAAAATAAAAGGTTACTATGCCGAGGAGTATTATGAGAACAGTAAGTGAGAATAAAGCATCCATGGACAAAATAAAGCCTTTCACTCGAAAACCTCCACATCGAGGAAAACAATGGCATTGTTCAAAAGGCCTGCCCTGCTAACCTTTGCAATCGCTGACTCCTGCGTTTTTTGTGGGCCGACTGAATAAAGAGTATTGCCTGAAGTTGAAATAACCTTAATCGAGATGCCATATTTTTGCAGCCCCAATATGTCTCTTAGGAAGGCATAATTCTCGTCAGAAAGCTTTTTGAAGCGCTTTATCTTTTCTTCTGAAAGTATGTTTGGCTCTAAAGCAAAGCCTATTGACTTTATATTTTCATCTGCAAGCGCATGCCAATTACGAGGAATTCCTTCAGAGGTAACAAGCATTTGTGCCGTGCGCCTTGCAGCATATTCCCTATCCTGAATTATTTGTAATTCGTTAATTCGCATGGAAGCCAAGTTCGAATAGCCGTAAACAATAATAAGCGCTGCCAAAAACATTGCTGAAGCAAAAACAAAATCCGTGGTGAAAAGCTGGCCTTTTTCATTGCTTGACCTCAATTTTAACTCCTCCGCTTATGTTTTTTAAGAGAAGCTCTTTGCCCTGCATTGCGGAGGGCGCATTAACATCATTGGCTATTATAAACTCGCTAACATATGAGCCACCCCATTCAACGAAAACCCTGTGCTTGCCAAAAGCAACATTATAATCGCCAAAATTCCTGAGAAAGAGCGACTTTTCAGCGCCATTTCCAGCAAGAAAAACAGCATTTATTTCTGATGCAAGCGTTCTTGCGAGAAGCTTTGCTTCGCTGGTCTTTTTTGAACTAAGAAAAACCTCATGCTGGCCTGTCGCTATGGAAATTGAAAAAACAAAAATCACTAACAAAAACGAAAGAAGAACCATAAATTCAACAGAGGCCTGTGCCTTCAACAAAAAGCCACCTTCATCTCCATTAATTACAAGGTTTACCAACAGGCCACGATGGCGTTGTTAGTATGCTGCCATCTGAGAACATAAATTCGATTACAAATTTGTCATTGGAATTGATGCTTCCTTCAAAATCTATTTTTGATGTTCCGGTTCTGGTAGCTTCACCAGCTTTTATTACAAAGCCCTTACCATCTAATATAGGGAACCATTTGCCTGCTGGGGCTTTACCGTTTCTCAAGATACCATTATCATCAAAGTAATTTTTACCATCATAAATTTTCTCGGTGTTACCTCTAGTGTTAACAGATACTGAGCTTATTTTAGCATTACTTGTAAAGGATACCTTCATTCTAACTAAATTCAAATCTTGTGGATAGGAGTTCCAAAAAGACCAATTTTGAAGTGATCCTTGGGACCCCATACAAGCGAGCGCC